>NZ_JBJGED010000003.1:0-392265 GCF_045062745.1 Paenibacillus sp. HJGM_3
AGCCGGAGCGCGCCTGGAACCAACGGAACAGGTGCGTGCAGATAACCTTCAGCACGGCGTAGCCCGGGATCGCCAGGATGATGCCGAGCACCCCGAATAGCCTGCCGGCGGCCAGGATGACGAAGATGATCGTAATCGGGTGGATGTGAAGCGACTTCCCCATAATTTGCGGCGAGATGAACTTGCCCTCCACTAGCTGCACGAGCGTCCAGACGATGACCATCTTCAGCAGCATGAAGGGAGAGGTCACGATCGCGACGATGAGCGCAGGCGTGATGGCGATCGCCGGGCCCAGATAAGGCACGATGGCCGTACACGCGGCGAAGATCGCCAGAATGAGCGAATAATCCAGGCCAATGATCAGGTACCCGATGTACAGCAGGGCGCCGATACAAAAGCTGACGAAGATCTGCCCCCGGATGTAGGAGCTGATCTGGCCGTTCATCTCGGTCAGGACGCGGTACGTAGGCTCCCGCCAGGCGGTGGGCACGAAATGCAGCAGATAGTGGGGGAGCTTACGCCCGTCTTTTAGCAAGTAGAACAAAATGAACGGGACCGTCACGATCGTCAGGACAATCTCGGTGATCGCGCCCACGACGGCGGCAATGCTCATCCATGTATTATTCAGCACCTTGGTAAGGGACTCCGACAGCTTGCTCGTGAAGTCATTGAGATTGAAGTCGATCGTCTCCTGCAGCTGATCGAGGAGGCTGCTGCCCATCCAGCGGTCGATCTGGCCGGTGATCTGCTCGCTATAGCGCGGGAAGTTGGCCGCGAAAGCCTGAATTTGCTCCCGAATGAGAGGGATGACGATCAGGATGAGCAGCGTAAGAAAGGCCAGGATGAAGATATACAGGAACAAGATCGAGTAGACGCGCCGGACGCCGCCCCGCTCCAAGTAGTCGATGAACGGATTCAGCAAATAATACGCCACGCCGGTCAGCACGAACGGGAACAGGACCGTCTTAAGAATGACAAGCGCGGGGGTGAAAATAAACGAAATGCGCGTAAACACCAGAATGGTTAACCCGGTTAACAGCAACACCAAGAGTGCGAGCACGAACCGGTTGTTCGCGATCAGCTGCTTGAAGCGTTCGTTCCACTGCTGGGCGGCTTTAATCATCAGTATTCCTCCAACAATCTAGACATTAGACATAACGGGCAAAAAGGCCTCATTCCCTTGTGTTTCTTTATTTCCGGCAAAATATACGTAAATAAACGCCACCGCTATTCAGGGTTTGCAGTTGTCCCCTGCCCGCGGTGGCGTCCCTTTATTGAAGCACGACCGTCTCGCCGACCTTCAACCCTTCCAGCACCTCGGTCTTATCCGGCGTCTCCAGCCCGATCTTGATCGTTCTCTTCTGCAAGCCCGACTCGGTCTGGACCATGACGAAGGTGCCATCTTTGTCACGCTGAACGGCGATGGTCGGGACGGTGATGGCGCCCTGGCGCGTCTCGGTCTGGATCGAGGCGGTCAAGCTCAGCCCCGCGATCAGCTTCGCATTGGCGTCGAGCGAGATAACGATCTCGAACTGCGCCGCCGCCGTGTCGGCATTGGTCCCGGCGCCGGCGGCCTTCGGGAACTGGGACACCCGTTCGACCTTGCCGGCCAGCTTCGTTTCCTTCATCGCCTCGATGTTGACTTCGACCGGCATGCCCGGCTGTATCCGGAACACGTCGTACTCGCCGACCGACGTCGTCATCTGCAGCTTGGAGACGTCGACGATCTTGCCGACCGGCGCGCCTTCCTGCAGCAGCTGCGGCTTCGTTGTACTGGCGAGCAGGAAAATACCGGACTCCGGCGCCGTCTGTACCGCCTTGGCGAGCTGCTCTTGCTTCTGCTGCAGCTCGGACTCCGCCATCGAGCGGTTCAGGCGCTCGAGCTCCGTCTGCACGTCGCGGCTGCTCGCCTGCGCGTATTGCTGCAGCGCCTCGGCATCGTTCGAGGCCAGCGTCTTGCCCGCCGAAGCCGTAGCCGCCTGTTCGGCCAGCTTCAGCTTCGCCTCCAGATCCTGTTTGCGCAGCTCGGCGGACTGCTGCTCGATCGCGCTCTTGAGCGGCTTGTCTTCCAGCGTGTAGAGCAGGTCGCCCTTGTTCACCTGAGCCCCGTCGTTCACATTCCATTGCGTCACCTTGGCCGAGAAGGGCGCGTAGACGATCGTCTCCTTCACATAAGATGACTTGCCCTTCACCTCGACGCGGCTGGACATATCCTCCTGCGTCACCTGGAACTGGATCGTATTGCCCGGAACCGCCCCCATAGTCTGGGTCGGGGTTTTAGGGTGACTCTGCATATACAAGAAGGCGCTGACCGCCAGGAAGAGGACGCCCAGGGTGAGATACAGCCATGTTCTTCTCTTCTTCATCTCCCGCACTCCTTCGCTATTCTCGTTTGATGGCCGTCAGCGCGTCGGTGCGCGATGCCTTGATCGCCGGCAGGATGCCGGACAAGATCCCGGTCAGCAGGGCGAAGAACATCCCGAGCGGCAGGATCCACAAGCTGATGAACAGAATCTCGGGATCTTGGCCGGGCCGCGTGCCGGAAAACTGGATGACCAGGATGTTGATGCCCCAGATGACCCAGTAAGCGAGGCAGATGCCGACCACCCCGCCTAGGACACCGAGCAGGGCGGATTCGCACACGAACATGTTGCGGATCTGCGCCAGGTTCGCGCCCAGCACTTTCATGATGCCGATCTGACGCCGCCGCTGGTGGGTCGACATCGTCATCGCCACGACGATCGAGATGGAGGCGACGAACAGGATGAACAGCCCGGCGCCGCCGAAGATGATGCGCACGATCGCGAACTCCTTGGCGAAGCTCTCCTGTTGGCTCAGGTTGGACATCGTCTGCAGCTTGAGCGACTTGATCATTTTCTCCGTGTCCGCGACGGCCTCGACCGAATCGACCTTCACCTTCACTTGGTTGAAGAAGTCCTGCTCGGCCATGCCTCCCGCCGGATTCGGCACCGAGCTGGCCGCATCCTTGAACTGCCGGGCCAAGCTCGGGCTGACGTAGGCGAGCTTCGGCGAATAGCGGATCGCGTCGTCGCTCGCATTCGCGGGCATCTTCTCTATCGCGATGACGCGGACGGAGTACTCGAACTTCTTGGACGTGCCGTCGGCGAGCGGAATGGTCTGCACAAGACGCAGCTGCTTCTGGTACAGAGGGTAAGAGATGAGGGGAGACGTATCTCGCTTCCCTTCCTGGGCGAGACGAGCACGTTCGGCATCGTCCATCTGGGCGGTCCGGGTATCCCGCAGCCCAACCGTGGCCGAGTATGTAAGCACGATCGCGTTGTCCATGTCGGCGAGTGTTCCTTGCTGCACCTCCATGCCGAAGTCCGACAACGTAGTCAGATCGGTGGCGAGCAAGTCGAGGCGGCCGGACTTGGTCGAGTCGACGACGAACTCCACCATGCCCATGGGGCTGTAGCTGGCCACGGACTTCACGTGAGGGAGCGCTCGGATGAGGGAGAGCTTCTGATCGGTAATCGCGTTCAGGTCGACCGCTGGCCCGCCGATCGTGGATTTCACGCGCTCGCCCGACCGCATGATCGTAATCTCATCCGTCTTGAGATAGCGGCTCATCTGCTGCTGGCTGTAGTGGGCGATCGATTCGCCGAACGCGAGCGCCACGATGATCGAGGCGGAGCCGATGGCGATGCCCATGACGCAGAGCAGGGTGACGACCTTGCGGCGGCGCAGCTGATCCCAGCCGATCGTAATGTAATCGCGCAGTCTCATGTGCCGACACCCGCCTGTTCCTGCAGGGGCTCCGGCTGTGGCTCCGGCCTCTCCGGCTCGACGAGCCGGCCGTCCCGCAGCTGGATGATTCGCTTCGTCCGCCGGGCGACCTCATGCTCGTGGGTGACGATGACGAAGGTCGTGCCGTGGTTCACGTTCAGCTCCGTCAGCAGATCGATGATCTCGGACTCGGTCTTCGTGTCCAGGTTGCCGGTTGGCTCGTCCGCGAAGACGACAGCCGGGTCGCCGATCAGCGAGCGAGCGATGCTGACGCGCTGCTGCTGGCCCCCGGACAGCTGGGAGGGAAAGAGCTCCGTCTTCTGGCCGAGTCCGACACGGGTGAGCAGCGCCATCGCTCTCACCCGCCGCTCCTTGCCCTTCACCCCGAGGAAGACGAGCGGCAGCTCGACGTTCTCCCGGACGGTTAGATGGGGGATCAGCTCGTAGGATTGGAAGATGAAGCCGATATGCGTCCGGCGGAACACCGCGAGCTTGTTCTCGTTCATCTTCTCGATGGCGTGCCCGGCAATGCGGATGCTCCCCCGCGTCGGCTTCATCAAGCCGGCCATCAGGTTGAGCAGGGTGGACTTGCCGGAGCCGGAGCTGCCGAGCAGGGCCACCATCTCGCCGGTATCGACCCGGAAGTCGATCCCGTCCAGCACCAGCGTGGGCTCCGCTCCGTTCAGAAACGAGTGGGACAGCTGTTCTACTTCTAGCACACAACAACCTCCGTTTTGGGCAACCGGTATGTATGGTACCCATCATTTTACAGCGCGGGGCTTAAAAAGGATGTAGGGAAAACATGAAGATTTTCTTAAGAACTTGCGAGTGGGATTCATTGGGAACTTTATCATACTTAGTACGCTTGGCCATGCGGGGAGGTTGCAAGGCAGGTTTGAATTCCGGTGTGGCGGGTGCGATAATTGAAGCACGTAGACTGATGTTAAGGAGATCGGAACATGCCTAGAACGAAAACCGCCCATGTGCTGAAATTCGCCGACGCCCGCTATTTTATCGAAGAAGCGCCCTTCGCCGTGGCCTCTCTGGAGGAGGCGGAGATTTACTACAAATATTTCGACTTGTTGGAGGCGCAGCAACGCGCCGTCCGGCATACCGGGGAGAATCCGGCGATCATGCGGATTACGTTCACCGTGGCCGATATCGCCGAGAGTCCGACTGGTTGAGGATAACCCTCAAGGACCTTTGGAGCTGTCGCTCCAAAGGTCCTTGAGTTATGAAGGGAAAGAGAAAGCTCAGGCTAATAGGCCCAACGGAATAGACTGTTATTCATTCTAAAATAGATGTTGCCATAGCCGTCTCTAGTTGCATTTCTGAAGTCATTTACTCCGTTGTATAGATTAGTAACCGTTGTCGTTGAGGTATTGATTTGGAAGAGATGGTTTTTGATCGTCCCGAAGATCAGATTGCTGCCTGGCCTTCCTTGAACTAAAGAGCCATCTTGCGTAATTTGACTTGAGGTGGAATAATTCACGTCTGTAAAATGCTGCACATGATAATCGAAAGCGTTCGTAGTCGGGTTGAAGGCGAACACGTAGCCTTCCGACAATCCCCATATTTTATTGTCAGGTCCAACAGTAAGCGCGGTAATTCCTTGGGAGGAAACCGGCATGGAATAGGTCGTGTACGTCCCTGTTGCGACATTCAGCTTGACCAGCTTCGCTTCTGTCGCCGTTGGGGTCGTATTCTTACCTCCTCCAATGGTAGATCCTGCATAAACATACCCGTTATAATAGGCAACCGATACGATGCTCTGATTAGGAACGATATCTCGGTAGATTTGCGTGGTGCCTGTGATGCTGTCATAGATCGACAGAGCGCCCTCCAAATGTCCCGATGCGGCTACTGTTCCGATGAACACCTTATTATCGCCTTGTGCCATCCCGAAGGGTCGTTCTTGCAAATCGGTCGCCCCGATATCGACAACCAGCGACGGTGCCCATGGCTGGGTCATATCGTTCTTATAAATTCTGGCATTGGGATAACCGCCCATATACAGGGTGTTGCCTTGGGACACCATCCCTTCCATCTGCGGAAGGCCGTAGAACATCTTGTTCAGATCGCTGCGCATGGGAGTATATTCGCCTACGCCGCCGGAAAGGAAACCGCCGGCATATATTTTCTGATCCGGCCCTGCTGATCCAAGTGAGCTAATATCCACAGGTACTCCTGGGAGACTTGACAGCAGCATACTGCTGCTTTTCATGGAAGTAGGATTGAATTTGAACAGTCCGATTGTACCTGCTGTATGACCCACGGCGACTAGCGTTTCTCCAGGATAGTTGACTTGATCGTCCAGGGTGGCTAACCCCCAGGCGTAACCGTTAAAAGGGATATTCACTGGGGTACTGTCCGGATTGAGCACAGGTGCTGTAGTCTTCGTATTGACATCGTAAGTGCGGAGCCCTTGATACGTGTAGTACACTTTACCGCCCATAATCGGTGAGACCCCATAAGAACCGATGGGGAATTGGGCATCCACTACGGTGGTAATGCTGCCATCCAGGTTTTTAGTCACATCCAGCACAACCTCTTTGCCTTCCGGAATGACGCGGGCGAACACTTTATCTCCATCGAAGCTCATCTTATCGACGGCCGTGTTCGCATCCGCAATTGCGGCAGGGAGTAAGTTATCGTGGCGCAAGCCGCCAGAGTTCTCGAGCCTGCTGATTTGAGCCTTCACTCCGCCGGTACCCGCATACAGCACGTTTCTCGAAGCGTCATAGGCAATACCGTATGTGTATTCGGATCCCGCGAAGAAAGGTTTCGGCGAGAACGTGTAGAATCCGGCGGAGGGTTCGTATTTGAACACACCCGAATTGGGAAACGTTCCACCGTATACTTTGCCCGGGAGATCGCTCGCAGCAAGCGCGTAAATATAAGTGGCGTCAGAGATCGCTCTTCCTAAATTGACAGGGCTGGCCGCACCTGGTGTGAATTGATATAAATATCCGCTTGGATAGGTGCCCATATACACTTTATTATCTATAGTAGTCGTTGCAGAATGCGCGAACGTTGCACCTGGGAGACTCATTTGCTTTTGGATGGCGCCTGTGTTCACGTTCACCTCAACCATAGATGCGGGAACGCCTGTCGCTCCGTTTAGTCCAAGGTAAAAGGCGGCTTTTCCATTGCCATCCTTCGCTAAGGTAGCGCTGCGCATGGACGTACTATGGACGACAGATCCTATGTTTGTAATCTTTTCTGTGATCAATACATCATCCCAGTATGTGGTCCCTATTGCCCCATTATTACTATAGAGCAGCACGGCTACATAAGCGGTTCCTGCCGGTGCAACCCCGCTGGTTTGTAAAAAGGACCATTGATCGACGGGGGTGCTCTTGCTTACAAACTCCGAGGCAAGCAGTGTTTTCGAGCTGTTGAAGAATCGAATATAGAGGTCAGCGTTACCGCTCAGGATATAGGACCATGCATAAGCGTAATAGCTTTTGCCTGCCACTGCCGGCATATATTCGCTCTGGATTCCATAGGACGCGGTGCTTGAGTTGTCCACGATCTTGACACTGTTACTACCTGTATGGGCCTGTTCCGTGGAAACGGTGATTCCGCCTGTACCGTGGGTTTGGGTCCACGAAGTCATACCGGATTCATAGCTGTAATTGGGGATCAGCATATCTGCCGCTTGAGCAGGGAGCAGCGGCAGGATGGAAACAAGCAAGATCATAGCCGCTAACCATTTCTTGAACATAAGGTACTCCTCCTGTCATAGATTGAATTCTTTTGAATCGTGAAAGCTGGTTTCTCCTTTCCGTATTGTTGAATGCGTTTTCATTATTTCAATTGCATTCTACTCCTTTGTAGGCATAGAATACGGATAAATCATAAAAAACTAGGGACAAAAGAGGATAAATAACAAATTGTCTGCTAGAAATGTCCGTATTGACCGTGATAACTGTCGATTTTGAGGTAAAATGCATGGGAAGGAATCGCATCTTGCAATCAGAAGAGGAGAGAGAACGATGTTTAAAGATTTGGGAGCGCCCGTCAAAGAAGGGGCTATATTAGGTCAAAGTTACGTAGTAGGGCAGGATGGGAGTGGAAATCAGAATTGCATCTACATCTCTCTAACCCAATATGAAAACTCTGTGCTGCTCTTGAAATATAATGCGGACACGAATGAAACGACGCAGTACAGGGCCGAGAATAATCCGAATATTAGCGCCAAGCAAGGGGCTTGGGGCATTGCGTCGGTCGGAAGCAGGGTATATCTGGGGACTTACTACCAGGGCCATCTGCTGCGGTACGATGCTCATAAGCATGAAATGATCGATTTGGGACAGGCCGTGCCGGGGGAAGAGTATATTTGGTCTCTTGCCTACGATGGGAAAGACAAGCTCTACGGCGGAACCTTTCCGGGCGGGAAATTGTTTGCGTTAGATTTGAATACAGAGATGGTTACGGATCTAGGAACGTTCGACAAGGAATCCGTGTACTGTCGGAACGTTCGAGTGCGAAACGATGGGAAAGTGATAGCTGCGCTTGGGAGCAAGCAGATGAAGCTTGGCATTTACGACCCGGAATCGAATGGGATGTCGGTCATCCCCTATCCGGAAGCGATTACAGGCTTCCCGGAAATGACGCAGGATGCACAAGGCAACATATTCGTGAAAGCTCCAAAAAGCGAGGATCTGTACCAGGTGGTCGGAAATGGGCTGATCCGAGTAGAGCAACGCGGCGCTGCTCCGGAGCTTCAGTTGTCCGGTGGGCGGAAGGTCGTTTCCGTTACGAATACTCATGTGACCCTTGCGGATCAGGAAGGAAACCAGGCGGCTTATCCCCTCCAATACGAATCCGGGGGACTCATGATGTGGATGGTGCATAAGGGGCCGGATGCCAAAATTTATGGAAGCTCCGCTCTGCCTTTGCGCATGTTCCGCTACGATCCGGCGACGGGAGAAAGCGTAAAGCTTGGATGTCCGACGCCTTCCTCGGGCGGAGAAATTTATTCGATGACGAACGTGGATGGAAAGCTGTATTCGGCCAGCTATCCGGGATCCTATATTGCCGTCTATGACCCTATGAAGCCTTGGAATGTCGGCCGAGAGGCCGGACATAACCCGCGGGAAATCGGGCAAATCGGATCGAGGCAGAATCGGCCTGTCAGCATGATAACGGGGCCCGACGGCAATATTTATATCGCCTCCATTCCCGATTACGGCGAAGTTTCCGGGGCCTTGACGAGGCTAAACCCCCGTACGGAGCAGTTTACCGTATGGCGGGGCATTGTAGACGAGCAATCCGTCTATGTTCTGGACAACATTCCGGGAACTCGGTTGATCTGCGCAGCTACTACGAACGAGGTGGGCACGGGTGCCGATCGACCGACGCTAGACGCTCGATTGTTCATCTGGGACATCGATAAGGAGCAAAAGGTAAAGGAGATCCATCCCG
Organism: Paenibacillus sp. HJGM_3; assembly: GCF_045062745.1. Classification (NCBI taxonomy): domain Bacteria; kingdom Bacillati; phylum Bacillota; class Bacilli; order Caryophanales; family Paenibacillaceae; genus Paenibacillus; species Paenibacillus sp. HJGM_3. The sequence continues at coordinate 9,178 of NZ_JBJGED010000003.1, forward strand.
TGGCAGGGGCGCAGCAAATCGTCTCGATCAAGCATAAGGACGGGATGATTTATGGGTTGACCGGCCATGGCGTATTATTCGCCTATGACTACGAAGAGAATCGCGTCGTCTGGCAAAAAGAGATTCCGATTCAAAACGCAATCTGGCCCGGCATGGACATCACAGACCGCAACATCATATACGGCGCGGGTGACAACAAACTGTTCCGCTACGAGATTCAGAACGATCAATTCTCGGTTGTTGCCGAGGCTGAAGGATGGCTTCTGGGCTTCCATATGGATAAGGAGAACAACAAGATCTACTGCACGCCGGGGGCGCGGCTCTATTGCTATGAGATGGAAGACGAGTGACGAGGGGGAAACGGCATGCTGAAAGTGCTGATCGTCGACGATGATAAATTGGTGCGAACAGGCTTGATCTACACCATGCCTTGGAATGATTTCAACATGCAGGTTGTCGGCGAGGCCAATAATGGTATGAAGGCTCTCGAATTTTTGGAGAACCATGAGATTGATCTCCTGATCACGGATCTGGCTATGCCGGTTATGGATGGCATCGAGTTAATGCGTCACGTGCGAAGCTCCTATCCGCATATCTGGATGGTCGTTCTGACGTTCCATCAAGAGTTCGAGCATATTCAACAAGCTTTACGCATAGGAGCCATAGATTATATCGCCAAAGTGCAGCTGGAGAAGGAACAAATGGAAGAAGTCCTGGGCCGAATTTCTAGTCGGATCCTCGACGAGATCAAACAGGCGGATCGCCATAAATCCACCTATTCCAAGGCGGTGTTTGGAACGGAAGGAACCCACAATGATGGGGTTCTCGTTTTCGTAGATCTTAGCGGCCGATCCAATATGGAAGCGCTCCAAGACCTGTCGTTCGTATATCCGAATCCGCTTGTAGGCATCGGATTCGGATTGTGGCTGCTTGAATCCTTCGACGGCAGCGGGTTGGACAAGGAAGCCGATGAACTTGTCCGCTGTGGGCTGGAACAAGATTGGGCGATGATTCTCGTAACCGGCACGTATGAAGGCGATCGGAATGAATGGTATTCGAATCTGCGAGCCTACAAAGAGCATTCGTTCTTCTACGAGTTTCAAAAGGGACGCAGCCTATATAGGCTTCCGGTTGAAACCCTGATGGAGCCGCGGTTGCTGGTCCCTGCGGAAAGCGACATGGTCCGGCTTCGGGAGGGCTGGACCTCCCTTTTTTGGGTGATGGATGACTCTATTTTTAACAAACTGATCTCTGAGACCGAGCAGCTTCAACCGCCCGTATCGCAATTGGAGGCCATCTTTTATTCGGCTGTATTGGAGTGGAGACGCATTGTCCCGGATTTATCCATTCCGCCGCTCGGTTCTTTGCGTCCCTTTGCCCATTGGTCTAATGGGATGGAATGGCTGCAGACGGTGCGTAGAGAGCTGCGCAGTAAGCTTAGTAAAACCTACTCCAATGAGGTCGTTCAGGGGATCGTCAAGGCCATTTCATTCATTCGCCAGCATTTTAACCAAGAAATAAGGCTGGCGGATGCGGCCAAAGCGGCCAATATGAGCAGAAGCTACTTTAGCCAGTGCTTCCGGGATATTGTCGGCCAATCGTTTAACGACTACATCCGCAGCCTTCGAATTGCCCATGCGCAACAATTGCTTCGGCAAACGGCCAATCCGATTTATTGGGTGGCCGAGCAGTGCGGCTACTTTAACGAAAAATATTTCAGCAGGGTATTCTACGAGCAAATGGGAGTCCTGCCTAGCGAATATCGGCAACTGCCCAAGTGAGGGGTCGCAACCTATGATGCATCGTGTCTTTACGCAACTTACGCGCGTTTGGCCCATTTCGTTGTATACCCTGAAGAGCAGAGTGGTTGTGGTCCTCCTTCTATCCTCGCTCGTGCCTCTGGCTTTGATCGGCGCGGTTTCCTACTATACAATCGCCTCCATGCTGGATAACAAAATCGTGAGCAGCTTGCGAAATCAGGTTAATATTACCGCCAATTCGTTGGACAAGGAGCTTCAAAGATTAAACCATGTCGCCATGCAATTGTCTTACGAGGAAGGCATCGGCAAGGATCTGGGCCGATATTTATCGTCCGATCCTTACGATCGATTTAAAACGGAGCAAGACATCCAGAACTACATCTTTCTAATTACGTATACGAATCCCGATATAGGGTTTGTCCATTATTACTTCTCCGACACCCAAAAAGTGGCGTTCAAGGATACCGGTCTTCCGGTTGACCTTTCCCCCCAAGAACTGCCGAAGCTGTACAGCTTCGGCGGAATTGCTTATCATGCCATCCATCCTTCAATCGAGCCTGCGTCTGACGCGCTTGTACTCTCTGTGGACCGCCGCATCTTCCTTCCCGGATACGAAAACTTGCATATTTATGTGGAGACAAGCCCTAAGGTATTACCTCAATTAATGGGCGATCATCCATCCGGGATGACTACCGATTACCTCATGTCGGATAGTAGGAACCGGATCGTGTATAGTGAGAAATCGGGCGAATTTACCGTTGGGTCCCAGCTCTCGCCCGTCCATTCCGGTTTGCCATTCCGTAAAACGGAGGACAGCTACCTCTTTTCCGAAAAGTTGAGTGAAGGTTGGGTATGGACCGCCGTCATCCCGAACGGGGACTACGACAAGGAAAGAGACAGCTGGATGCGCCAGTTTGCCGTCATTGCTATCGTTACCCTGATGGTGGCGCTAGGCTTCGCATGGCTGCTAAGGAGAACCGTATACAAACCGCTTGCCGGATTTAGCAGAGAGATCCGGTCTCTGCAGATGGGCGACTTGCATTCACCTCTGAACTATCCTCAGATTGCCGAATTCGACTATGTACTGGATCGATTCAAGGAGATGCGGCAGCGTATCGGGCAGCTTCTGGTGGAAGTGGAACAGAACGAAAAAATGAAATCGCGCCTTGAGGTAGAGAAGCTGCTCTTTCAGATCAATCCGCACTTCATTCATAATACGCTGGATACGGTTCGTTGGCTGGCGCGATTGAAAGGGCAGGAACAAATCGAGGATCTCGTCTCCCTGCTCAACAAAGTGCTCTATTACAACATGGGCAAGGGAGGGACGGCCACATTGGGCCGGGAAATCGCTTGCCTTAAAGATTATGTGGCCTTGCAGCAAATCCGTTACGATTTTCAATTTGAAGTAGAGATACAGACGGAGGATGGACTGATGGATGTACCGATCCCTAGGTTTATCCTCCAACCTCTTGTGGAAAATGCGATTTATCATGGGCTGGGAGACGACGGCTGCGTCGAGGTCAAAACGGGATTTGAAGGCGAGGATAAAATTCGGATTGAAGTGAAGGACAACGGATTGGGGATGCGTGAGGAGGAAATCGGGCGTCTGCTGGATAACGGCGCAGATGAGCGTCGCAAGAAAGGGATGGGCATCGGCATCCATTACGTGAATCGGATGATCAAAGTGCAATACGGGGACCAAGCCAGTCTAACGATTACCAGCGGTCCCGGTAGCGGAACTTCAATTGTGTTACTGATTCCGATCACGGGTGTATAATCGTCCGCAATAAGGTTAGAAATCGTCCGATAATGCGGGAGGGTACCCGAAATCTTTGTCTAATCTGGGTCCAAATTAAAGATAATACTGACCTCTTACAAAGGGGGGCGTGTTCTATGATAAAGATAGAGTCCAGAAATCAATTCGATTTAGTTGGATTCCATCAAAGGGAAATTAGGAGGGTGTCCATTGTTCAGAAAGAAGAAAACGTTATCAGTACTCATGACTTCCTTGTTGGTATCGGGTGTTGTAGCTGCAGGCTGCTCCAGTAAGAGCGAGCCCCCATCGTCAGCAGCAAGCCCGACCCCCGCGAAAACGGAAGAAAAAAGAATCAAGATGAGCATGTTTATGAACAACTCCGGTATCGCTTATACGGACGGCGTCGATCCAAGCAACAATCCATTTATCAATATCATTAAGGATTATGCGAACGTGGATTTGGAGATGGAGGTGCCGAACTATGCCGACTTCAAAACCAAGTTCAATTTGATGCTTTCCTCCGGCAACCTGCCGGATCTCGTCCATACCGTGTATCCGGACGAGACCAACCTGCGGGCCGACGAGGGCGCTTTTCTGGACCTGAAGGCTTTCTATGACAAATCGCCCCTGATCCAGAAGTACATCACCCCGCAAATGATGGAAATGGCTAAATCGAGCTCGGGTCATTATTATCGCATCCCGATGTCTTGGGCGACGGCTCCGCAGGGAGATGGCGTCATGGTGCGCTACGACCTTGTCGTCAAATATAACGGGGGCAAATGGCCGGAGACGGTTGAAGAATGGATCGAGCTGTTGCGCAAAATCAAGAAGGCGGAACCGGATTCCCTTCCGATGACGAATCGTGTTGTCAACGAAATTGCGATCTCCTATTCTGGCGTACCGATCTTTTATTGGTACGGAGCGAAGCCGTATTCCTACCGGATTGATGGCGGGAAAGCAGTCAGTACCTTTACGCTTCCGGAGTACAAGGCGGCCGTAGAAGTGATGAAGCAATTGTACGACGAAGGGATTCTTGACAAAGAATTCGCTACGACCGACGGGGCCAAATGGTCGGAAAAGAAGAAAAACCGAAGCGTCCTCTTTGAAGTGAATAACGCGGATCAAATGATTCCATCCGGTGCGCCGAAGGCTACGGATCAAGAAATCCAGATCGCACCGCCACTCAAGAAGTATCCTGCCGTGCTGAAGGATACCAAGTATGTTCAGCCTAAGAGAGCGTTCCCTATCAATAGTCACGGCATTTATATTTCCGCGAAAACGAAGGATAAGGATCGGGCGTGGAAAGTGATTGAAGGATTTGCTACCGATAAACTGCACGATGCTATTTTCTGGGGCAAAGAGGGCGAAGATTTCAAGGTGGAGAACGGCAAGAAAACCCCGGTTGACGGGAAAGGTCTGTCCGATCCAGCTAGAAGATACGCACTGAGCCTCGCTCTGATATTTGGGTTCAACGACCGAAAAGAACCAAGTATCGCGGCTGCCGCGAACGTGATGGATAAAAACGAGTTCCAAAGACGAATGGACGGCATGAAAATGCTGGAGGACGCTGCGCTGGCAACCGGCTTGTCGCTGGAGTCGTTCGTAACGCTTCCCGCCGAAGCATCCAGCAAAAAAACCGAATCGAACCAATTCATATCGACGGCGACAGTCGAAGCGATCATGGGGAAGATTACGATGCAGCAGTTCGATCAAAGAGTCGAGGAATACAAGAAGAAATACGGATTTATTTATGACGAATATACGAAGTACATGAATGCTAACAAGGATCAGCTTAAGAAGCTGGGCGTTAAAGAAATCGAGTGGTAATAATCTGGTGCCCGCGAAACCGACCTCGCGATGAGGTCGGTTCACCGCGGGTACGTTCCTCTTATTGAGACAAGCATGATTCTATAATGGAGCACAGGAGGATGGATCCATGGATGCAATTGTGGAACCGGCAACTAAGCGTAAACGACCAAACGCGAGACGTAAGCGACGGGTGAATATGAAGACGCAGTTCTCGCTTTTTTTGCTTCTTGCCCCGACACTGCTTTTGGTAGTTGTTTTTAAATATATCCCTATGTATGGGGTTTCGATCGCTTTTCAGGATTTTTCTCCGTTTCGCGGCATTACGGGCAGTCCCTGGGTGGGGATGAAGCATGTCATTCATTTCCTGACGGATGAAACGTTCTGGCGGGTGATGGGCAATACGCTCATCCTTAACTTTTACGATCTGATCTTTGGATTCACTGCTCCAATTATATTCGCCATCCTTGCCAATGAACTGGTCAGCACGACATTCAAACGAATTACGCAAACCATATCCTACCTGCCTCACTTCTTATCCTGGGTCGTGGTATCGGGCTTTTTTTATCAGGTGTTGTCGCCCGACGGCGGTCTGCTCAATGCGATGCTCGGCTGGTTCGGAATCGAGCCGGTCTTTTTTATGACAGAAAAAGAATTATTTCGGGGTATCGTAGTTTCCGTTGGTATATGGAAGGAAGTAGGGTGGTCGGCGATTCTTTATTTTGCGGTCATCGCTGGCATCGATTCCAGCTTGTATGAGGCTGCGAAGGTGGATGGCGCAAGCCGGCTCCGCCAAATCTGGCATATCACTCTGCCTGGAATGGTACCCATGATCGTGCTGTTGCTGCTGCTAAGACTGTCTAATCTATTCGAGATCGGCTTCGAACGAATATTTCTGCTGCAAAACCCGCTTGTAATCGAGGTATCAGACGTTATCAGTACCTATGTATACCGGATCGGTTTGCAAAATTCGCAATACAGCTTAACGACTGCGATCGGTTTTGTACAGAGCGTGCTCGGCTTCCTTATGCTGATCACCGCGAATAGGGTATCTAAAAAGCTCGTAGGTGTTGGACTTTATTGAACAGGAGGGGAAGACATGCTGCATCGTTCGACGGCAGGACGATTATTCGATTGGTTCAACTATCTGTTGTTTGTTTTATTTTGCCTGTCTATTCTGATCCCCTTTATTAACGCGATCAGTATATCGCTAAGCAGTTATGAGGCGGCTTCGCTTGGCAAAGTCGGGCTTTGGCCCCAAGGGTTCAACCTGGAAGCGTACCATAAGCTCGTGAACAGCAAACAATTCATACGCACGTTCATGAATACAGCGTTTCTTACCGTAGTGAATACGACGCTCGTCATCTTGTTGTCGCTTGCGGCGGGGTATGTCATGGCGAATAAGCATTTGATCGGCAAGCGATTTCTGTTTACGGTTCTTATCATTCCGATGTACTTCAGCGGCGGCCTCATTCCCCTTTATTTGCTGGTCAATAAGCTGGGTTTGAACAATACGTACTGGGCTCTGATTCTTCCCGGCGCCATCAACATTTTTTATATTATCGTATTCCGCAATCAGATTAATCAACTTCCCCAGGAGCTGATCGAATCGGCCGAAATCGATGGGGCGAGCGAATTGCGCATCCTGATCCATATTATCCTGCCCCTTGTGTTACCCATGGCTATGGCCTTTGTCGTATTCAGTGCAGTGGCGTATTGGAATGAGTGGTTTCACGTATTGATCTACATCCGAGATAAAAAAATGTGGACATTGCAATTTCAATTAAGGGACATTCTGATAAGCGCCGAATTGATCGATCCGGAAATGGAGAAGTCGCTTTTCAGCAGCGAGACCCTCATTCATCCGAACAACTTGAAAATGGCGGCGTTAATGCTGACGATTTTGCCCATTATTATCGTGTATCCCTTTGTTCAAAAGTATTTCATTCACGGTCAGCTTGTAGGAGCGGTAAAAGGGTAGTGGTTGTAGGAGGCCGGGCTGACTCCAAAGAAAAAACGGCGGTGAGGGATATGACTGGAAATCTGTTATACCTGGACTCGTTGAAGCATGCGCAATTCGGTAAAAGCATTTTGCCTATGTTCATTGTAGAAAAGCGAATGGATCATAACTTTCCGTTGCATCATCACAATTTTGCGGAGCTTAGTCTTGTGATCGAAGGAACCGGCACCGAAATCATAAACGGAAAGCCGCATCCGTTCCGTCGAGGGACCCTGACTTTTCTACTCCCTCATCATTTGCACGAAATTATTTTGGATCATCCGAATGTCCATAAATACAATTGCATGTTCGAGCTGAGTCAGCTGTTCTTTCGTCCCTCCGGCCACGATCTGTGCAACAGCCTGATCAAAACCAGCCACGGGCGTCCTACCCAGTATGATCTAAACGAAAATCAAACCGAGTATATGATCGGCCTCTTTCAGTCCATGAAGCAGGAGTACGAGAATCACTTCTTATTCAAAGATTCCGCCTTGCACGCAAAGCTTCTCGAGGCTCTGGTTTTTCTGCTCCGCCTATCGCCGCTTCATGCGGACGCTGGTCCGAGCCCCGGATCAGGCGAAGGCGAGGAGCTGATTCAGAAGCTCCTGCAGCTCTTGCACACGCATTTCAGCGAGGACATTACTCTGTCCGGCGTGGCCCGGGAACTCCAAATGAATGCCGCCTATATCAATCGTGTGTTCAAGCGTCATGTGGGCCAGTCATTCAAGGATTACCTGCATGCTTTGAGAATCGCCAGGGCAACCAGCCTACTGGTCTGCACGTCCTTGTCCATTTTGGATATTTCTAATGAAGTGGGGTACAGTCAAATGCGGACCATGAATCGTGCCTTCAAGGGAATCATGGGCATGACCCCCAGTGATTATAGGGACATGTACCGCTCGGATCGCCAAGAATTCACCTCTTAAGCGGGTCGCAGGTCGACCTGCTTTTTTTATTTAAGCGAATATGGCTTTCTGTAAGTCATCGCCTGATGTAAAATCTAGGTAAGTTTTATAGAAGGGAATCGGAGGAGGTTGGAATCGCAATGGGATTCGAGCAAGTGAGGCGGAAGCTGGAGGCCGGGGAACGCCTTGTCATCGTAGGATATGGGGACAGTTGGACATACGGCAGCTGTGCGGACGGCTGGGAGGAGGCGCGGGCGGCAGGCTATGACCGGGAATTGATCACGGGCTCCTGGATCGTGCAGCTGCAGCGGTACTGCGCCGTGCGGAGTGCGCACGTTGAGGTGCACAACGCCGGGCAGGGCGGGTGGACGGCCGCGCGGGGAGCCGACCATTTCGACGAGCTGGTCGGCCGGCTGCAGCCGGATCTCGTGCTGCTGAACTTCGGCATCAACGACTGGCGCCACCGCGTGCCGCTGGCCGACTATCGCCGCACGATGGAGTCGCTCGTCGAGCGCATCCGGCTGCTCGGCAGCGACTGCGTATTGTGGACGAGCGGACCGGTGTCCTCCATGCGGGGCGAGACGCACGAGTGGGACGATCCGGTCGACGACCGGGAGTTCCCGCATCCATTCGCCGCCTACAACGAGACGATCCGCGACATCGCCCGAGAACGCGGTCTTACGCTGGCCGACGCGGAACGGGCGATCCTGGCGGACACGGAGTTCGTGCGGTCCAAGGGAGCCTGGTTCTTGGACGCGATTCATTTCCTCCAGCCTGGACATGACCGCATCTTCCGCTGTATCCGGGAGACGCTGCAACTCTAGTAAGAACCCCGTGACCGGTCCAGCTTGCCCACTCCTGTCGTCATCGTGGCGCAGTAGTCGGTGAGGCTGTGGCCGGTTTTCTTTTTGAACATTTTGCCGAAGGCATGCACGTCCGCATAACCGACCCGGTCCGCGATCTCGCTAACGCTCAGCTCGGTCTGGATAGCCAGCTCCTTGGCCGCCTTCACGCGCAGCCAGATTTGGTACTGCATCGGCGACAGCCCGAACGTGTTGCGGAACAGCGGGATCATGTAGCTGCGGCTTAAGGCGGCCACGGCTTCCAGCTCCTCGAATTGTATCGTCCGGTTGAAATGCTCGTGGATGTAATTTTTGACGAGAATGATCTTGGCCTTGCCGGGATGCTGCTTGCCGGAGGGGGCCTGTTCCTGCTTCCCTTGGGACAGATGAGCCAGCACTTGCAGGAGGAGTCCCTGGCAAATCATCAGGTTCTCGAGCCCGGGCTGCTGGTAGTGGGTGACGAGCTGCGTGAGCAGCCGGTCTACCGGATGGTCGGCGTAATTGCCGCAGTAGTGCCCATGCGCGAACAAAGCTTCGAACGGGAACTCGCTCGCCCCGAAATGAAACAGAAGCGACACGCATACATACGGCTGCCCCTCGATTGTATAGATCGAGTTCGACTCTTGCGGCCGATGCACGACGATATCCCCCTTGACCGTCCGGTACACCCGCCCGCCGATCTCGTAATCCGCTGCGCCGGCCGCCACATATTGCAGGGCGTAATGCTTCAGGTAGCGGGTCGGGATGTGCCAGCCCTTGGGGGCGTTGAACGTATGCGCGAGTGTGATGTACGGGGGGAAATGGTAGTTCTCCATGTAAGGGATCGTATCCTGCGGGGAGAGGGAGTACAGGTCGACTTTGCCTGAGTCGGACATGGCGTTACCTCCTTGGCGAGTGCGAATGGTAAATGGTCGAGGGGCGACTTCATCTGCTTTTAACATACCATAATATTGGATACCAAATCATATGTTTTGTCTAATTACAGCCGGCGAAATCTGACGTACAATGAAGACAAATCCGAGCGGTGGCCATCGCCTCGATTCCATTCCAGTAAGCCGAAAGAGGTGCATGTTATGGATTCGAAAGTTCCTTCGATTGAGATTCCTTATGTGGATGCTCAGCAGCAGGACTGCATTACGGACGAGCAGGCGCAGTTTTTCCTCGACAATGGGTTCCTTGTGCTGCGTCGTGTAGTGGTGGGCGACGAATTGAAACAGGCCCAAGCCGAAATGACCGAGCTGACCGAGATCGGCATGGCGGGGGTCGACGATAATTCCGACTACATGTATGGCAAAGGACGGAAGACCGGCAACAATGTGCTGAAGCGGATCGAGTACGTCATCGACAAGAAGGACTCCATGAAGACGCTGCTCGGCAATCCGTTCATCCTTCGGTCCGTGGAGAAAATTCAAGGCCGCAATTTTATCCCGACATGGGATTCGATGGTGCTGAAAATGCCGGACGAGGGCATCATCGTCCCGTGGCACCGGGATGCGGAAGTCCCCTATGGAGCGGTCAATCCAAAGCCGATCTTCAATGTCGATTTCTATATGGACGACGCGGATCTGAAATCGTGCCTGTGGGTCATTCCGGGGAGCAACAAGTGGAGCAAGGAAGAGATCCAGGCGCGCATTCGCCGGGACGCCGATTTCGATACGTCCGACGCCATACCGGTCCCGATGCAGGCGGGCGACGCGATCTTCCACGACATCACTGTGCTGCACGGCTCGCCGGCCGGCGACGGCAACGCGCTGCGGCGCACCGTCTACTTCGAGTTCCGCGAGATCGAGACGGAGCACGACTATGGCCCGCACGTGCCGGCCTACATCCCGCTCAAGCAGCAGGTGCTCTTGGCATGTATGGAGCGCCGACGCAACGACCCGGCGTTCGCCCACGAGAAGCCGTTCGAGTATCGGCCGTTCGGGCCGTTCGCGGTGACCGCGGCGGCGGAGCCGCCCAGTACGTATCGCTATCCGCATGGGGACTATTGGCGGGGAAAAGCGTAGGCGGATAAAGGAAGTCTAACCGAAGCCCTATGGTGGGGGCTTCGGTTTTTTCCATTTCGTTGCATGGCATAGTTAACTAATAGGATAAGCATGTATGTGCGAGTCAATCGCCCACATGTAGCAAGATCCGCCCCCGGCCATGTCCGGATTGGCTGAGCCGATGGGCTTCGGCGGCTTGGGCGAGCGGTAGGACCGGACCGATGAACGTCCGGACATGGCCTTGCTCGATCAAGCGGGCGATTGCCTCCAGGTCGGCGGTGCCGGCCGTCCGGCTCGGCTTGAGTGCGCGGATACCCAGCGCCTGCGCACGCTCCTCGGACGGTTGGGCCAGAAGGGACACGAGGGTCCCGCCTCGCTTCACAACCGCCCAGGATCGCTCCAGCGTCGGGCCGCCGACCGTATCGAGCACGAAGTCAACCTCGGCTGCCGCTTGCTCGAAAGGGGTCGTCGTATAATCGACCACTTCCGCCGCGCCCAGGGAGCGGACGAAGTCCATGTTGGCCGGGCTCGCCGTCCCGATCACGGTCGCTCCGATCCAGCGGGCGAACTGAACCGCGTATAGACCGACCCCGCCGGCGGCGCCATGGATAAGGATCCGGTCGCCGGCCTTCAACGCGCCGTCATGCACGAGCGCCTGCCAAGCCGTCGTCGCGCCGCCGGACAACGACGCCGCCTCGGCGAACGGCAGCGCGTCGGGCTTCGGCGCGATGGCTTCGACCGCCGCCGTCGTGTAGGCCGCATACGTGCCCTTCGGGCTGCGTCCGAATACGGCCTGCCCCGGCCGGAACCCGGTCACGCCCGGGCCGATCTCCGCGATAACGCCGGCGAAGGCGGTACCCGGAATGACCGGGAAGTTCACGGGGACGGGCATCAGCCCTTGGCGCAGCTTCCAATCGACCGGCAGCACGCCGGCATGATGGATCCGTACGAGCACTTCCCCGGCTTGAGGCTGCGGGAAGGGAGCTTGCTCCACCTGCAGCACTTCGGGACCTCCGTGCCGATGGTAACGGATGGCTGTCATGAATGACGCGGAATGATTCATAATGAAGCTCCTTTCAGATCAGGGTAGGCGCACGAATAGGGGAATGACTTTACATCGCTCAATGCCCGGAAGTACAATGAATAAAATCGGAGTTCGCATATATTGAGTATACTCACTATGAGTGTATGGGATTTATTTGGAGGAGTCAAGAAGCAGTGCAGTAAACCAGTACAAAAAGCAGCACAGAGAGCCGTGCAAAAAAGCCGTGCAAGACCGTGCTAAAAGCCGTGCAAAGAAGCCGTCAAGGAGGATTCATATGCGCCAGTCCGGAAACCCTAAACCCGATCATCCCTCGGAGCCCGCACCATCGGCGGGGGACGTCCTGCAAGCTTTGTTCCGCGCGTCCCATCATTTCCACCGTCAATTCGAGCTCGGCCTCACGGCTTGCTCGGTCCCCGCTTACCTAACGGGGCCACGAGTGCGGTTTCTGGCAGCGGTAATGGAGGCCGGGCAGGTGCGGATGGGCGATATGGCCGACAAGCTCGGGATTCAGGCGCGGACGGTCACCCAGTTCGTCGATGCGCTGGAGCAGGAGGGGCTGCTCGTTCGACTCCCCGACCCGAAGGACCGCCGTGCGACCCTGTTGCAGGTCACGGAGAAGGCGCTGCCGCTCGTGGCGGATGCGAGGGCCGCGATGAGCCGGGTGGCGGCGCAGGTGCTGTCGCCGCTCACGGACGAGCAGCGCCGCAGTCTGTACGCGATATTATCCCCCTTTAGCGTGGGATCATGACCGGTGACCGAGAAGGGAGAATGGCGATGCAGATAACCATAGATGAGATTTACCGGGAGTATCGGGGCTTGCTGATCTCCGTCGCTTACCGGATGACGGGCTCGATGGCGGAGGCCGAGGATATCGTGCAGGATCTGTTCGTCCGGCTGGCGGAGACCGACTTGTCCGGGATTCGTGAGATGCGTGCGTATCTGATCCGCAGCGTGACGCATCGGGCGCTCAATGTCATGAACTCCTCACGGCACCGGCGAGAGGTGTACCCGGGCCAGTGGCTGCCGGAGCCGGTCGCCGACCGCCCGGAGGACGATCCGGAGCGCCGGGCGGTGCTCTCGGACGACATGAGCTACGCGCTCCTCGTGCTGCTGGAGCGGCTGTCGCCGGACGAGCGTGCGGCGTTCCTGCTGCGCGATGTATTCGGGATGAGCTACCGGGAAGTGGCGCAGGCGATGGACAAGACGGAGGCGAACAGCCGCAAGCTCGTCAGCCGCGCCAATATGAAGCTCCAGGGCGAGCGGCCGAAGCGAACGCTCGATCGCGAACGCTCCGAAGCGTGGCTGCGGATGTTCACCCGCGCGACGGAGTCGGGCCGCTTCGGCGAGCTGCTCGCGTTCGTCCGCGACGACGCGGTGATGGTGTCGGACGGCGGCGGCAAGGTGCGGGCGGCGATCCATCCGATCGTCAGCGCGGCGAGAATCGCGGCGTTCTTCGAGGGGATCGCGGCGAAGGGCAGCTTGGCCGGAGAGTGGAGGCTGATCCATCTTGGCGGCGAGCCGGGCCTCGCCCTGTTGCGGGATGGCGCGATCGTCAAGGTGCTCCTCCCCGACTGGGATGACGAGGGGCGCATCCGGCAGTTGTTCCTGATTGTGAATCCGGACAAGCTGAAGCATCTCGGGCTTCCCGATCATTGAATCGCACAATTAATATTGTGGGCAGTGGATCGAACCTAGCTGCAAAGTGTTTGTCACAAAACCGGCCGGCTATTTGTCTACATCATGAGCGCGCTTCTTAAGAAGCCGCATTCCCACAATGGAAGGAGCAGGTTCCCCATGAACCTTCGATTCAATCATTATAATGTCCATCCTGAGGTCTACAAGCTGATGAGCACGTTCGAGCAATGGGTTAGCAGCAGCAGCCTGGACAAAGAACTCTACGAGATCGTGAAAATCCGGGCTTCGCAGATCAACGGATGCTCATTTTGCCTTGATATGCACTCAACCGACTTTCGCAAGCTGGGGGATAACGAGCAACGCGTCGTTCTCATCGGCGTCTGGCGGGAGAGCCCATGCTTCAGCGATCGCGAGCGGGCGGCGTTGGAATTGACCGAAGCGGTCACGGAAATTTCGAAGGGCGGGGTTAGCGACGCCTTGTACAACCGGGTGCGCGAACACTTCAGCGAGAAGGAGTACATGGAGCTGATCATGGCGATTAACGTCATTAACAACTGGAATCGGATCGCGATTTCAACCGGGATGTACCCAGGGTATCAGAACGCGAAATAAGTTGGGGTGGCGGAAAGAGCCGTCCGAGGTCGAGTATGGGGACCACGGTCGGCTTTTTGCCGTTCTTGTTTCCGCATACGCCCGGTCTTGCCGCACAATCTTGCAAAAGTGCAAATGCTTGTTGCAGAATGGCAAATACGGGAGGGATGCGGGTCGGATATGCTTGCATCAAGGAAGCAAACAACAAACCGTGATTCGCGGATCCGACTAGGGAGGCTGGAGCTTATGTTAACGCAAGCGCAATTGGACGAGTTCGAGAAGAATGGGTTTCTTAAAGGGGACGTCGTGTTAAGCGATGCAGAAGTGGAAAGGCTTCGCGAGGAGCTCGACCGCGTCATCGAAGGGAAGTCGGGGAAAGCGCCGGTCCTCAACCGTAACTTGCTCGAATATCAAGAGAGCGGAATGGGCATGGATATGAAGATCAGCGAGAAGGTCGTCCAGATCGTCAACATCTGGATGGCGAGCGAGGCGTACCTCGAGCATGCGAAAAACAAGCGCGTGTGCGAGGAAATCGCCCAGCTGTGCGGGACGGACACGCTCCGCATCTGGCACGACCAGATTCAATACAAGCCGCCTGTCACCGGGGGGCCGACCGCCTGGCACCAGGATCACCCGCTCTGGCCGGTCATCCAGCCGGCCGACCTCGTCAGCGCCTGGATCGCGCTCGACGACGCCGTCATCGAGAACGGCTGCATGTGGATGGTGCCGGGCAGTCACAAGTGGGGCAACCAGCAAAAGTATCTCCGCGCCGACGACCGGTTCATGCCGTATCACGCCGATCCGGAGATGCTTCCGGCAGATGCGGTGGTCCAGGCGGTGCCGTTCGAGATCAAGAAGGGGCAGGTGGGCTACCACCATAGCCTCACCTGGCACGGCAGCCCGCACAACCGCTCCGAGCGGAAGCGCCGGGCGATCGCGGTGCACTACATGCCGGGGCATACCCGGTACGTGCCTTCGGCCCATCACCCAATGCTGCCGTATGTCGAAGTCGAGCCGGGCGAGATCCTGCAGGGTGAGCATTTCCCGGTCGTCTACGAGCGTGATGTAGTACGGAGCTAAGTAGAAAAGCGGTTGAGCGGAGTCTGCGTAAGATGACCTGCCAACCGCTTTTTGTTTGCTCTTTAATGGTTCTGCAGCTTGAACTGTGTCGGCGTGAGGCCGGTCAGCTCCTTGAAATTGCGGGAGAAATAATGCAGGCTGGAGTAGCCGAGCCGTTCGGCGATGACGTCCAGCTTCTCGTTCGTCAGCAAGTAATACTTGGCCTTCCGGATGCGCTCCGCGATCAAATATTGCTTCGGATTCGTACCGGTCACCCGGCCGAAGAGCGAAGCGAAATACACCGAATGGTACCCGCACAGCCCGGCCAATTGGGCCACGGTCCAGTTGACCTCCGGATGCAGCTCGATCGCCTGCAGGGCCGGCTCGATCTTAGCTCGATCCGGCGATAGCGGCTGCTCGCCGAGCAGATGCCGGACGATCCCCGTGAGCAGCTCCATCAGCAGCGCGCGCAGCAGCCAAGCGTGACCGGGCAGCTCGCGCTGATATTCCGTCTCGAGCCGCTTATGAATCGGCTCCAGCCCGGGAACGGCGAAGTGGTGCGGCAGAGTGAGCGAGATCCGTTCGTCGATCTCGAGCGTGTAGGCCATCGGCTCCTGGACGAGCTCTTGCTCGGAGCAGTGGAGGATCGAGTAGGCCGGATGCACTGGGACGGGGGAGTCATGGTCGAGGTGAAAGTGAAGGCTGAAGAAGCGCGTAGCCTGAACCGCGACTAACCGATGCGGACTGTGCGCACCATAAAAGGCGTAGTCGCCGCTCCGCAATCGGTATGTTTCGGCCCCCAATTGAAGCTCCGCTTCCCCGGACGCAACATAGAACAGCTGGCAGTCGGGAATGAGGCGCGGTCCCCATGTCATCCGGGAAGGTGCTTCATCGTGACTGGCAAAGTTGACGGTAGGCCGCAGCCGGCTGAGCGTTCCGTTGAAAGCGTGCATTGGGGTCACCTCGCGCAGACAAAGTTCATTGCTTTCATTATGGCGACCCTAGGGCGAGGATGCAACCGGAATTGCGCACGTTTGTCGCAGACAAGTGTTGTCCGGCAGCAGCAAGTATCGTACTATGGAAGCATCCATGAAAAAGAGAGGCACGGAACTATGGCCGACGGCAAACAAGCAGCTTCCAACATTCGCAACCGAAAACGAAACCGGATCTATAAAGGGGTCCTGCTCACAGCAGGGCTTATCTCCATAGCCTTGGTAAGCATGGCCGCCTACAACGTGAGAACCGCGGTAGCGCCACAGCTGGCGAGCGGCGAGACCGAACTCGCGGTGCCGATTCCGAAGGCTGCGGTCGAGCTGCGCAT
The DNA here is from genome assembly GCF_045062745.1 of Paenibacillus sp. HJGM_3. Lineage (NCBI taxonomy): Bacteria > Bacillati > Bacillota > Bacilli > Caryophanales > Paenibacillaceae > Paenibacillus > Paenibacillus sp. HJGM_3. The sequence continues at coordinate 25,882 of NZ_JBJGED010000003.1, forward strand.
GACGGACTTGGACCACGGTTGGGTCCGTTACGAGGACGCGATCGAGGTAGCCGGAGTGAAGCGGTCCTATACGGAAATAACGACCGACGGAGGGCTGAGCTGGAAGGCCGCCCCGAGCGCTGCCGGTGCATCGGCAAGCACAAGTGCGCCAGCCGGCACGGGCGCTGGTACGGCCGCTGGTACGCCCTCGGCGACCCCAGATCCTTGGGCGGACTTATGGGCGCCGCCCGCGCAGCCGCAGCTCACTACGCTGATGATTGCTTCGAAGACGTACAAGGTGAAGCAAGCGCAATTTCTCACCTCGGCCATCGGCTGGGCCATCGTGGAGAGCGACTCGGCGGAGCCTCTGCCGCCGCTCGTCACCGTGGACGGAGGGAAGACGTGGCAGAAGGAAGCGACGCCCGACGTGCGGCAAGCGCTCGAGGCGGAGAAGAAGCGGCGCTCGACGGTCCAGCTCGAAGCGCAGCTGTATGAGAACGCTCAGGCGGCTCGCCAAGCGATGAGCTCCTCCTGGAAGCTGTTCCCGGCCACCGCCTACATCGGCGACGCGGTCCTGGTGCGCCACGACGGACCGGGCGAAGTCGCTTGGCAAGGAGCTGCTTACAAGCTCCAGCCCTATGGAGCGGGGTACTTCACGTACTTGCCGGTATCGCTGTCTGTCAAGCCGGGGACCTATACAATCGGGGATCAAGTGCTGACGATCAAGTCGAAGAAATTCGAGACGCAATACCTGCAGGTCACGCAGGAGATGGAAGCGATGAAGCAGGACACGGCCCGCATTTTGGCCGATCAGAAGAAGATCGACGCGGCTCGGAGCAAGTCGGCCCCGGAATTCCTGTTCGATTCGGAGTTCATTAAGCCGATCGAAGGGATCCTCACGACCCCTTACGGGTACACCCGGTACGTGAACAACAAATACGACAGCTCCCACCTGGCGTTAGACTTGGCCGCCAAGCAAGGGACGCCGATCAAGGCGACCAACGACGGCATCGTCGTCCTGGCGGAGACGCTGTACTTGACCGGCAACGCCATCTATATCGACCACGGCATGGGCCTCTTCTCCCAATATGCGCATATGTTGCAGTTGAACGTGAAGACCGGCGACAAGGTCAAGAAAGGCGACATCATCGGCCTCGTAGGCACGACTGGATTTTCAACCGGCCCCCATCTTCATTTCACGTTCTGGATGCACAATGTGCAGGCGAACCCGGACATTTTCTTCGGCACGAACCCGTTCCGCTGGCAGAGTTCCAAGTAAAGAGCTAAGCAAAAACCGGCCATAGGCCGGTTTTTTTGGCGCCAGGAAGCGGAAACTGGTCCGGTATAAGTTCCCATAGGCTGGGTGCACGGATTACAGTAAGGTGACGGAGGGAGAACAAATCACACGTTCTTGGGAATCTGACATCGGATCGGGGGTCATGGGATATATGTTCCGGGAATGACAAGTAATTAAGTAACGAGGGCTGGCGGATGATCGGATGAGGTGATGGAACAGTTAGGTCTCGGCTCAGTAAATCGGCTTTTCATAGATAACGGAAAAATTTTCCGCTATTGCTCGATTTTCATCGATCTCATAAAAATAATGAACATTTTTGCTGCTAACGATGTGAATGGGGTTGTTTTGCAATCGAAAAAATGGATTAGCGGCAAAATTTTCCGTTATTTGGGTTGGAATCACCTCGAAAATCAGGTTAGCAGCAAATTTTTCCGTTAATCGAGTCTACACCCTCCGGGCCCGCACCCCGCATCCCGCACCCCGCAAAACTAAGAAACCTCTCACCCGCCTATGCCGGCCCAATCCTCAATTTCGGGAAAAACAGCCCATATCCCCCGGTTCCTCTCAATAAAACGGATACAACCGCGCATCTCTTCCATTCTCCACATGCGTGCTATCTCATTTGCAGGCGTTTCGCCAATCAAGCGAAAATACACGAAATACAGAGCATCATAGAGAAAATCGGAGCCCCTATTCGATTAGCCCCTCGCCCCTACCGTTCCCTCTCCAAAATGAAAGCCGTCCTCCATTTACAGAACGACCCGGCAAGCGTAAGATACGACTCAGATTAATCCGAACCGACCGTTCGGAACGAATCGCTGAGTTTCCTGGGCCTGAGGCCTGGGAAAGCGGGGGAACCAAACGCGTCCCGCGGGCGACGGTGTGAGAGCCGTCAAACGCAGGAGGCATGGGGTGAATCCCGGTACATCGCACGTACCGGGTAGGGCGACTCTCACCGCCCGAATCCGTCAGCTAACCTCGTAAGCGTAGGATGGCAGAGCCGGTATCCACACCTGCGGCATGCCTTTGGAGAGAGGATGATGAAGCGTGTGATCTGACGTCAGACCACAGGGCTTAATGCCTCTGTGGTTTTTTTTGCATTTTTTTGGAACGCTATTGAAAACTGTGAAAGCACGTGATGAAAATCGGAGGCGATCGCGATGACCGATCTGTATATGCTGCTGCTCTTGGCGGCGACTTATTTCGTCTTCACCGGGTTCCTGTACTGGTGCGGCCGGGTGATCGAGGAAGGGGCCGAACAGCCATGATTGTAGTGCTCGTTTGCACCGCGCTCCTTTTTTTGTACCTGGTATATGCGCTGATCCATCCGGAAAAATTTTAGCCGGGATTCCGTCAAGGGAGGACACTGTCAACTATGGGCGTCTTGCAGATTACTATCGTCATAGTAGTGCTCTTGCTGCTCGTCAAGCCAATGGGCACTTACTTATACAACGTATTTCGCAATGAAGCGAACGCGACGGACCGCTGGTTCGGCTTCGTCGAGCGGCCCTTATTCGCCCTGATCGGGGTGAAGGACCGCAAGGGTATGACTTGGAAAACGTACGCCCTCAGCTTCATCGTCACCAATATCGCGCTAGTCGCTTTCTGTTACCTCATCCTGAGGCTGCAGAAGTTTCTGCCGCTCAATCCGAACGATATCGGTAATATGGAAGCGACGCTGAGCTTCAACACGGTCATCAGCTTCATAACCAATACGAACCTGCAGCATTACAGCGGGGAGACAGGCCTAAGCTACTTCTCCCAGATGATCGTCATCATGATGATGATGTTCACCTCGGCCGCCACCGGCCTGTGCGTCGCGATCGCGTTCATCCGCGGGATTACGAGCAAGGGGCATCAGATCGGCAACTTCTTCGAGGATTTCGTCAGGGCGCATACGCGGGTGTTCTTCCCGATCGCCTTGGTCGTGACGCTGCTGCTGGTCGCCTTGCACGTCCCGCAGACGCTCAAGCCGACGCAGACGGTCACCGGACTGGAGGGGCAGGAGCAGCAGATCGCGATCGGACCGGTGGCTTCGCTGGTATCGATCAAGCACTTGGGAACGAACGGCGGCGGGTTCATGGGCGTCAACTCGGCCCACCCGTTCGAGAACCCGAACGGGCTCACGAACGTCATCGAAATTCTGTCTATGTGGGTAATAGGTGCGGCGCTGCCTTACACGTATGGCTTGTTCGCCAAGAGCCGCAAGCAAGGCTGGGTTATTTTCTCCAGCATGATGCTCTTATTCGTCGCCTTCCTCGCCCTGAACTATGCGTCCGAGTCGAACGGCAACCCCGTCATGAACCGGCTCGGCATCGACGCCTCCCAGGGCAGTATGGAGGGCAAGGAAGTCCGCTTCGGTATCGCGCAGTCGTCCTTGTTCACCACCGTAACGACGGCGGCGACGACCGGCTCGGTCAACAACATGCACGATACGCTGACCCCGCTCGGCCAGATTACGCCGCTGTCTCTCATGATGCTGAACAACGTGTTCGGCGGCAAAGGGGTCGGGCTCGTCAACATGCTGATGTACGCCATGCTGGCGGTGTTCCTAGCCGGCCTGATGGTCGGACGTACGCCGGAATTCCTCGGGCGCAAGATCGAGCCTCGGGAGATGAAGCTGATTGCGATCGCGATTCTGGTGCATCCGCTTATCATTTTGGGGCCAACGGCGATTGCGCTTCTGACGGAGCTAGGGAAAGTCGCCATCACGAATCCATCGTTCCACGGCATCTCACAGGTGCTGTATGAATATACGTCGTCTGCGGCCAACAACGGGTCGGGCTTCGAGGGCCTGGGCGACAATACGCCATTCTGGAATATCTCTACCGGGCTCGTCATGCTGCTAGGCCGTTACATCTCCATGATCGCGATGCTGGCGGTGGCCGGCTCTCTCGTACGCAAGCAATGGGTGCCGGAGACGATCGGGACGTTCCGGACGGACAACGGGTTGTTCGTGGGTATTCTGGTCGGGACGGTCCTCATTATCGGGGCACTGACCTTCCTGCCGGTACTCGTGCTGGGACCGATCGCGGAACATTTGACGATTCGCTAATAGAAGAGGTGGGGATCAACCATGAGTTCAAAACGAAAAGGGTTATTGACCGGCGATATCGTCAAGCAAGCTGCGGTAGACAGCTTTGTCAAGCTGAACCCGGTCTCCATGATGAAAAATCCGGTCATGTTCGTCGTAGAAGTCGGCACGTTCGTCGTGCTGCTAATGACGCTGCTCCCTGGGTATTTCGGAACCGAGGAGGATATCGGGTTCAATTGCACTGTCTTCCTCATTCTGCTTTTCACGATCTTGTTCGCCAATTTCGCCGAGGCTCTAGCCGAAGGGCGAGGGAAGGCACAGGCCAGCTCGCTCAAGAAGACGAAGAAAGAAATCACCGCGAACAAGCGGGTGAACGGCGTCATCAAGCAGGTGCCGTCCACCGACTTGCGTAAAGGGGACATCGTCGTCGTCTCGCAAGGCGAGATGATCCCGGGCGACGGCGAAGTCATCGAGGGGCTCGGCTCCGTGGACGAATCGGCCATTACCGGGGAATCCGCCCCGGTCATCAAGGAAGCGGGCGGCGACTTCAGCTCCGTCACCGGGGGCACCCGCCTCGTCAGCGACCAACTAACGATCCGGATTACGAGCGATCCCGGGGAGTCGTTCATCGACCGGATGATCTCGCTCGTCGAAGGCGCGAAGCGGCAGAAAACGCCGAACGAGATCGCGCTGAACACGCTGCTCACCTCGCTGACGCTCATCTTCCTGATCGTCGTCGCCACCCTGGCGCCGATCGCGAAGTTCGTGGATGTCGAGCTGACGATCCCCGTGCTGATCGCACTGCTCGTCTGCCTCATCCCGACTACGATCGGCGGGCTGCTGTCGGCGATCGGGATCGCGGGCATGGACCGCGTCACCCAGTTCAACGTACTCGCCATGTCGGGCAAGGCGGTGGAGGCGTCGGGCGACATCAACACGATGATCCTCGATAAGACCGGGACGATCACGTTCGGGAACCGGATGGCGAGCAAGTTCATCCCGGTCGGCTCGGAGTCGGTGAGCGCCGTGGCGGAATGGGCAGCGATCAGCTCGGTGAAGGATGAGACGCCGGAAGGCCGTTCCGTCCTGGAGCTGATGAAGAAGGAAGGAATGACGTATTCCGAAGCGGTCGCGGTCGGCGGAGACTTCATCGAGTTCAAGGCGGAGACGCGGATGAGCGGCATCGACCTGAAGGACGGCCGCAAGGTACGCAAGGGCGCCGTTGACGCGGTGCGCCGCTGGGTCGAGGAGCAGGGCGGGACCGTACCCGCGGATCTGCAGCAGAAGGGCAACGCGATCGCGCAGGAGGGAGGCACCCCGCTCGCGGTCGCGGTAGATCGCACGATCTATGGGCTCATCTACCTGAAGGACACCGTGAAGCCTGGGATGAAGGAGCGGTTCGACCAGCTGCGCGAGATGGGGATCAAGACGATCATGTGTACCGGCGACAACCCGCTGACGGCGGCGACGATCGCCCGTGAAGCCGGCGTCGACGACTTCATCGCGGAGAGCAAGCCGGAGGACAAGATCGCCGTCATCCGCCGCGAGCAGGCCGAAGGCAAGCTCGTCGCCATGACCGGCGATGGAACGAACGATGCGCCGGCGCTGGCGCAGGCGGACGTCGGGCTCGCGATGAACAGCGGGACGACCGCGGCCAAGGAGGCGGCGAACATGGTCGACCTGGACTCGGATCCGTCCAAGATTATCGAGGTCGTTGGCATCGGCAAGCAGTTGCTCATGACGCGCGGCGCGCTGACTACGTTCAGTATCGCGAATGACGTGGCGAAGTACTTCGCCATCATCCCGGCGATGTTCACGATCGCCATCCCGGAGATGGAGGCGCTGAACGTGATGAGGCTCGGCTCTCCGCTGTCGGCTATCTTATCGGCATTAATCTTCAACGCCATTATCATTCCGCTGCTCATCCCGCTCGCGATGCGCGGGGTGGCGTACAAGCCGATGAGCGCGGCCAAGCTGCTGCAGCGGAATATGGCCTTGTACGGCTTCGGCGGCCTGATCGCCCCGTTCGTCGGGATCAAGGTGATCGACCTGATCGTGCATTTGTGGATCTAGAAGGAGAGAGCGCAAATGAATAAAAGGATAAAGCAAGAGCAAGAGACCGGGAGATTGTCGCTCGGCGTCGTCATAAGAATCAGCCTCGTCTTCATCGTCTTGTGTGGCATCGTGTATCCGCTCGTGTCTACCGGCCTAGCGCAAGTGCTGTTCCCGGGACGGGCGAACGGCAGCTTCATCGAGAATGCAGCGGGAGAGACGGTCGGTTCGGAGCTGATCGGACAGAAGTTCGACGATCCGATGCATTTTCAGAGCCGGGTGTCGAGTATAGACTATAAAGCGGAAGCATCCGGCTCGAACAACTATGCCCCGTCCAATCCGGATATGCTGAAGCGGACGGAGGAGTCGATCGCCGCCTGGCAGGAGGCGAATCCGAATGTGCCCTTGAGCGAGCTGCCGATCGACTTGATCACGAACTCGGGGTCGGGTCTCGACCCGCATATTACGCCGTCGTCGGCGAAGGTGCAAGTGCCCCGGATCAGCAAGCTGACCGGGGTGTCGGTGGCGCAGTTGAACCAGCTGGTGGACGATCATACGGAGGGGCGGGACCTCGGTCTGTTCGGCGAGCCGCGCGTCAATGTGCTGAAGTTGAACTTGGCCTTGGATAGTTTGTTGAAGAAGTAAGGAAGGGATCGTCGGGGGCTCTCAGGGCTCCGGACTTTTCCCGCTTCTAGGGGGAGTGGCATGGCATGGACGACTTCAAACGCAAGTCGCCGGAAGAGCTCCTGAAGTCGATCGCCCGGCTGCACCGGGGGCGGCTGAAGGTGTACATCGGCGCGCTCAGCGGGTCGGGCAAGACGTACCATATGCTTCGGGATGGGCAAGCGCTCAAGCAGGCCGGGATCGATGTCGTCATCTCGGCCGTATCCACGATGCAGCGGCCGGAGACGGTGGAGCAGATCGGGGATCTGGAGCGGGTGCCGAGCATCCGCCACCGCCTCGACGGCGTGGAGCGGAAGGATCTCGACCTCGACGCGATCGTGGCGCGCTGCCCCGAGGTGCTGCTCGTCGACGGACTCACTCACCGAAACCGGGAGGGGGCGAGATTCCCTACGCGCTTGGACGATATCCGCTTTTTGCTCGACCACGGCATCAGCGTCATTACGACCGTCAACGTCTATGAGCTGGAGGATGTGCGGGCGATCGCCAAAAAGCTGACGGGCATCGACGCGGCCGAGACGGTACCGGCCGACACGCTCGAGCGGGCCGACGAGGTCGTGCTGATCGACGTCACCCCGGAGACGATGCTGAGCCGGGTGGCGGAGGGCACGCTGCGCAATCAGAAGAGCGAGATGCTGAAGCGCGGCAACCTCGCCGTGCTGCGCGAGCTGACGCTGCGCCTCGTGGCCGAGGGCGTGAACGAATCGCTCGACCAGCATCGCGAGGATCTGGGGCTCACCGGCCCTTCGGGGGTATCGGAACGCATCCTGGTGTCGGCTCAATATCACTGGAACGGCTCGATCTACATCCGGCGCGGCCAGCAGATCGCCAAACGGCTGAATGGAGACCTGCTCGTCGTCACTTTCGTGAATCCGAAGCGGAAGACGAGCAAGGAGACGTCCGCGTTCAAGCGATCGATCACGAAGCTCGTCGAGCGGGTCGGTGCGGCAAGCTTCGAAGAGCTGCCGCTCCCGTCGCGGAGAGCGCTGCCCGGGATGCTGGTCGACTACGCGCTGGAGCACAAAGTCACGCGAATCGTGATCGGCCATTCGAAGCAGACGCGCTGGCAGGAATGGTGGCAAGGCTCGATCGTACATGGTATGTTGAAGCGCACGCGCCAGGTCGATATCTTCGTCGTGGCGGACCGGGCGGAGCATGAAGGCGAACGCATCCTCCCGACCCGGATGTCTAAGCCGGAGGACGAGGAGGCGGAGCTGTTCCGCCGCCTCACCTCGCAGGAGATGGACCGCCAAGTGCTGCGAATGAAGCGGGGACGGTTCAAGGTGTATATCGGGGCCGCGCCCGGCGTGGGCAAGACGTACACGATGCTGCGGGAAGGCAACGACTTGCTGAAGAAAGGCGTGCAAGTGTGCGTCGGGCTGCTCGAGACGCACGGCCGGGCCGAGACGCTCGCCCAGGTAGGGGCGCTGGAAGTGTTGCCGCGTCAGATGATCGAGTACCGGAGCACGCGCTTGGAGGAGATGGATACAGAGGCGATCCTCCGACGCAATCCCGAGGTCGTGCTCGTCGACGAGCTGGCGCATACGAACGTCCCGGGCAGCCGCCACAAGAAGCGGTACGAGGACGTATTGGACATTTTGGCAGCGGGCATCTCAGTCATCACGACTGTCAACGTGCAGCACTTGGAGAGCTTGAACGACGCGGTCGAGCAAATCACGGGTGTGCGGGTGCGGGAGACGGTGCCGGACCACATCCTTCGCCTGGCCGACGAGGTGCAGCTGATCGACGTGACGCCGCAGACGCTGCAGCAGCGCATGCAGGAAGGGCGCATCTATGCGAAGGAGAAGGTGGATCAGGCGCTTAACCATTTTTTCCGTATCGGCAATCTGATCGCCCTGCGGGAGCTGGCGTTGCGGGAAATCGCGGACGATGTGGACGAGAGGCTCGAGGCCTGGGAGCGCCGCAGCTCGCTCCGGGGCCCGTGGAGGCGGAAGGAATTCATCTATGTGTGCGTGAACAACATGCAGCACGCCGAGCGACTGATCCGCCGGGGCTTCCGCATCGCGTATCGGCTGAAGGCCGAATGGGTGGTGACTTTCGTGCAAGTGGAGCACGGGCGCCAAGGTGAGCGGTCCATTAAGGACCCAGAGTGTCTGGCAAGGCTGCAGAAGCTGACGGAGCGGCTGGGCGGCCGGTTCGAGGTGCAGCATGCGCGGCGGGCCAAGGACATTTCGCATGTGCTCGTGCGCACCGCGACCGCATACGGCGCGACGCAGATGATCGTCGGTCAGCCGAAGTCCTCGTTCTGGAAGGAGCTGTGGCAAGGCTCGCTTGTGAAGGATTTGCTGCGGACCGCGCGTCATATGGATGTGCTGGTCGTGGCGGCTACTTGAACCATCCTTTTTGGCGAAACCAAGTGAACATGCCGAATCCGATGCCGAACATAAGGGCAAGCACTGCGAAGTATCCCCACCGCCAGGTGAGCTCCGGCATGTAGTTGAAATTCATCCCATAGATGCCCGCTATGAACGTAAGGGGCATGAAGATCGTCGTGATAACCGTGAGCGTCTTCATGATCGTATTCATCCGATTGGAGCTGAGCGAGATATAGTTGTCCCGCATATCCGCCGTCATCTCCCGGTTCGCATCGATCATCTCGGCCAGCTTCAGCAGATGGTCGTAGACATCGTGAAAATAGAGACGCTGTTCTTTCAGCCCCGTAATGCGGTCAGAATTGACAATCCGGTACAGGAGGTCGCGCATGGGGATGACCGTCTTGCGGATTTTGAGCAATTGGGAACGGATGTCGAACACTTCGTTCATCAAGGTCGGGCTGTGTATCGGGCCACCGTCCGTCTCGATCTCCAGCAAATGATCCTCGATCTGAATGACGGCCGGGAAATATTGATCGACAAGCTTGTCCACCACCGAATACATGGCGTACAGAGGACCCTTCTCCCAATGGCGCTCGGAGGTGACCCTCTCCCAGGCCGCATCCAGCTCCCTAAGCTCGGCCTTGTGGAACGTCACGAGGAACCCCTCTCCGATAAACACGTCAACCTCATGAGCGGATAACTTCACCTCATCCAGGGCGTGCAGCACGAAGAAGTGCGTGTCCTCGTAATGGTCGAGCTTGGGCCGCTGGAGCAAATGGTAGCAGTCTTCGATGGCCAGAGGGTGAAAGTGGAAATGCGTCTCCAGGCTGCGCGCCTCTTCCTCCGTCGGAGCGTTGTAATCGACCCAATACCAGAGCGGGTTCTGGCGGGGAATCTCCTCCAGTGGAATGTTGTGCAGCAAGCCCAAGTCGCGGGTCACGATCATCGTCCGTAGCATGGACCAACCTCCTTGTTCACCGCAGGCGTTATCTACTGTGTTTCCAACATTAGGCCAATGTATGCCATGGGGAGCCATTCGCTGGCAGGATGCATAAACGGTACAGGCGGTTAATCTTACTGGAATCGGGCAATAGCCGCGAAGGAGAGGTCGATGAGCGGCCGGCACCTGGCCGACGAAGGCGTAAGGCTGCGCGGCTATGAGGTGGAGGAGGCGGACGGGCACGTGTACGTGTGGATGACGTGAGGAGGGGCCTGCCCAGCTGAATTAGCGGGAAAAACCACCTAACTCGACGCGGAACTCCCGGTCTCCGGCCGAATTAGCGGGAAAAACCATTCTATTCGAAGCTGACCACCCGGTCTCCGGCTGAAATAGTCGGCGGGACCGACTAATTCGGCACGTGACCCCGGCCATCGGCGCGAGTTAGTCGGTGGGACCGACTAATTCGGCACATGACCCCGGCCATCGGCGCGAGTTGGTCGGCGGGACCGACTAATTCGGCACGTGACCCCGGCTTGCGGCGCGAGTTAGTCGGCGTGACCGACTAATTCGATGCGTAACCCCGGCCATCGGCGCGAGTTGGTCGGCGGGACCGACTAATTCGGCACATGACCCCGGCTTGCGGCGCGAGTTGGTCGATGGGACCGACTAATTAGGCACGTGACCCCGGCCTTCGGCGCGAGTTGGTCGGCAAGACCGACTGAATTCACATGAGAAGTGCACGCAAAGCAAGGAATTAGTCGGCGAGGCCAACTAATTCCTGCTCGAAGCGGAAACACTTTGGGCCACGCCTGACCACCTGCCGCAAAGGCTGGCGCACACACCTCCCGGCGGTGCGACTGCTCCCCTGCCGCACGGCCCGAGCGGCTAGTCCGCCGGCGCGGCGGCCGCAGCCGGCGCCGGCACGATCGCGCCGGCCCGGCGCAGCGCGTCGCGCAGCTCCGCGACGTCGACGTCGCGCACGGCGACGCCGCGCCGGGCCGCGATCGCCGCGGCCGCGCCGGCGGCCTGGCCGATCGCGCTGGCCGACGCCTGCACGCGGTAGGCCGAGTGCGCCTCGGCGTCGCCGGAGATGCAGCGCCCGGCCGCCAGCAGGTGCTCGCTGCCCTGCGGGACGAGCGCGCCGTACGGGATCGTCGCCACCACACCGTCCGCCAGCGGACGGATGTCGATCGTGTTGTCGTCGTGCCGGTGAATGTCGATCGGGTAGTAGCTGTAGCAGACGGCGTCCGGCCAGACGTAGCCGGTCTTGTAGGCGTCGCCGGTGATCCGCGTCTCGCCCACGATGCGCCGCGTGTCGCGGATGCCGCACTCGACGGCGACGTCTTCGACGGCGAGCCGCTCGCAGCCCGGCACCCGGCGCAGCAGCCGGTACGCCCGCAGCAGCGCGGCGCGAGCATGCAGCTCGGTGGCCGTCTTGGCCGGCGAGGTGGCGGCGTCGATGCCGACGATGTGGTTGTGGTTGCCGCCGCCGGAACGGAGCTCCCGCCACAGCGGGGGCTCGCCCGGCCCCGGGCGCGAGAAGTCCGTCGGCCGCAGCTCGCCGGCCGCGATCGCTTCCCGCGCGAGCCGCTCGAGCGCGGTGCGGTCCACCTCGGCGAGCGCGTAGCCGCCGAGCCGGTAGATGAGCGTGCCCGGCTGCTTGCACGCGTCTTCCTCCAGTGCGCAGCCGAGCAGCGCGGCGATGTTGGCGTCGCCCGTGGCGTCGACGAGCTTGCGGGCCCGGACGGCCGTGAGGCCGGACTTGCCCGCGAGCACCGCCACGCAGCCGTCCCCGTCCGGCCGGATCGCGGCCGGCAGCTCATGCAGCCGGAGCGTCACGCCGGCCTGCACGCACATGTCGTCCAACACGGTCGCATAGACGAACCGGTTGACCGAGATATGGTGGGCAGGATGGCGTCCCGGCTCGTAGGGGACCGAGAAGTCCTGCAGATCGGCTCCGCCGCGCGCGACGGTCTCCTCGATCAGCTCCCAGCCGATGCCGCGGATCACCTGCCGGCCGAGGCGCGTGTGGAACAAGCCCGGGAAGTTGACCGACGCCACGGTCGTCGTGCCACCCAGCATCCCGTTTTTCTCCACGAGCGCTGCCCGAACCCCGTCCCGGGCGGCTTGAATCGCGGCGGCGCAGCCGGCCGGGCCGCCGCCGAAGACGAGGACGTCGTATTCGGCGCTAACCGGCAGCGACGTCTGAAACTCATACACATGCATAGCGGCCTACTCCTCTCTTTTCAGAGTCACCTACGGTCACTTGATCAACCCCAATGCCTTCAATTCCTTCTCCGCCTCGCTCACGATTTTGTCCAGCTGGTAGGTCGACTGCAGCGTCTTCAGGAACGCCGGCATATCGCTCGTCGGGCGTTTGCCGTAGACGAACTTCACCATTTCCTCCAGCTCATATTTGTTCTTGTCGCTCATATTGACGCCATCGGGCACCGGCAGGAAGCCGTCATAGATCCGTATGACCGGCAGCTTGTTCGTGAACTCGAAGTACGTTTTCTGCCCCGGGAAGCGGGCATTCAAATAGTCCATCTCGATCCGGCCGGTCAGCTGATGAATCGTCGCCTGCCCGATCTCCGCCACCTTCGTCTGATCGACTTCGACTTGCCCGTTCACGACCTTATAGTGAGTCCCTTCGATGCCGTAGTTGACGAGCAGCTGGCCTTTACCGCCGGACACATAGTCCAGGTACTCGATAATCTTCTCCACCTTGGCCGGCTCCTTCTCGAGGGACTTCGGCAGCACATAGCGGTTTGAGGTGTTGCCCTCGTCGTACATGTCTGCGAACTTCCCGCCCGGCCCGGTCATAGCGTCGAGCTGCGTCCATTTTTGATTCGGATTGATCGAATTCATCTTCTGCTCCATGTCGGGCCGCTTGATGTGCGCCCAGTGGGCGTAGACGATACCGGCTTGCCCCTTGAACGCCTTCTCCTGGTGAGACAACCCCGTATTGGTCAGAAACTCGGGGTCGATCAGGCCTTCGTCGAACATCCCTTTGATATAGTCAAGCGCTTTGACTGTTTCGGGCAGCGCGGACGAATACACCGCCTTGTTATCCTTGATCATGATATGCCCCGGGGCGGCGACGCCGAAGGCGGCGAAGATGGGGCTCAGCGTCCCCTCGAAGCCGAGGCCGGTAATGCCGATCGTATCCTTCTTGCCGTTGCCGTCCGGATCGCGCTCCACGAACGCTTTGGCCACCGCCTTGAGCTCGTCGAGCGTCGTCGGCGCCTTGAGCCCCAGCTTGTCAAGCCAATCCTGGCGCACCCAGAATGTCGTCTGCACGGGAATAAGCGGCCGGTATGGAATGGCGTATTGCTTACCGTTCACTTGCCCTTTTTTCATAAGCGTATCGGTGAACCCATTGGCCGGCGTCAAATTCGGCATCTTCTTCAGGTAAGGGGTCAAGTCGAGCAGCATCCCTTGCTTCGCATAAGCGAACATCTGATTTTTGTCCACGCCGAAAATATCAGGAGGCGTCCCTCCCGCCAACCGCACGTTCAACTGCTGTTCGTACTCGGAAGGCACCATGGAGATGTCGAGATTCATGTTCAAGTCCTTGTTCAGCTGCTGTAGCAGCACATCCTTATCCGGAGCCGGCAAGCCCGTGCCGCCGCGTAGCATCGTGATTTTGACGGGAGCGGAGGGAGGCTTGGCAGTCGCGGAAACGGAAGCACCTGGTGACGGCTGGCCGGACGACGAGGCCGAGGGCGGGTTGTCGGAGCCGGAGCTGCAGGCCGAAACGACGAGCCCGGTTCCAAGCGCGACACTCAGTACAAGCGGCAGACGGATTTTCATATCGAATCATACCCCTCTCTAATTTTGGGAAAACACACTATCCTTTAATGGAGCCCAACAGCGCGCCCTGCGTAAAATATTTCTGGATAAACGGGTACACGACCAGAATCGGCAGCGTCGATAAAATGACCGCGGCCATCTGCAGCGTCTCCGTCGGCAGCACCCGCTCGAAGTCTTGCTCCGGCATTTGGCTCTGGTTCAAAATCCCCCGGAGGATAACCTGCAGCGGATGCTTCGTGTTGTCGGTCACGTAGATGATCGCGCCGAAAAATTCATTCCAATGCCCCACCGCATAGAACAGCCCTACCGTCGCCAGAATCGGCAGCGAGAGCGGCAGGACGATGGAGAGGAAGATGCGCGTTTCCCCGGCGCCGTCGATTTTGGCCGCTTCGTCCAGGTTTTCCGGCAAGTTTTCGAAAAACGTCTTCATGATGAGCAAATAAAACGCGCTGACGGCCCCTGGAAGGATCATCGCCCAGACCGAATTGACGAGCCCGGTCGCTTTGACCACCAGATAAGTCGGAATGATGCCGCCGCTGAACAGCAGGGTGAAGACGACGAGAAGCAGGAAGACGTTGCGGTAAGGCAAATCCTTCTTGCTCAGCGGATACGCCATAAGCGAGGTGAGCACCAGATTCACCAGCGTTCCGACCATCGTGATGAAAATCGTGACCCCGTACGCCCGCGGAATTTTGGAATCTTGTAGAAAAGTCGCATAGGCCTCAAACGTCACTCGGCGCGGGATAATCGCGAAGCCGCCTCGCTTCAGCACCTCCGCATAGGGCGTGAGCGATACGGCGATGACGTACAGCAGCGGGAAAATGACGCTGATCGCCGCCATTGTCAGCAGACTATACACGATGATCATATAAGTCCGTTCCTGCCAGCCCCGGGTCACCATATGCTTCCCCCCCAACGTCTCGCCATCCGGTTGGCGCTGATGACGAGCACCAGCCCGATGAGCGATTTGAACAACCCGACGGCTGAGGCGAGGCTGAAGTTGAACTGCTCGAGCCCGGTGCGGAACACGTACGTGTCGAGAATGTCGGCGACCTCGTACACCTTCACGTTGTACATGATGTAGATCTGATCGAACCCCGCGTCCAGGATGTGCCCCAACCGCACGATGAACAGCAACAGGATGACGTTGCGGATCCCCGGGAGCGTAATGTGCCAGATGGAGCGCAGCCGGCCGGCGCCGTCGACCCGAGCGGCTTCATACAGGGTAAGATCGATGCCGGTGATGGCGGCCAAGTAGATGATCGCGCTCCAGCCGAACTCCTTCCAGACCTCCGAGCCGATCAGCACGCTGCGGAACCAGGTCGTCGAAGTGAGGAAGGGGATGGCCGCATCGAAATGCTCTTTCATCCAGACATTGACGAGCCCCGTCGTCTCCGACAGCAGGACGAGCAGCATGCCGTACACGATGACCCAGGATAGGAAGTGCGGCAAGTACGCGATCGTCTGGACGATCCGCTTGAAGGGGGCGAACCGCACCTCGTGCAGCAGGATCGCGAACACGATGCCGGGCGCCATCCCCCAGACGAGCTTATAGACGGAGATGAGAATCGTGTTGGACATGATCTTCGTGAAATAAGGCGAGTCGATGAAATACTGGAAATGCTTGTACCAGGGATCCGCCCAAGGGCTGCCCCAGATGCCGTTCATGAAGCTGAACTCCTTGAAGGCGATCAGCGTCCCGAACATCGGAGCGTAGCGGTAGATCACGAAGTAGATCAGTCCCGGCAACAGCATCAAGTATAGCGGGCTATAGCGTCGCAGCAGCCGCAGCCGAGCCGTTCTCCCCATTGCCGGATTCCTCCCTTCCTGTGGTTGATGTATAAGTGGCGAGCGCTTACATTTCTAATTGTAGAACCCGGCGGCGCAGCCAGGAACAGGGCTGAATTAGCCTTTCGCAAGGGTGATTTATGGAGTGTGCTCAAGCATTGGATGGCGGATCACGACGCGCAGGCCCGAGGTCGGGCTGCTAGCGAGCGTGAGCCCGTACTCGTCGCCGAAGCTGACGGCGAGCCTGCGGTGCACATTGCGGAGTCCGAGCCCGATGCGGCCGGGCGTGCCCGCGGATTCGGACGTCGCCGCCGCGTTTTCAACGGGACGGTCGTTATTTCCGGAGGACAGCAGCCCAGTCAAGGCGGACAGCTGCTCCGGCGTGCAGCCCGGCCCATTGTCCTCCACGATGCATACGATCGAGCGTTCCTCGCGGAAGACGGAGATCAAGAGCTTCCCTTCGCCGAACGGCAGCCGATCCATGCCGTGGCGGACGGCGTTCTCCACGATCGGCTGCAGGATCAGCTTCATGAACGGGACGTTCAATAGCGACGGCTGCACATGGTACAGCACTTGGAAGCCGCCCTTGCGCAGCTGCTCGATGAACACGTAGGACTTCATATGCTCCAGCTCTCGCTCGAGCGTCGTCAGCTCTTCGCCTTCGTTCAGACTGAAGCGCAGCAAGTCGGCGAGTGCCGTCGCCATGTCGGCGATGGCCGCCTGCTGGGCGGACTCGGCCTTCCACTTGATCGCGTCGAGCGTGTTGAACAGGAAGTGAGGATTGATCTGATGCATGAGCATTTGCAGCTCGAGCTTGCGCTTCTCTCGCTCCGCCTGCTTCGTCGTCTCCAGCAGGTCGAGCATGCCGCCGATCATGGCGTTGTACCCGCCGACGAGCTGGCCGATCTCGTCCCGACGCTGCGTATAGGGGTCGCAGCGGTCGAGCGCGCCTTGGCGCACGCGGCGCATGTAGCGTACGACCGTTCGGATCGGTACGGTCACGTGGCGGGTGAGCAGGGCGAGGAGTGTGGTGATCACGGCCAAGCTGGCGGCCAAGGCGAGCCACGTATATTGCTTAATGGCGTTAATCGGTCCGAGCACATCCGACACCGGGATCATCGCGGCCACTCGCCAGCCGTTGTAGCGGAGCGCCAGCGCATCTGCATAATAGAGCGTGTTGTCGCTTGAGATCGCGGGGAGACGGTCCAGGCGCCCGGAATCCTGAGGAATGGGGAGGCGGGAGAAAAAGGAGGGGCCGAACCGGGACGCCGGGTCGAGCAAGTTGCGCCCGTTCCCGTCAATGACGGTCAGTTGGTATCTCGCGTAACGGTCGTTCGTCACCAGCCGCTTCTGCACGAAAGGGCTTGGGGCGCGGATAACCATGACCCCCAAGTTTTGAAAGCGGCCGTCGAGGGAACGAATCAACCGGATGTAGTAAAAATCCGTCTGCCGCATGCCCGAAGCATTCGCCGACTCGTCGGACAGCCAGAAGCCGCGCCCGTCCGACTGCAGCGCCTGCCCGAACCAGTCGGTGTCGAGCTGCGGCATGCTGCCGATGAGTGTCCCGTACCCGGCATATTTGTCCAGATCGGCCGGGTAAATGCTCAGGTCGTACGGCCCGGCGAGGGAGTAGCGGATTTTGCCCAATTCATACAGAAAATCGATCTCCTGCGGCTGGTCGTTCTTCGCGCTAATGAGGAGGCGCTGCAAGGCGCTGGATGAGTAGATGTCAACCGAGCGGCGCTCCACATCGTCGAACCATTCTTCCATCCGCTGCGCATTCATCTGCAGATTGTCGGAGAGGAACGCTTCCGCCGCCTTTTCCAATTGCCGCCCGTACTGGCTGTTGGAGAAGAAGCCGAGGCTGAACACAGGGATATAGACGGAGACGAGCAGCAGGAACAGCAGCTTCTGATACAGCGTCAATGTGGGCAGTCGCCAACGCTTCATGGTCCGGTCTCCTCTAGCGGTCGAATGGGTGGGCGATGCCCATGCGGTAGTCTTTGGGGGACAGCCCGGTTTTCTTCTTGAAAATTTGGCCGAAATGCTGCAGATCCTGGTAACCGACCGCACGGACGATCTCGTAGATCTTGAGCTCCGAGTCGCGCAGCAGCCGCTTGGCCTGCTCGATGCGGACGTCGGCCAAGTAGTCGACGAAGTTGACGCCGCATTCGCGCTTGAACAGCTGGCTCAGCCAGACCGGGTGAATGGACAGCGTCTCGGCGATCCCTTGGAGCGTGATCGGCTCGGCGTATCGCTTCTCAATGAGCTGCTTCGCCTTCTCGATGATGAAGTGCGAGGTGGTGGAGTTGATCTTCCTCGCCAGCTGCACCACGTACTCGCTCATGCACGCTTGCAGCGATTCAAAGCTGTCGCAGCGGTCGAGCGCTTCCCAGAGCTCGAGCGGCACGTGGTGCAGGCTGCTCTCGACCCGGCTCGCGAGCGAGGCGTGCAGCTCCGCTAGCCATTCGAGCCCGGCGCGGGACAGCTCGCGCAGGTCGGGTGTGCGGAGGCGCAGCGCCAGCTCCCGAAGCAGCGCCTCTACCGCTGCCGTGAGGGTGGCCGCGTCGGCGGCCAGCATCGCTTGAGCGATGTGCTCGGGGGACGTTTGTTGCCCCTTCGCCCCTGTATGGAGGCTTGTGCGGGTGTGCAGCTCCGCGTAATACTGCTTGGTCCGGCCTTTGCTCAGGCTGCACACCTGCAGCGCCTGCAAAGCCTGCTCATAGGCGGTGGCGAGCGACTGCACGCCCCCGGCAGGGACACTGATGCCAATCCGGACGGTGGTCTTGTTGTAGAGGGCGATCTTCTCGGCGACTTCCTCGGTGAGCCGGTCCGTGTCGGCCGCGCCTGCGATGAGGCACCACTGATTGCGGGCGTTGCGGAACAGGACGGAAGGAGTGAACTCCCGGATGATGTCGTCTACGATGTTCCCTATGGCGAAGCTGATCAGGTCGGCTTCCTGTTCGGCACGGGACCGGCCGTGTCCGGCGGCGTCGATTGCGATCACGGCGTAGTCGGTCGCGGCCAGCCACTCGAGCGACCAGAACATGAGCCGATGGTACACGTGCTCGTGCAGCGCGGTCGTCTGCAGGCACAGCCCGTGCAGGAACTTGTCTCGCAGCGCCTTGGCGCCCAGCTCGGAGGCGGCCGGGTCGCGGTGCTTCCGCGCCTCGTCCTCTTCGCGGACGGCCTCGATCATGCCGAGTACGACGGAGCGGAAGCGCTGCTTGTCGAACGGCTTCAGGATGTAGTCCTGCACGCCGAGCCGAATCCCTTGTTGCGCATATTCGAAGTGGTTGTATCCGCTTACAATAATCGTTTTCGGTTGGTACGTTTTGGTCACGACCCGTTCAATCAACTCCAGGCCGGAGGCATGCGGCAGCACGATATCGGTGATGATCACCTCGGGAGCGTGGTCCTGAATATGCAAGATGGCTTCCTCGGCATTGTCGAACGCGTGCACATGGTCGAGCCCGTCAACCAGCTCGGCCATGACCTCGGTCATGCCGGCCAGGATTTCTTTCTCATCTTCGACGATGACGACATGCATCGGGTGTCCTCCTCTACGGTGTCGAGTCTTTTTATCATAATATAGAATGGGCGGCGACATATACAAGGTTCTTTTAGTGGTTGGCATGGGTCGTTTAAGGTGGGGGTTAAGGCTGTGTTGGCCATTACTCCGCATAATTCAAAGCGTTGTGGATGGACATGGATCGGGTGGTTAGCGGGGCTAAATAATCAGAAAATTTTGTCTATAAGCAGGAGTTCCGGTTTGAACGGCGAATGTATTGTTCATAGGAACTTCTGCAAGAAGGTCATCCCCTGCGGGATGTGGGTTGAAACCATGTCATGTCTAATTGAAGAGTTAAGCTCGGAAAGCCGTCTCCGGTGGTTCGCCACGGAGGCGGCTTTTGTTTGTGGGGGCTGGAGGGTTAGCAGCAAAGTTTGCCGTTAATCGTTTATTTGAAGGTGACCGCAGCCCCGCTGCCCGCCAGATCCCGCGATCTAAAGAAACTTTTCTACTCTGCAGCCCCGCCGAAGCCCGAACTCACGCTCTAAAGAGACTTTTCTACTCTACAGCCCCGCAGAAAGCCCGAACCCGCACTCTAAAGTAACATTTCTACTCTGCAGCCCCGCCGAAAGCCCGAACTCACGCTCTAAAGAGACTTTTCTACTCTACAACCCCGCCGAACGTATGATCCCTTCGGACAATCCTTCGGACAACCCTTCGGACAACCCATCCGTTCTCCCTAAACTCCCCCAAAAAAACGGATTGCAAATTGGACATAACATGGAAGGACGAGAATAAGATAGTACAGCAATCACGAAATGTATCAAGCCCGATGCAAGGCCCATCGATCCCGCAAACCAAAACCAACCAAGCCTGCAACACATCCCGCCGTAAGGAGAATCGCTATGGAATTCGAACTGGGCAGCCTGTGGAAAATGCTGAAACGCCGTCTGCTGTTCATCTCCGCCCTGTCGATCGGCGCGCTCGCTCTCGCCTGGTACGTCAGCTACTACGTCCTGAAGCCGGAATACGAGGCGACCGCCTCGCTCCTCATTCAGGGGGACAAACAAGCGCAAGCGATGGGGGACATCGTAGCCGGGCAAAAGCTGGTGACGACCTACGGGGAGATCATCCGAAGCAACCGGATTGCGGAGGAGGTGGTCAGGCGGCTCTCGCTGGAGATGACGCCGGAGAAGCTGCTCGAGCAAGTGAAGACCCGGACGAGCAGTGAATCGCTCGTGACGACGGTCGTCGCCAAGGACCGGGATCCGCAGCGGGCGGCCGACATCGCGAACGGCTTCGCCGAAGCGTTCAATGACAACATCCGCTCGATCATGGGGGTAGAGAACGTCCTGTTCCTCGATTCCGCCAAGGTGCCGTCCCAGCCGATCCCGATTACCCCGAAGCCTTACTTCAACATGACGGTCGCGTTCGGCTTGGCGTTCATGGCGGGCATCGCGCTCTCGATGCTCAGGGAGATGGCCGACAAGACGGTGAACAGCGCGAGAGACATCGAGCTCGACCTGCAGCTGCCGCTGCTGGGCACGCTCGGCAAGCTGAAGCCGCGCAAACGCAAGCCGGCCCCGAAAACCAAACCTGCGGAGGGAGCAAGCGGCTATGAAGAAAACCATACCCAGGTTGTATTGCCTGGCCCAACCGAAGTCCGCTAACGCGGAGCTGTTCCGCACGATCCGGACGAACATCCGCTACTCCCGCGTCGGCGGCGAGATCCGCTCCGTGCTGGTGACCAGCTCGCTGCCGGGCGAAGGCAAGTCGACGGTGGCCGTCAATCTGGCGGCCGCGATGGCGGAAAGCGGGAGGAAGGTGCTGCTCCTCGACGGCGACCTGCGGACGCCGGCCGTGCATGAGGCGTTCGACCTGCCGAACGGCTCCGGCCTGACGAGCATCCTCGTCGACCAAGCCGGATGGATGGACTGTGTGTACGCGATCCGGGACGCGCCCGGCCTGCACGTGCTGCCGTCCGGCCCCGTATCGCCGAATCCGGCCGAGCTGCTCGGCTCGGCCGGCATGCAGCAGCTGTTCGAGGAGCTGCATGACAGCTGGGACACGATCGTCATCGACGCGTCCTCGGTGCTCATGCCGTTCTCCGACGCCCTGACCTTGGCCAAGATGGCGGAGGGCGTCCTGCTCGTCGTCCAATCCGGCAAGGTGCTGCACAAGCATGTGACGGCCGCGAAGCTGCTGCTGGAGCGTAATGGCGCGCATCTGCTCGGGGCGGTGCTGAACCGGCGAAGAGGCGGCTCGCGCCCGTACGCGATCCGGAGCGAGGAGTTCGCCGACTGGGCGGCCGCCTCGAGTCCGGGGAAAGGATAACGCGATGCGTCTGGCGGCCATGCGCTACTTGCTCGGCAACTTGACATACGCGGGGGCCCAGTTCGTCATCGTGATGCTGCTGAGCAAGTTCGGCTCGCCTGCGAGCGTAGGCCAATACGCGCTGGGCCTCGCGGTGACCGCGCCCGTCTTCATGCTGTCGCATCTGCACCTCCGGGCGATGCTGACGGTCGACGTGGCCGGCCGGTACGCGATCGGCGAATATGCCGGCTTGCGCCTCCTCACCACGATCGCAGCCTTCGGCATCTCGGGCGCCATCGCCCTGCTGGGCCGCTTCGGAGCCGAGACGGTCGCGATCATCCTGCTGATCAGCGTGTCGCGCGTTATCGAATCGATCAGCGACCTGTGGCTCGGCATTTGTCAGAAACACGAGAGGCTCGATACCATTGCCGCCTCCAGAGCGGCCAAAGGTTTGTTCTCCATGATCAGCATCGCTCTGGTCTACATCCCCACACATAGCCTCAGCTTGGCTCTACTCACCATGATCACCGGATGGTTCTGTCTAACGCTCGGATTGGAAGGCCGCAGGGCGCGCCAGCTCGCTACCCTAAGGCCTGTATTTACCGCACAGCGACTGCTGCTGCTGCTGCGGGCCTGCGCGCCCCTTGGCGTCGTGCTGGCGCTCTTGTCGCTCAACGCGAATATTCCGGCCTACTCGATCGCCGCCTTTCGGGGGGAGCATGAGCTCGGCATCTATGCCTCGCTCTCCTATTTCATCGTCGCCTGCAATGTGGTCGTGACGGCGCTCGGGGAAGCCGCAACTCCTCGGCTCGCACTCTGGCACGCAGCCGGGCTGCACGGCGACTTCATCCGATTGCTCCGCCGGCTAATGGCGATAGGACTCACCGTCAGTGCTGCGGCGCTGGCCGGCGGCTGGCTGTACGGGCAGGAGCTGTTAGCGCTGCTGTACAGCCCCGCGATGGCGGACGAGACCCGCCTGTTCCATTGGATTCTCGTGTCGACGGTGCCGGTCTTCGCCGCATCGTTCCTCTGGTATGCCCTTACGGCTACCGGCCAGTTCAAGGTGCAAGTCCCGTTGTTCCTGGCCACCGCGAGCGCGAACGCGCTCGTATGCCTGCTGGCCGTCCCGGGCCACGGACTCGTCGGGGCAGCCGCAGGCGCCCTAGCCGCAGCCGGAGTACAGACGGCAGGCGGCGCCGCAGCGCTGGCGGCTGCGATACGCAAGGCAAAGCGCGCGGAGCGGGGGAGGGCGGCAGCCTAACTAGCCAGGAAAGGAAGGAAAGGGGAAACCCGACCGTATGCCGTCTCAACCGATTCAAGTGCCGAGTTCTGGCGTCCATGCTACAATACGGACCCCTTTCACGACCCGCAAGCTCATGCTGGCCGCGGTCGTAGGGTACATCGTCTGCCTGCCGATGCAGTTCGATTTCGGCGGAGCCTTCCGGTTCGCCCCCTCCGACATGTTCCTGCTGATCGGACTGCTCGCGGCCGGACTGAGGCTGAAGCTCGATCGGCGGCAATTCAGCTCGTGGCACTGGGGGATGCTGCTTATCTTCGTTTCCGCTTCGGGCGTATCCATCGTATGGAACGGGTTCCTGCCAAGGTACGCTTTGCTGCAAAAAGACGTCGGCTTCCTCTTGCTCCTGCTGACATACATCCTGCTCATCCATGTCACCGATACGTGGGAAAGGCTGTACCGGCTGCTGCGGGTATTCCTCCTTAGCGTCGTCTGGCTGAACGCAGTCGCGCTGTTCGCGTTCTTCAGCGGCGTACGAATCCCGTTCATGGTGATGGACGGCCGGCTGGCGGGCATGCTGATTGATCCGAACGCCTATGGGGGCTTGCTGGTTACGGCTTTCGCGGTCCACATCCTGACGAGCGGCGGACCGGTTCGACTGCTCCGCGGGTGGATGGGTTTGTTCGCAACGGTTACGCTGTCGGGCGGCATCCTGATGACGTTCTCCCGGTCGTCCTGGATCGGCCTGGCGCTCGTGCTGATGGCCCTCACGGTGACGAAGCCGAAGCAGCTGATCCGGATCGGGGCCAGCTTCGTGGTAGCCTTCGCGGCGCTGCTGCTCTATAAGGGGACCGCGTACCTGGACGTCTTCGGCTCGATGGCCAGCCGCCCTTCGCAAATCCAGTCGCGGCTCGACATCATCAGCAAAGCGTACGAGTGGATCGCCCAAAGCCCGTTGATCGGCATAGGCCTCGGCACGTACAACCACGAGCTGCGCATCATCATCCACAACACGCCGATGTGGTTCATGACCGAGTTCGGCCTCATCGGCTTCCTGATCTACGGCGGCTTCATGCTCTGGTACTTCTTGGTCGGCATCCGGTCCTACCGGGCGGCCGAGCCGACTCATCGACCGGTCATTCTGGCATTCCTGCTCGCGCATGCCGCCATGATCGGATTGTCCATGGGCATCGAAGCGCTGTACCAGCGGTATTGGTGGTTCATGATGGCCATGAACGCGGCTTGCATTCACTTGACGGATTCGACCCGACAGAAGGGTTCACCCAGTCAAACGAAAGGAGGGTAAGCGCATGAGTAAGGCCTTTCTTCCTCACGAACAATCCCGGAAGGTGGCGTTCGTCGCTTCGATCTACGGACATTTTGGCGCCTTCCACCTGCCCTACATGGAGCTCCTGCAGCAGCACGGGTGCGAAGTGCACGCTTACGCGCAGCCGGGGCAGGAGCGGGAGCGGCTCGAGCGGCTGGGGGTCGTCTGCCACGACGTCCCGATCAGCCGCAGCCCCCTCCAGGCTGGCAATTGGCGGGCGCTCGGGCTGTTGACGGAGAGCTTCCGCACCGAGAAGTTCCAACTCGTGCACGTCCATACGCCCGTAGCCTCTTTCCTCGGGCGCATCGCCGCTCGCCGAGCCAGCGTGCCCTGCACGATGTATACGGCGCACGGGTTTCATTTCTACGCCGGGGCGCCGCTCCTGAACTGGCTGCTGTACTATCCGCTCGAGCGGCTGCTGGCCCGCTGGACCGACATTCTCATCACGATGAACGGCGAGGACTGGGAGCGGTCGCTCAAGTTCCCCGTGCGGCGGAAGGCGGTGTACGTGCCGGGGGTCGGCCTCGACCTGGGCGTGTACGGAGGCGGCAGCCCCGGTAGCCCCGGTAGCCTCAGCTGCCCCGGCGGCGGGGCCCCGAGCGCGGACGAGAAGGCAGAGGCGTGGCAAGCGCTCGGGCTGCCGCAGCTCGCGGAGGAGCCGGACGCGTGCGTCGTGCTGTGCATCGCGGAGCTGAACGCGAACAAGAACCAGCGCCAGCTCGTGGAGGCGCTGGGCCGCATCCGGGCCGAAGCGGGATCCGCGCGCGGCCTGCAGCTCGTCCTGGCCGGCACGGGACCGTCCGAGCCGGAGCTCCTCGCGCTCGCCGAGCGCCTCGGCGTGCGGGACCGGGTGCACGCGCTCGGGTTCCGGCGCGACATCCCGGCCCTGCTGCGGGCGTGCGACGCCGCCGCGCTCGTGTCGTACCGCGAGGGGCTGCCCCGCGCGGTCATGGAAGCGATGGCCGCCGGCAAGCCGGTCATCGGCACGCGCATCCGCGGCATCCGCGACCTGATCGCGGATACCGCGACGGGGTGGCTCGTGCCGGTCGGCGACGCCGGCGCCACGGCCGACGCGCTGCGCCGGCTGCGCGACGATCCGGTGCACGCCCGCGCCATGGGCGAGGCCGGCCGCGAGCGGATCAAGGGCTTCGGCCTGCCCGCCGTGCTGCGCGAGATGGAGGCCCTTTACATAGAAGCGCTGGATGCGAAGCCGACTGCCCCGGCCCAAGCGGCCCCGGACTCGGGCAGCTCCGTCGGTCCGGCCGGCCATGAGCCAGCCTAGGAAGCAACAATCGTACACGGATGTACGGATCGGTTAGTTCATTCGGACGATAAGGTGGAAGTCATGGTGAGAAGAACGCGTCTGGTTCGATTGGCTTTGTTGGATGCGGGGATCGTAGCGGCATCGGTATGGCTCGTATTCTCGCTCCGGTTCGATTTCAACATCCCCGCGCAGTACATGCACATGCTCCCGTATGCGATCCTCATTCACATCGCGGCGCACGCCGCATGCTTCTTCGGCTTCAAGCTGTACCACCGCATCTGGCGGTACACCGGCATAGAGGAGCTCGTGCTGCTGCTGAAGGCGAGCTGCCTGACGTTCGTCACCGTCATCGCGGTGAATGCGACCGTCCATCTGCTCATACCGGCCTATCGGCTCCCGCTGTCGCTGTACTCGGCGGCCGGCTATGTCCTGCTGGGCATCGCCGGCGCCCGAATGATCAGCCGGCTGCTCAGCGATCAACACCGGTCTCCGCTCGGAGCCGGGGCGTCAGAGGAAGCCGCCGGGCAGCCAAGCCAAGACGGCGGCAAGCTGCTCATCGTCGGCGCGGGCAAAGCCGGGCTGCTCGTCGCGCGGGAGATCAACCACTCCCGGTTCAAGTTCATGCAGCCGGTGGCGTTCGTCGACGACGATCCGGCGAAGCAGCGGCTGGAGATCATGGGGCTGCCTATCCTCGGAGACCGCCGGCTCATCCCCGAGACGGTCGAGCGGCTCGGCATCCGCTACATCATCATCGCCCTCCCGGCGGCCCCTAGAGCCGCCCTGGCGGAAATCATCGAGATCTGCAAGTCGACCCGGGCACAGATCAAGCTCATGCCCAGCATCGCCGAGATGCTGAACGGCAAAATGGCGGTCAACATGATCCGCGAGGTATCGGTGAACGACCTGCTCGGCCGGGAGCCCGTCAGACTCGACACCCGGGAGATCCGCGGCAGCCTCGAGCACGAGATCGTGCTCGTCACCGGGGCCGGGGGCTCGATCGGATCGGAGCTGTGCCGGCAGCTGGCCGCATTCCGGCCCCGGGAGCTGCTGCTGCTCGGCCACGGGGAGAACAGCATCTACTTGATCGAGCAGGAGCTGCGGACGCGGTTCCCGGAGCTCAGCGTCCATCCGATCATCGCCGACATCCAGGACGCTTCCCGTCTCGACAGCGTGTTTCACAAGCACCTACCCACGATCGTCTACCATGCCGCCGCGCACAAGCATGTGCCGCTCATGGAGCTGAACCCGATCGAGGCGATCAAGAACAACGTGCTCGGAACGCGCAATGTGGCGGAGGCGAGCGACAAGTACGGCGTCAAGCGCTTCATCCTCATCTCCTCGGACAAAGCGGTCAATCCGACGAGCATCATGGGTGCGACGAAACGCGTGGCGGAGATGATCATCCATGACCTGAACGCCTCCAGCTCCACCGCGTTCGCCGCCGTCCGGTTCGGGAACGTGCTCGGCAGCCGGGGCAGCGTCATTCCGCTGTTCCAGCGGCAGATCGAGAACGGCGGCCCGGTCACGGTCACCCACCGGGACATGGTCCGGTATTTCATGACGATCCCGGAAGCCGTACAGCTCGTCATTCAGGCGAGCGTGCTGGCGCAGGGAGGCGAAGTATTCGTGCTAGACATGGGCCAGCCGGTGCGGATCTACGATCTCGCCCGGGACTTGATCCGGCTGTCCGGCCTGGAGCCGGAGAAGGACATCCCGATCGTCTTCACCGGCATCCGGCCCGGCGAGAAGCTGTACGAGGAGCTGCTCACCGAAGAGGAGGGGCTAGCGGTAACGAAGTACGACCGCATCCTGATGAGCCGCCCTTCGTGCATCTCGAGGGCCGAGATCGCGCTCGTGCTCGGCGTCCTGGAGAATATGAGCAGCCGGCACGAATACGCCGTCAGCGGTATGCAAGTCAAGCGGCTGCTGAAGCAGCTCGTCCCGAGCTACTTGGGCGGGCAGGAGGAACCGCCTGCGGCGGCGCCGGAGCGGGTGAAGGTGGAAGCCCATGCAGGCACATGAGACTCAGACCGCTGAGAAGGCAACGTATGCGAATCGGCTGCCGGCAGGAAAGCCTCTCAAACGCAAGGCATGGAAGCGGCTGGGGCTCGGCCTGCTTCTGCTGCTTATAGCGGGCGGCGTTTGGTTAACCGGGCTGGCGCGGTCCTTGGACCCGCAGACGCACTTTCGCTCGCTGGCCGGAAACGCCTTGACCGTCCCACTGCCGGTCGCGCCGGAAGATACGGAGCCCGCTTCATCGGATGCGGAGCCCTCCGGGCCGTCCAACTTCCCGGCTGAGCGGTCCGCCGCCCTAGCACCTTCGCCCGCAGCCGCAGCGGCGTCGCCGGCGCCGGCCACCGCCTCCTCGTCATTCAACGTCGTGCTAATCGGTACCGATACGTGGGGCGACGAGCATGCCCGTGCGGACACGATCATGGTGGCGCACGTCATGCCGGAGAAACGGAAGGTGAATGTCGTGTCCATCCCCAGGGACACCCGGGTGTATGTGCAGGGGGTCGGCTATACGAAAATCAACCATGCCCATATCGTCGGCGAGAACAAGGGGGGCAACCGGCAGGGGACTCTGACGCTCGTGCAGGCGGTGAGCGACTTCCTGGGGATTCCGGTACACCAGTACATGAAGACGGACTTCGCCGGCGTCATCGATTTCATCGATTCGATGGGCGGGCTCGACATGGTGGTGGAGCAGGACGTGACGATCACGCCCGAGATAACGATCAAGCGGGGCGCCCAGCGGCTCGACGGGCAGCACGTGCTGTTTCTCGCCCGGGAGCGGTATACGCTCGCCGACGGGGATTTCGGGCGCCAGCGGGAGCAATTCCGCATCGTCCGGGCGGCAGCCAAGCAGCTGCTCCGACCCGAGCATCTGCCTGACCTCGCCGGCCTGCTGCGTACCGGCAGAGACGACATCCTCGACACCAGCTTTGCCGACAGCGATCTGCTCAGCCTCGCTTGGCTGTTCCGGGGAATGGAGGCGGAAGATTTTACATATGAGCAAATTCCCGGCAAGGATCAGTTCGGGCATGACCCGCTCGTAGGGGACGAGGTGTATTACTGGAGCGCGGACCAGGGGCAGGTGCGGTCCATCCGCGAACGATTATTTCAGGAGTAAGGCAGGCGAACGCCCATGTATGTGTATTGGAAAAGAGGCTTCGATATCGTGGGGGCAGCCCTGCTGCTGCTCGTCTTCTCCCCGGTCATGGCCGTCGTCGCATTCGTGATCCGGATCAAGCTGGGGCGGGAGGTGCTGTTCTGCCAGCTGCGCCCGGGACTTCACGAGAAGCCGTTCCGGATCTACAAATTCCGCACGATGGCCAATCTATACGACGCGGCCGGCGAGCTGCTGCCAGACGACAAGCGCTACATTCCGTTCGGGGGATGGATCCGCAGGCTGAGTCTGGATGAGCTGCCCCAACTCCTGAACGTGTTGAAGGGCGATATGAGCCTGATCGGGCCGCGCCCGTTGCTGATGCGCTACGGTCCCTACTATTCCGAGCGGGAAAAGCTGCGGTTCACCGTCCGCCCCGGCATGACGGGGCTCGCACAAGTATCCGGACGCAACCGGCTCGGCTGGAACGAGCGGCTCGCCTGCGATATCGCCTATGTCGAGGGGCTCGGCCTGCGGCAGGATTTGGCGATATTGGGTCGGACGGTGCTGAAGGTGTTGAGGCAGGATGGCGTCGTGGCGAATCCGGGCGAGCAGGATCCGCCGCTGGATGCGCACCGGATGGCCGGGAAGGAGGGATCGGCATGAACGTGATCTTACGTCCTCTGCAGGAGAACGATATCGAGACGGCGTGCCGGTTGCTGAAGCGGGGGATGCCGGAGAGGGAGTACAGCCATACGATCTTCGCCTGCTCCGGGTACCCCGACTACTTGCGGGCTTCCTCCCGGTGCGGGCCGAACGCGGCGACGCTGCTGATCGGCGCCTACGCGGAGGAGCGGCTGCTCGGCTTCGCCGAATGGCGGCGGCTCGAGCAGATGCTCGTGCTGAACAACCTCAATGTGGAGGGGGAGTGCCGCAGCCAAGGCATCGGACGCCGGCTCGTCGCCTACGGGGAAGCGCTGGCCCGCGAGGAGGGCGTGCGGACGCTGGCCCTCGACGTATTCGCCTGGAACCGGCTCGCTTACGATTGGTACCGGCGGCTCGGGTTCGTCGAATCGGGCCGGACGTACTGGTACGAGGGGGAGCTCGAGCCCCAGGAGTGTGATGGTAGACCAGGGGGGCCTTTCACGGGCGAGCCCGTGCGATTCGTCATCGAGGATTATCCGATGGCCGAGGCCCATCATGCCGCTTACGGCTTCTCCTCGTTCAAGCTGCGGACCTCGCAAGGCACTGCCCAAGTCGGCCGGCTGGGCGACCGCTATTACCGGATCCAGGCGAAGGACGGCGAATGGGATCCCGGGGGCCGATGGACCCGGATGCTGCTGGAGCTGGGCACGGGCCGCCGCCTGCTCGTGCTGTCGCCGGACGCGCATCTCGCGGATGCCGATCCGCGGCTCGTCCGGCTGAGCGAGAGCGTACGCATGATCCGGATGCTGGAGAAGGAGGCGGGGCTGTATGAAGCTTACTGATCTCGCGAGTTACGAGATCGTTCCGAGCTCGAGAACCGAGGAGTGGAACGACTGGATCGCCCGCCTGCCGCAACGGGACATCTATTACACCGCCGAGTACGCCCGCCTGTACGAGGTGGAGGGAGGGGAAGCGGAGGGGGAGCAAAAGGCGGAGCTGTTTGTCTTTCGGCAAGGCAGCCGGCTCGTCGTTTACCCTTATTTGCTTAGGGCCGTTAACCATCTGCCTGCCGTCCGAACGCTAGGGCTGCCGGGGGATTGGTACGACATCTCATCGCCCTACGGGTATGGCGGGCCGATCTCGAACCTCCCTCCGGGAAGAGAGCGTGAAGCGTTGATGATCGCCTTCTCGGACGCCTTCTTCGAGTATGCCCGGGAACGCCGGATCCTGACCGAGTTTGTCCGCTTTCATCCGCTGCTCGGCAATGCCCGCGATTACGCCGGGGTCGAGACCCGGTTGAGCCGGCATACCGCCTCCATAGACCTGCGGGGACAATCGGAGGCCGGCTTGCTCGAGCACTACTGCAGCAATCATAAGAAAAACGTGCGGAAATTCCGCTCCTCTCCGCTCACGATCCGGCACACGTCGCCGGGCGAACGGATGGACACTTTTATCGAGCTGTATTACGGGACGATGCAGGACCTTCAGGCGGATCCGTTTTACTATTTTCCCCGCCCGTTCCTGCATAACACCGCCCGCCTGCTTGCGGGACGCCTGGAGCTGTTCGAAGTGTGCCACGGGGAGGAGACGGTGGCCGCCTGCCTCGTAATGCACGAGCACCCGTTCATGCACTACCACCTGAGCGGATGGAACCGGGACTACCTGCATTGGGCACCGACCAAGCTGCTCATCCACGCCGCGGCCCTGTGGGGCATCGAGCATGGCTTCGAGCAGTTCCACCTCGGCGGAGGGTACCGGGGCGATGACCGGCTGTTCGATTTCAAAAAGGGGTTCGGGACGCACCTGCCGCCGCTCGAGTATTACTTGGGCCGGCGCGTGTTCTTCCCCGAGCTGTACGACCGGCTTCGTTCCGAGCTCGGAGGCGGGGCCGATCTTGGGGAGTATTTTCCCCTCTATCGCCATCCCGCACTATGCCATTGAAGGAGATGCTCCAGATGAGCCTGCCACAACCTATCCCGCGCACCGGCGACTTGCCGCCGCGCATCCTCTTGTCCCCGCCGCATCTGAGCGGCCGGGAGAAGGCTTATGTCGACGACGCGTTCGCGTCGAACTGGATCGCCCCGCTCGGGCCGCACGTCGATGCGTTCGAGCGGGAGGTCGCCGCGATGACCGGGTCGAAGGGGGCGCTCGCCCTCTCCTCCGGCACCGCCGCGATCCACCTCGCCCTTCGGCTGGCGGGCGTCGAACGGGGCGACTACGTTTTGTGCTCCACGCTCACCTTCGTGGCGAGCGCGGGCCCGATCCTATACCTAGGGGCCCGTCCGGTCTTCGTGGACTCGGAGCCGGAGACATGGAACATGTGCCCGCTGGCGTTCGAGCGGGCGTGCCGCACGATCACCGACGAGGGCTATCCGCTGAAGGCGGCCGTCGTCGTCAATCTGTACGGACAGAGCGCCGATCTGGAGCCGATCGCCGCGATCTGCGACCGCTATGGTATCGCGCTGATCGAGGACGCCGCCGAATCGCTGGGTGCCACGTACAAGGGCAAGGTGAGCGGAACTTGGGGCCGGTTCGGCGTGTACTCGTTCAACGGCAACAAGATCATCACGACGTCCGGCGGCGGCATGCTCGTCTCCGACGACACCGAGGCGCTGGAGCGGGCGCGCTTCTGGGCGACCCAGGCCCGCGATGCGGCGCCGCACTACCAGCACTCCGAGTTGGGCTACAACTATCGGATGAGCAACATCCTCGCCGCGCTCGGCCGGGGGCAGCTCGAGCAGCTGGAGGAACGGGTGGAGCGTCGAAGGGCGATCTATGAGGCGTACCGCGCCAGGCTCGAACCGATTCTCGGTCTGCACTTCATGCCCGAGTCGCCGGAAGGGCGCAGCACCCGGTGGCTTACCGCCATCACCGTAGATGAAGAATACGCGCAGGTGTCGGCGCGTCAGCTGCTGAATTGCCTCGAACGCAACAATATCGAGGCGCGGCCGGTCTGGAAGCCGCTTCACCTGCAGCCCTTGTTCGCGAGCTCGCCGTACTTCCCGTACTTCGAGGGCTACAGCGTGTCGGATCAGCTGTTCGCGAACGGCATTTGCCTGCCCTCCGGGTCGGCGATGACGGACGAAGAGCAGGCCAGGGTCATGGATACGATCGAGACGTGCATTCAGAACGGCAGGAGCGTCTTGCGGCGGTGATACTCACACCTCCCGCTACTTCGCCTTCCAGCCAGTCGCACCGGTACCGGTTTCCTTGACGTACAGCGTGCTCGCCGCACCGCCGTCGGTCCGAATCGCGACACTGCCGGCCGGCGCCGCCAGAACGCCCTCCGGCGAGCCCTCCACCAGGAACACCGAAGGCAGCACCGTGCCGCCTGCGAGGCGGAGTGCCTTCTGGAAGTTGCCGTACGTGGAATGCCATTCCGGGATTTGTGCCGGATTGTAGAGCGTTCCAAGCGAAGTGCCCTGCATCGCCGCGAGCGTCTCGAACTCCACAACGCGCTTCACCTTGGCCGTTCGGGAGTCGAAGACAGCGATATTGCTCAAGCGCACATAAGGTCTCGCCGTCCCGTAGGACGACAAGAGCACCGCTTGGTTCGCGCCGCAGTTGCGCACCAGCATGTTGTCTACCGTCGCCATCGTGTCCGATACGGTCGCGAAGACGTGCAGGGCGGGGCCGCTCAAGTCTTGGGCGTCCATCGTGCCGACGTACAGGTCGCCGCCGTCGATCCGGATGCCGCTCGCGTTCGGCGAGCCCGCCCCGTACAGCTCGAGCGAGCCCAGGCGGAGCCTCGGCTTGCCGCCGCCGCTCGCCGCGGCATAGACGGCGGGCCCGCCAATGCCGTCGAACCTGGCGCGTGTTACGTCGATGAACTGGCTGTACAGCGTCTGGAGGCCATAAGCTGCGCTGTGGTCCGTCGACTGGATCGACAGGTGCCCGATCTTCAGCGTCAGCCCGTAGGACAGCAGTGCCGGCTCGGTCGTCCCGGCCACGCGCATGTCGAGGGCTCCGATGTCGAGCGTCCACAGCTTGGCGATCGCATCGGACAGCCCGGCCGAGAGGTCGTTGCCGTAGCCGGTCGTCGACACCGAGTCGAACCGCTGATAGAACGGGCGCGTGCCCTTGTACTCGTCGGGCTCGAGGTCAAGCGAGTTCGCTCCCTTGAAGCCCGGCGCGCCGCCGCGGCTGTTGTCCAGGACGGCGCGGTTCACGTGCAGTCGGTCGACGAAGTGCACGACGAAGTTCTTCCGTCCGGCCGTCTCGCAGCGGGCGTACCCGATCTGCACGCCGACGGAGGGAGCCGATTCGGTCCCGCCGATGAAGATGTTGTCGCCGTAGCAGTCGTGCGCATAAATCGATTCGATGCTGACATTCTGCGAGCTGGAGACGAACAGGCCGTGCAATTGATCGTTCACACCGGTGCGTACCGTTGAAGCGCTTCCGTCTATTTCGACATGTCCGGCCACCGTAATGTCGGCGGCGTTGAAAATCACAAGCACCCGGGTATTCGACGGAGCATTCGGCGCGAGCACGAGCTTCGCTCCCGGCTCGAACAGCAGGTTGGCGCCGGACGGGACCCGAATGCACCACCATTCGGAGCTCGCCGGGTTGCGCATCTGACCGGAGGAGACCTTGTACGTACCCGCCGGGATGAAGACCCCCTTGCGTGAAGCGGTCCCGCTCGCAATCGCATTCTGAATCGCGGTCGTATCGTCCTTGGTCTCGTCACCGGCCGCGCCGAACGAGCGCACGTTCACATACCCGTTCGTCTCGGGATCGAGCTTGACGGACGTCACGGCTCCGTTCGCCAGCTTGGCGGTCGTGACCGAGCCGTCCGGAAGAGGAGAAGCAGCCATTGTGGTTCACTCCTTCGTATCTATGATTCTTGTAGTTTATGAAACCATAGGAGCCTTGGTGTGTTCCAAACAACGCCATTACGGGCTTTGGGGAGATTTTGAGATGAAAGTACTAGTAACCGGGGGAGCGGGATTCATAGGGTCCCATGTTGTGGACCGGCTATTGGCTCAGCACATCGAGACGGTCCTTGTCGATAATTTGTCCGGTGCGTCCGGCGCGGCTTACGTGCATCCTGCGGCAGTCCTATATACGCACGACATCCGGGACGAGGCGCTCCACGAGGTGTTCGCCCGGGAGCGGCCGGACGCCGTCATCCATCTGGCCGCCCAGATCAACGTGGCGGAGTCGCAGCGCAATCCGCTGTTCGACGCCGGCGTGAACATCTTCGGCACGCTGAGTGTGCTTCGGCAGTGTGAGGCGCACCGCGTCCGCAAGGTCGTATACGCTTCTTCGGCGGCGGTCTATGGGGCCCCGCAATACCTTAGCATCGACGAGAATCATCCGCTCGCGCCTACATCGTGCTATGGCGTATCGAAGAGCGTGCCCGAATCGTACATCCGGCTGTTCGCCGGCATGTACGGGCTGAAGTATACGATTCTCCGGTTTGCGAACGTCTATGGGCCTAGGCAATGCGCCCAGGGGGAAGCCGGGGTCGTGTCGGTGTTCCTGGACCGTTTGATGCGGAGCGAACGTCCTATCATATATGGGGACGGCGAGCAGACCCGGGACTTCGTGTATGTGGAGGATGTGGCGGACGCGGTGCTATCGGCGGTGAAGGCGGACCGGAGGGTGGATAACCAGACGATCAATATCAGCTCCGGAAGACCTACCTCCGTGAACGGACTCGTCGAACTGATGGGCAAGCTGACGGGGCGCCCGATCCAGTCGCACTACGAAGAGGCGCGTCCGGGCGACATCGTGCACAGCTATCTGAACAATCGGAGGGCGCTGGAGCTGATGCAGTGGAAGCCGTCCCACACGCTCGCCATGGGGCTGGAGAAAACGATCGCGGCCGGTATGCCGGTCCCGGGCGCCGTAGGGACATGAGAGCGGGAGAGGAGCATTCGTCATGGAACGGAAAATCAATGCGGAGATGTTCGTCCTGCGCAGCGTGGCCTGCCTGAGCATCGCACTGCTGCATGCGCTGTACCGGGTCTACGACGGAGAGACGTCTTGGGTGGAGTCGATCGGTCTGCTGCTGACGTTCGGGACGCCGGTGTTCGTCTTCATCTCCCAATTCGTGCTGTCGTTCGCTTATCCGGCGGGCACCCCAGCCGGGTTTTGGAGCAAGCGGATCAAATACATTTTGCTGCCGTATGTCATCTTCGGTACGCTCTATGCGGGGTTGAAAGGGCTCGATCTGGCCGGACGGGAAGGATTGCCGCTAGTGGGGGCGGTGTGGTACTACCTTTGGAGGCATTTGCTGCTGGGGGATTTTCACGGGTACTTCATTCTTGTGATCTTCCAGTTCTACGCCCTGCACATGGTGTTCCAGCGGCTAGCCGGGCGACTGTCGCCACGCCGGGTACTGCCTGTCTCATTCGCGATCAACGTCGCCTACTTGGCGTTTTTCAACTTCACCCAGCCGGGCGACTCCGCCGCCCTCCACTACATTTGGGATAAAATGTATTGGCTGTTTTTCCCGGGCTGGCTGTTCTATTTCACCGGAGCGTATTACCTGGGGCGGCATGAGCGCTGGTTCCGCGACCAGCTGAAGCGGTTCCGCCTCGCCGCCTACGGGTTGCCGGTCGCGACCGGGGCGCTGGTGCTGCTCGTGAACGGGCAGGGGTGGATCACCGCACATTCGTCCAAGCGCATCGACATGCTGCTGTTCGCCTCGAGCATGATCGTGTTCCTGTTCGCCGCGGCTTCCTCCATGAGGCGAATTCCCGCGGTGCTGGAATGGATCAGCCGCTACTCGTTCGGCATCTATCTGCTGCATCCGCTGCTGCTCGCCGTCTTCGCGATGGCCCCGGCCTCGTTCGGGCTGCGCAGCTTGGGCGTGTTCAGCGTGGCGCTGCAATTCGCCGGATGCGTCGTCGGCTCCGCACTTCTCATGCAGCTCGCTAACAGGGTGCCGGGCGGCGCGTACGTGGTCGGCCGCGTCGGGATCGGGCTCGGCCGGAAGCGGGAAGATGAGCCGCAGGCGGGCGGCTCGGCCAGTCCGGCTACTCCAGCTCCCGAATCGTAATACCGGCCGGCAGTCCGTCCCGGTCCACCGCGATGCTGTAGTCGGCGTACGCCCTAGGGGCAGAGTCGGTGCTGCGGGCAATATGAATCCGCTCGAACAAATGGTGGGCGGGCGCGTGACCCAGCTTGGAGTCATGCTCGAATACGACGAGCTTGCGGGCCGCCATCTGCCCCCTCGACGCCGAACGGTCATGCTCGAAGGAATGAATCAGTGCTTCCCAGAGCACGTTCAAATCATCGGAGGTGAAGCCGGTCTTCTCAGCCAAGTACGCCGAGATATAGCCGTCCATCCGGTACAGCGCGTACGGGATAATATGCTTGCGTCCCATCTCCCGTTCTTTGTCCACGCCTTCTTGGGTTACCGCATGCCGCGTGATCGTCACCTCCTGGGCGAAGATCGGATCGAGGCTGCGGGCGAAGGAGAATTGCACGGGACCCCGGACTTGGCCGGCATTGACCTTCGTCGTCATTACCGCCCCGAAGGTGCGGATGTCGTAGAAGTTGTTGCACATCCAGCGCGTCAGCTCCCGGGCCTCGGCCGCGTCCTTCGGCTTCAGCTCCTTGCTCTTCGCGTCGTCCGGCCGGATCGCTTGGTACGCCCTTCGGTGCTGCTCGTTCAGGACCCCGCCTTCCGTCACGTAGATATGGAAGCGCTCCTGTCCTTCCCGGGTCAGCTCGATATAATTCCGCACCTTGCGCTTCAACGACACGTCCGTGATAATCCCATGCCCCGTCTCCGGATCGAGCCGGGGCATATTCCCCGCATCGGGATCGCCGTTAGGGTTGCCGTTCGTCACGTCGAAGAAGAGGGAGAATTCGATCCTGTGCTGCAACACGGCTCCGCCCCGCCAAGGGAGAAGATCTTTTTCCAACGTTGCCATTCCAACTTCACCGTCCGTTTATTTTTATCCGTGCTCCGTTATTCCTCGTTCGCCCTTCGCGTATCCGCCTCGCTCGCAGGTCCGCTTGCAGGCTCCTGCCCTCTGAGATCGGCTTCCTCGGCCGGCTTCCCTGCGAAAGCCGCCTGTTTCTGATGGTAATACCCCAGCATGAACAACCCCTGCTGCTGAACGTTCAGCCTGGCCGGGAACTGGCCGACGCCGGACAAGATCTCCGCCATCTCCCGCTCGCGGAGCGGACCGAATTCTGACTTGCTCGTGTGGGAGCTCGCCAGCCTGAGCAGATTCGGGAACACCGTTCTCGGGTTCGTAACCGCCGCCTGGAAATACCGGTCCTTGATCGTCGCGTGGAGCTTCGCCGGCCGGGCGGCCTCCACCTGGGCCCGCTCCAGAACCGAGAAGAGCCGCCCCAGCCGGTAGGCGGGCTCCGTGGCGGATACGTTCAAACTCATCATTAATCCCTCCTTCAGTAAATGGTTGTGGTTGTGAATCCGGCAATAGCGGGTGAGATAGCCTTTGACAATCGATGCCCGCAGACGGTTCACGATGCCGTCCATGCGGATCCGTCCGAGGATCGCGGTGTACAGCGAATAAGGATAGGCGGTTCCCTGCAGGACCGCCCGGAACAGCTCTCCGCCGATCCGATCGGGGGGACCGTCTCCGATTTTGCGGCCGTCGCCGGCTACGCGCCTCGTCTCTTCGAGGATCTCGGTTAGCGTCGGGTAGAAGGTATGGTCCCGAGGCTCATCCGGGCCGGCCAGCGAGAAGTCGGCGGCGTGGGCGTTCAGCTGCCGGGCGAGGTCCCCGAACCGGCCGTGCCAGAACAGCCGGACCGACACCCTGGCGTTATTGGGCGCGAGCCCGAGAATATAGAAGGGAGCATCCGCGTGGGGAAGCGTGCCTTCCGTCGGCTCCGTCGCTCCCGCCTTCCCCGTCATCCCTCCGGTTGCGAGCCAAGAGGCGAGCAAAGGCTCCGTCTGCGAAGCGACGGTGTGGTCTCCGGACCAGAATACGACCGTCATGTCTCCGAGCAAGAGCCGATTGGAAGGGGAGGCGAGCAGGTGGTTCAAAGCCGTCGCATAGCCGAACGTAGCGGCTTTGCTGACGGGTGCGTTGTAGCTTTGCATATGGTCCTTGCCGTATGACTCCGCCGAGCGGAAGTTGAAGGAGACCAGCGTTGCCCCGGCCTGCTGCGCGTGACGGACGCCCTTGATCTTGTCATGCAGCCGGGCTATCGCGGTGTAGCGCTGACCGGTCGCCAAGCACTGGGCGTCATAGCCCGACTCCGTCTCCTGCTTCTCCCTATGCCGGATCCAGGCGTCCCGGATGTTAGGGTCGCGATGAGCCGGCTCTGCGGCGCCTTGAACGCGGAAGACCATGTTCGTGTCGATCCCGCGGTCCAAGTCCGCGAGGTGGTCCTGAAGCGCGGGGTGTCTTCGGGCCTGCTCCGGCTTCCAGTACGAGTAGAAGTTTAAGATGGCCTCCGCCGTTTCGCCTGCCGCCCCGGCCAGGATAGTCTGCGCGAGCTCCCGGGATGCCTCGTACTTTTTGAGCGCGTCGGCTAGCTTCTTGGCGTCGGGCGGAGCGTAGCCGATCAAGTATTCGGCTTTGTCGCACAGAAAATAAGGGGAGATCCCGCTGGACCGGCTGGCTTGTTCCGGAACGATCTCGGAGCGCGGCACCCTTTTTTTCCCGGACTGCTCTCTCGCATTCGTTACCGCCTTCAGGGTCCCGTCCTGCGCCAATTCCAAGATATAGGCCGCTTTGCCCACGCTGAAGTACATTTCGCATACACCGGAGTTCGGGTCCTGAACGAGATCCAGATATCGCTTATAAAGCGCCTGTACGATCAAGGGGCATCGCTCCTCTCGGCGGAAGTGACGGCACGTGGATGATGCCTCGGCGCATGCTAGCCTGGAAGAATAGGGGGGTCATCCCATCCTGAAAATCCAGATCGTGCAGCATCCAGCCGAGATCGACCGCTTCCTGGTCTTGGTAGAAGGACGATGGTAGCGGGTCCCAAGCTTCAATCAGCCGGAATTGGGCCGCGAACTCCCGGCACCCGAGATAGGGACGATGGAAGCATTGTCCAAGCCTCGCCCGGCGTACGAACATGTTGTAGTGTTTCTCGGCCGAGTCGCCGGGACCTGCCTCCTCCGTCAAGACGAAGTGGGCGTCGATGAGGTAGGCCGGCCGGCGGAGCAGGAGGGTGGATCGCTGTTGACGTTCCTCCGTGACGACCTGCGAGAGGGCTACCGGTTTGCCCGCCATGGCGGCCTTCACGGAGCCCGCCGCGATTTTATTCTCGATTTCGTTCCTTCGAACGGTCTCGTAGACAATTTCATGCAAAACGTGAATACGGTCAACGACCCAGCGAATCGCCGGCCTCCAGTGAACGGCCTCGAGAATCCCGCGAGCGGCGGAAGGCGTCATGGCCTCATAGCTCATCCGTTCTACTTTCATTTCGGGTCTGGTGAAGCAGGCGTAGTCGCCCCAGACGTGCAATCGGATGCCGAATGCCAGTGTAAAGCCCCCTCTCCCGGCCGTACCGTTCGAACCTCAGGGCTTGGTATCATCCTACTGAAGATCGAAGGTCTTTATGCCTACTAGGTGTTAAACTACCAATCCTATCGGAATAGATAGGTGCGATAGCTTCAGATATTAGGTGATTGGAAGGATTGCTTGGCATGCATAAAAGGCATTTAGTACTATTTCTAATTCTAGACCTGGGCTAAATCCCCTGCTTATTTTCAGATAAAACTAGAAAAATTTTGTATAACAGTAAATTTATCGAATATTCGCGTATGATGCTGAATGATGCCGAATGGCGCCGAATCCCTGGAAGGAATTTGCTAATTGTCCATGGAAATTGTTTTTTAGTGCTTATTCCGCCCTCGGAGGTGGAGGGAGAAGGAATTCGAGGTCGGACTCGTCATGAGCAAATCCGAAGCGATCCGGTTGATTTGCAGGTCGTTCGATCTTCTGCTTGACGTGCTGGAGGAGCTGAAGTCCAGTCCGGAACGATTGCTCTCACAGCCGTACTTGGACATGGCGCCGCTTACATTCAGCTCGCTGAATAACGAATCCACAGTGCTGGACGTCATGATGCAGATGATGAATCACTTGCCGTATCACACGGGACAGATTACATATATCGCCAAGATGAGAGTAGGTGAGCTGCAATGGGAAACTTGATCACGCATGATCATCGCAATGTATATCCTCAGATTTACGCTATTTGACTCCGGCCATGCTCGAGCACCCTCTGGAAACTTGGAAAACGGTCGTAACCGTTGAAGTGGAGCCGGAAAGGGCGGATTAAGCCAATTCTCTGCTTCCTCTTACCGCGGGGACAGGTATAATGGAGGCATGAGCTAGGTTCGTTGCTGACGGGGGTGTCTCCAATGATGAATTTCGTTATGGCGAATGGCATGAATTGCGGCAAAGTCCGGTGCGAGATCGGCTGGAATTGGAGACCGGGGCCGCTGTGCGATTATGACCTCTGGTGCGTGCTGTCCGGCAGCGGGGAGATGCAGCTGAACGGAGTGAAGCATCCGCTGAGGAAGGGAGCCTGCTTCCTGCTCCACCCCGGTGATCAGCCGGTCGCCTCCCAAGATCTGGATGATCGGCTGACGGTGATCTTCATCCACTTCCAGGTTCTCTCGTTTGGTCCCGACCGGACGGTCCTGAGCCCGGAACTCCTTAAGGACCGGGTCGTCTACATGGAGGACCTGGCGGAGTTGGAGGGGCTGCTGCATCAGGCGCTCGAAACCCGGTATCGCGACGATGCCTGGACGGAGCAGGAGTTCGACTGCACGATGAAGTCGGTCCTGATCCAGCTGTACCGGGCCCAGGATCGTCCGGAGGCGGCCTCGGCCCTGTCGCGCAAGCAGCGGCAGGCGGTCTCACGCGTCATGCGCCGCGTGCAGGAAGAAGGCGGTCGCCGTATTCCGCACGAGGAATTGGCGGAGCTGGTCGGCCTGACACCGGCGTACATGAGCAAAATTTTCAAGCTGTACACCGGAACGTCCCTGAAGGAATACGTCACCAAGGTCCGGCTGCAGCGGGCGAAGCATCTGTTGTCGGAGACGACAATGAACGTATCGCAGGTGTCCGATGCGCTGGGGTATGCATCCGTATTCCTGTTCAGCAAGCAGTTCAAGCAGCATTTCGGGACGCCGCCTTCGTCCTTCATGCAAAGGGCCGATCCTCCGCAGTCGACTCGCTAAAGCTCGGCTAGAGCCTGATTTTTTGGCCTAAATTCACTTTTGCTCGCTCCCGTGTCATACTGGAAGTAACAGTATGTTTCGCATGGGGAGCGGATGAATCCATGTTGATATCCGAGCTTGTAGCCGATCAATTGAGCCGAGACGAGCTGACGCGGCTCTTATTCGTAACCGCGTCGGAGGAAGAGATGCACGGCGATTGTATCTTCGTCTTCGGGAGCGGGGGTCGGATTACGGCGGAGCGCGTGAAGCGTGCCGTCGAGTTGTTCTCGGCCGGCAAGGCTTCGCACATCCTGTTCTCGG
Organism: Paenibacillus sp. HJGM_3; assembly: GCF_045062745.1. Taxonomy (NCBI): domain Bacteria; kingdom Bacillati; phylum Bacillota; class Bacilli; order Caryophanales; family Paenibacillaceae; genus Paenibacillus; species Paenibacillus sp. HJGM_3. The sequence goes on from NZ_JBJGED010000003.1 coordinate 67,641, forward strand.
GCGGGACGCGATGGGGGCTTCACCCTCAACCGGAGGCCGTCGTTATGAGGAACATGGCCGTGGGATTGGGCGTTCCCGAGCATGCGATCCTCATCGAGACGGAATCGAACCATACCAAGGAAAACGTACTGGCGTCCTTGCTCGTCCTGGACCGTCATTGCGGATTGTATAAGCTGCGCCGGCTGCTCGTCGTGAGCGCTCCCTGGCACATGCGGCGATGCTTGTTGACGCTGCATACGTATATGCCGCCATGGATTCAGTTCGTGCCTTGCCCGGACTGCCGTCAAGTTGGGCAAGCCCATAACTGGTGGGAGTCCGAGCTGGAAGCCCGGAAGGTGAAGAAGGAGGCCGCCTCGCTCATTCAGTATGTGAGGGAAGGCCAGCTGGCCGATGACGAATTGGATGCGGCTCAGCCAAGCACATAGGACAGGAGCCGATTCGTATCCAAATCACATTTGTTTCCGATGCCGAGTACGAAGTAAGTGACATTCATGTGGGCGACCTGCATAGCCGGACGTTTTGTGTATTCGATCTGGAAGGTACCGGAATCGATTATGAGACGGATCACATCACGCAGATCGGAGCGGTGCTGCTGCAGGACGGGGAGGTCGTCCGGCGATTCTCTTCGTTGGTTCGCTCCCCGGTTCGAATCCCTGAGGCTATTGAAAGGCTAACGGGTATCAAGAACGCCGAATTAGAAAGCGCCCCCGATTTTCCCGAGGTGTACGCACGCTTTCTAGAGTTTAGTGCCGGTGCGGTGTTAGTTACTCAAGCCGGCTACGAATACGACGTCCACATGCTGGAGCGGCATTGCGGTCGGTATGGAATCCCCTGGAAGCCGCAGCCTGTCATAGATACCAAAGCGCTCTACGCTTCGATCCATCCCGAGATCACCGATATCATTTCCACCAACTACTTGCTTCGGACTTATCAGATCGACGACCGAGATGTTCCGCGTCACGATGCGCTGGGAGATTCGATTTTGATCAGCCGTTTTTTTCGGGCCATCCTGGAGGAGTATCGTGCACTGGGACATGCCGATTGGACGGTCCGGGAGGGATTGCGGGTCAAGCGATTCCAGCTTCCGCCGCTTGGGGGTTAATACCGTATAATCTTCTTTACAGCACCCTAATCACCTGGTAACATAGGGCCAATATGCATAAAGCGATGAAGAGGGCAGTAAATAGAGGACACTTTCACAGAGAGCTCCGGCAGCTGAAAAGGAGTAAAGCGTCCTGTATGGAAAAAAGCCTCTGAGCTGCACATCGGAACCTGGTAGCCGGGGGGTGATGGGACAGGAGCTCCTGTTACAGAGCTAGGGTATAAGCATTCGCGAGGGATGCCGTACTTGAAGAGGCCGATAGGGGGACCTGTCGGCGAACCTGGGTGGTACCACGAGGAGTTCCAATCTCGTCCCTGAGACTATAGTCTTAGGGGTGGGATTTTTTTATTTTCAGTTAATCGGGAGGGATCACATGGACAGTATGGAAATCGTAAGGAAATTTTATGATGAAACGGTGAATGTGGAGTGGAAGCGGCTCGATCGCCATCAAGTCGAATTCGAGCTTAGCAAACGTTATATTCGCCGCTATGTCAACCCGCAGGACAAGGTGCTGGACCTCGGCGGGGGACCGGGCAAGTACTCGCTCTACCTGGCACAACTTGGCTGCCAAGTGACCTTGGCGGATCTTTCCGAGAACAATGTAGCGTTTGCGATGAATAAAGCAGAGGAGCTTGGACTGTCGTTGAACGGCCTGCGTGCCGATTGTCGCGATTTATCCGCACTGGAGGATGAACAATACGATCATGTCCTGTGCATGGGCCCGATGTATCATCTGAAGGAAGAGCAAGACCGGGTTGCCGCGATTCATGAATGTATGAGGGTTCTAAAACCGGAGGGAACTTTATTCGTGGCCTTTGTTTCTTCTTATTCCTTCGTGTGGGATTATCTGATCCAGAATCCAAGCTTGATCTTGGACGACGAGAGGGGCTCCCAGCTCCATACGATAGTCAAGGATGCCAACTTTGCCGGACATGCATTTACGGAAAATTTCTTCATCCGCCCGGGTGATGTGCTTCCGTTTTTCCAACCCTTTGATCTGGATAGCCTGCATCTGGTCAACTGCGAGAGCTTCTTGTACATGCGCGAGCCGGAACTGCTGCGCCAAGCGCCGGAGGTGGTCTCCGCCTGGCTGGACTTGGCCGAGCAAGTGTGCGAACGGGAGGATTTGCTGAGTATGGCCGAGCATCTCATGTATATTGGGCGGAAACGATTGACCTTCAACCAAGTTTAAGGCTTATAATCGTGGTGTAGAAACCAAGATGAGGTGGGAATCGATGCCTAGAAGCGGGCCCGTGTTTGAGTGGGACTTTAATCTCCTCCTTGTTCCAATGCATGATTTTGAAGCCGCCGTTCAGTGGTACTCCGAACATATGGGTTGGGAACTTCAGCAAAGAATACCGAGCAGTCACGGGGAGAAGGCGTTTTTTGGGTTTATCGTGCTTAAGGCGATTGGAGCTAAGCATGATCATTTAACAAGGAACCCTATCACAGATCTAGAGGGAAACGCCAGGCTTCGTTTTGCCATTGCCGATTATGAAAACACACTCCTTTATTTTCGCGAGCAAGGGATACCGTTCACTGAGTTAGGAAATGACCCAGAAGGCCGGGAAACGATCGAAATTACCGCCTTCGGTGGTGCCAAGCTCCTTGCCGTGAACAGTCCCGAGCTGCAAACAAGCTCTAGAGCGCGCCTGGTCCGTACGGCTGCTATCCCTCTCGAAGTCGGGGTATCGGATTTAGGGGCATCCGTCCAATGGTACACCGAGCTATTGGGCATGAAGCTATCAGAACGCTCCACCCCAGAGGGCTGTCGATTATTGCAAGGCAAACGAACATTCCAAGATTCTTGGATCGATATGATCTGGTTGAAGCAAATCCCGAAGGACCAGGTTTCCCGCGGGAACTCCTCGTCGAGGTTGTATTTTTGGCTGGGTAAACCGGACTTCCTTCGGGTGCACGAGCAGCTTCAGCGGAACAATGTCGAGGTTTCGACCATTTTGGGAAATCCCGATGGGTGGGCGGTCTATCACATTGTGGATCCGGACGGGAATCGAACCAATGTCAGCACGTGTGCGTACTAATAGGAGCTATGATGAAAATCAATGCTTTCTCCTACCGAACCGGACTGAGTCCAAGCGCCCTTAGGTTTTACGACCGCAAAGGCCTATTGTCCCCGACCCGGATGAGCAACGGCTATCGCCTGTACTCCGAGGATCAGATTGGGACGGCACTCCAAATTCACTCGCTTAGACAAGCCGACGTGCCTCTCGAGGATATTTAAAGGCATCCTCCGAAGATAAATCAGCTTACATAGAGACGTGGCGAAAAGAAACCCAAACGAAACTCATCTCGCTTCAGATCGCAAACCGGTATCTTACTGAGTTTACTCCGACTACAAGCAGAACTTATCTAATGCGTTGGGAAGAACCCAAAACATTTTTATGGTTTCGTCATTGCGTTGTAAGGCAAAAGCAGCCCTTTCACGACACCTTTCCAATACATAAAAACCGGATAAAAGAGATGGGGCTGGTTTGTACCCCATGTACCTACGTTAGGCTGGACGGTCGGTCGAGCGCAGGGGAGTTGAGGGGAGAGATCGGGTTTGAAATAAAACCAACGCTTGAAGACAAAGCTGCCTTTAACCATCTTAAATATGGTTCGTTGGAAGTCATGCAGCCCTGCCTATTCGCTGTAATTGAAAGCTCTGCCGACGATGAGTGGGCTTGTTTTTCTTACATTCATCTCTTCAAGAAATATGGAATAGAACCGATCGGACCAACGATGGAGCGATATAACGAGAGCTCGGATGTAGTACAGCTTTTGGTGCCTATTCAATCCTAACGAAACGGGAGTTGCCGGAATTGATGATTGTCGTGTCGATCGTAGGGGCACGAGGGTTTAGCCAAAAGTCTGCTCAACAGAAGACAGACCTGTAAAAAGGATAAATCTAGCCGTAAAACCGACCTTCTGAGGCCGCAACCGATCCTCTACACTGAAGTTGGGCAAGACGAGAAAGAGGAGGCGGAGCCTTATGGAATCTTTAAAGTCGTTAACGATCGTATTCACGGAGCGGGAGCAAGTGGCCGTGAGGGAGGAGCCTGTAGGACCGATCGGTCCGGATGAGGTACTTTGCCGGGCCCGGAAATCTTTGATCAGCACCGGCACGGAAACGCTCTGCTTGCGCGGGGTGTTCGACGCGGATACGTTGTGGGCGGATTGGGTGCGCTACCCCTTCCTGCCGGGGTACAGCATGGCCGCCGAGATCGTCAAGACCGGCGAGAACGTAACCGGCTGGAAGCCGGGCGACCGGGTGTACGTCGGGGAGAGTCATCGGCAGTATTTCGTGACCGCGGCCTCGAACCTGAAGCTCATCCCAGCCGAGATCTCGGACGAGGAGGCGGCCTGGTTCTCGCTTGCGAATACGACCCAGCTCGGCGTCCGCCGAGCGGGATTGGAGCTGGGCGAGAGCGTAGGCGTGATCGGGCTGGGCCTCTTGGGCCAGCTCGTTGTACAGTATTTGCGCCTGTCCGGCTGCCGGCATGTCGTGGCGATCGACCCGGCTGAGGCCCGGCTGAAGCTCGCCCGGCAGTTCGGCGCCACGCACGGACTGGCGATGGATGCGGGCAGCGCGCGGGAGGGAGTGAACCAGATCACGGAAGGCCGTATGCTCGACGTCGTTTTCGATATTACGGGCCACCCTGCGGTGCTTGCATTGGCGACGCGTCTTGCGGGCCGGCTGGGGAGGGTCGTCCTGCTCGGCGATTCGACGGTGCCGTCGCAGCAGGTGCTGGGTCCCAAGGTGGTGGCCAATTCGATCAGCGTGCTGGGGACCCATGCCAACTTGGTCCGCGGGTTCCAAGGCTGGGACGGTTCGCGGATGGAATCGCTCTTTTTCGATTACTTGGTGAGCGGCCGCATGGATGTGAAGAGCCTGATCACGCACCGCTATTCCCCGGCGGACGCCGTACGGGTGTACGAGGGGCTGCTGCGGGACCGGTCGTCGGCGCTCGGCGTTATTTTGGACTGGGACTTGCTGGAGCAGGCTGGTGTATAATTAGGAGGAAGCGCACGTACCGGGAGTGAAACCTGCATGCATGAGCAAGCGAGAGAGCTGTTCGCCACGGCCGAGCTGAAGCTGTTCAAGTTCGATATTCACAGGGTCACGAAGATTAATATCCGTAATCGGACGCTCACATCTTTTTACATGATGACTTATGTGAAAGAAGGGACGGCCAAGCTGCGGGTCGGGGACGAGGTGAGGGTCATTCCACCCGGGTCGGTCATTCTGATTCCGCCTGGCGTGGAGCACGATCAATACAAGGACACGAGCGAGGAGACGGAGTTCCTCTGGTGGCATTTCACATACATGCTGGAGCAAGTTGTGGATGTGCTGAAATTCCTTCAGCTGCCTTACTTGTATCCGCTCGAGGACACGGACAAGTTCGAGGCGGTGTTCGGAGAGCTGATGGCTTCGGCGTCGGCGGGGAACGGGCTGATCGCCCCGATCGTGCAGAAGGCGAAGGCGCTGGAGCTCCTGTACATCCTGCTGGAGAATGGGCTGCGCCACCATACTGCTGCGATCGAGCGGAAGTGGTCCCCCGCGCTGGTAGGGGTGCTCATCGAGATGATCCAGCATCCGGAGAAGCCGGTGTCGCTGGGGCAGCTCTCGGCCAAGCTTCATTTGAATGCAACCTATATCAGCAACCGGTTCAAAGAGCTCTACGGGGAATCGCCGATCGCCCTTCACAAGAAAATCGTGGTGGAGCGGGTCAAGTCTCTGCTCCGGCAGACGGACATGAGCATCCGCGAGATCGCGGATACGATGGGGTATGCGGAGCTGTCGAACTTCACCCGGCTGTTCAAGAAATACACCGGGGTCTCTCCGCAGCAGTACCGCGCGCTCGAGGCCGCGAGCCGGTGAGTTGCGCCGAACAGGAGGGAGGCTAGCTTCTGGTTCGCCTTCTTGCCGTCCAGCTTGTAAGACAAAACTTACAAATAAGACTAGTCCCCTTACAAGGTTTGACCTGTTTGGGCCGAATGGGGTTATATAGTAAACCAAACTTCCGTTAATAGTACAGTGCGCTGTACTATTAACGGAAGATTGCCTTACAAACTGGCGGAACCGGCTAAAATGGCGCGATATTAGTGAAGATCCCCTGCTTATTTGTAAACTTAGCTTTACAACGTGCTAGCACGGGCCACACCGGCAGATGTAAGCCCGTGCCGTTGTGCGATTAAATATGCCGCTCGATCGTGTCTGCTAACAGATCCGCTATGGCGGCCGGTCCGCCGTTCAGATGGGCTCGGCTCAGCCTCAGCATCATCTTGTGCTCATCCATGTCGAACGCTTGCTCGAACAAGCCTGTCAAGCCGCGCGCCCGGCGGTCGACCTCCACCAGGATGTCCAGGCCGTCCGGCCGGATGTAGAACACGAGCTCCAGCTCCGCCATCCGGCTCGCGTACCGCCCGGGATGGAATTCGAATTCCTGCATGAACGGAAGGTCGCCCTGATGATAACGGGCATGCTCGCACCGGGCGCTCTTCAGCCGGCAGCCGAGCTGACTCGCCGCCTCCAGTACGACTGCGACATCCGGGTGGGGGTGAACCCGGATCGAATCTTCGTCGCTCGGATCCACGGCCATCTCGACGTCGAGTCCGGTGCGCAGCCACACGGGAACGCGGCCGATCGTGACGGGTGTGTCCAGCGGAAGCGTAAACGTGAATGGAATCTCCAGGTTTTCATTCGGGCTAAGCTTCAGCTGATTCGAGATCCGAATACGCGCCAGCTCATAGTTATGGGTATATTTTCGATCATCGCGTTCCCTGATATATTGAGTCATGATCATAATGTAGATGCTGCCAATCTCCTGCTCGACCGCACCGCCCTGAATGTGCACCACCCCGTTCACGTCCTCACCTGGGATGAACTCGCTTTTCTCCAGCCTCGTGTCTACCTTTGCATTACCAATGCCGATACTCGCCAACATCCGGTTAAAGAACGACATGTTGTACCTCCTGATAAGTTCATTAAGGTGGCTGTCAGCCATCCATCCGTTATTACGAAAAAACCGTATCGGGGGTTTCGCGAGATAAAGAGGGAAGTCCGCCTTAAGCGCCGGTACGCAAAAGTGAGCAAATTCCATGCATCCGTAACGAATGCACATATGGTACGATAAGGGAGATCTTATACAATCAGGGATGAGCTTCAAATGGGGATCAGGAGACGAAGAGGAGGAACGAACAAGGATGGGAACGCGGCTTAAGCAGGGAGATGTCGTATTATTTCAAGGGGATAGCATCACGGACGCCGGACGGAATCGGGAAGTCGGGAGCGACTTGGGCCGGGGTTACGCCTATCTGACAGCGGCTCTATTCGGAGCGAAGTATCCGGAAAAGCAAGTGCAATTCCTGAACCGCGGCATTAGCGGGAACCGGGTTATCAATCTGCAGGAGCGCTGGCAGGCGGACTGTCTCGACCTGAAACCGACTTGGGTGTCCATCTATATCGGCATTAACGACACATGGCGCCGGTATGACCGGCAGGATGAGACGTCGGCGGAGAAATTCGAGAGCGGATACCGCGACATTCTGAACCGCACGAAGGAGTCGCTCGACGCGAAGCTCGTGCTGATCGAGCCGTTCGTCGTGCCGCACCCGGAGGACCGGAAGACGTGGCGCGAGGATCTGGACCCGAAGATCCAGGTCGTACGGGAGCTCGCCCGGGAATATGGCGCGCTGCTCGTGCCGCTCGACGGCTTGTTCGCAGCCGCCTCGATGCGGGCGGAGCCGAAGTATTGGGCGCCGGACGGTGTGCACCCGTCACCGGCCGGACATGCCCTGATCGCCGAGGCGTGGCTGAAGGCCGTCGAAGCGGAGGGCTGCTGATGTTCGGGACTTGGATGCCGGCACCGAAGAACGGAGGCTTCCGGATGGAAGGCTACTGGGTCTGGTGCGGCTCGGTCGTGAAGGGCGAGGACGGCCGCTACCACATGTTCGCGTCTCGGTGGCCGAAGTCACTGCCGATGCATCCGGGCTGGATCGTCGCCTCGGAGGTCGTCCGGGCGGTCGCAGACCGGCCGGAAGGGCCGTATGCGTTCCAGGAGGTTGTGCTCCCGGCGCGCGGGGCCGAATACTGGGACGGCCGCAGCACGCACAACCCGCATATCGTGAAGCACAAGGACACGTACTTGCTGTACTACATGGGCTCGACTCATCCGCTCTCGGATCCGGAGCCGGGCGACGGCTATGGGCTGAGCGACCCGCGCTGCATCGTGGGCCGGGCCAACAAGCGCATCGGCCTAGCAACGGCGAAGAGTGTCTTCGGGCCGTGGACCCGGCTCGACGCGCCGGTGCTGTCTACGCGGCCGGGCAAGTTCGACAGCTTCCTCACGTCGAACCCGGCCCCATGCGTGAACGAGGACGGCTCCGTGCTGCTCATCTACAAAGCCCGGCGGTACGAAGGCAACACGCACGGCCGGATGACGATCGGCGCGGCCTATGCCGACCACTACGCAGGACCGTACCGCGTACTGAGCGAGGAGCCGATCTTCCCGCCGGATAAGTTCCACCTCGAGGATCCGTTCGTCTGGCGGTCGGAGGACGGCTACGAGCTGATCGCGAAGGACATGGACGGCAACGTCTGCGGCGAGCGGCACGGCGGCGTGCATGTCCGCTCCCGCGACGGGCTGCACTGGGAGCTCGCGGAGGAGCCGAAGGCGTACTCGCGGCACGTCCGCTGGGACGACGGCACCGAGCAGGTGCTCGGCAGCATGGAGCGCCCGTTCCTGCTGTTCGACGAGCAGGGCCGGCCGACGCATCTGTTCGCCGCCGTCTCGAACGGCAAGACCGGGTTCGGCGATGCGACGGAGACGTGGAATGCCGTGTTCCCGCTTAAGTAGGACGATGCAAGCACCGAACCGAGGGCCATTCGGCCCGCGGCTTGGTGCTTTTTTGGTTTGCTTGCCGGCATCCCCGAAATATATAGGAAAGGCTCATTTCCGGCGGGTTCCCATGTGATACAATATATACCAGTCACACTTCAAGCGGGGGAATCGGATGGAGAACCTGATCATGCTGCTGGCCACCGGCGCATTCGGCAGTCTTAATGAGTCGCTGCAAAAAGAAGTCTACAAACAATTCTACACCTTCTTGTACGGAGGGATTTATTACATAACCCGGGATCATGCGGCCGCCGAGGACATTATCCAGGAAACGTTCCTCAAGACGTTGAAGTCCAGGCCGGATGGCGGGGACGAAGTCCGGTTGAAGGCGTGGATCAAGGTGGTGGCCCGGAACGAGAGCTATAATTACTTAAGAAAACACAAAAAAATCCATAACCAAGTCGACATTGAAAGTGTATTGCATATTGACAGCTACTTGGCGAGCGCCAGTGAAGACTCGGTGGAGAAGCAGGTCGAGGCCAAGGATTTGGCTGCGACGATCTCGGGTTATCTGGATCAGATGAAGCCGGAATATAAAATGCTGATCGAGATGCGCTGGAAACGGGAGATGTCGTACAAAGAGATCGCCGAGGAGCTGGACATCACGGAAGAAGGCGTCAAGCAAAAGCTGCACAGGGCCCGGGAAGCGATCCGGAGGAAGCTGAATTCGGACCGCGAGCGGGACCATGACGGGAAGGAGGGTAGGCGATGAGGCAGGAAGAGTTCGATCGTCTTTTTGACGAAGCATTCGAGACGGCCGCCCGGCAGCTCGAGACAACCCCCGACAGCACACCGTCTTGGGAGCGGGTTCGTGCGGTAATGGAGCGGCAGCGGAAGCGGGCACGGATGCGGAAGCGGCTTCAGCTCGCTGGGGTTATCGCGGCTTCACTCTTGCTAGGTTCATTCCTATTCGGCCAGCCGCTTGTCTCTCGGGCGTTCCCTCCGGTCGTGCAACAGCTCCAGTCGGTGGGGGACCGGATGGTTGGCTTCTTTTTCGGTGCCGATCAGCGTAATCGCTCGGCCAAGACCGAGCCGCCTCCGAATAGCGCGCAGGCCCCGAGCTCCGGCTCTATCGGAGAGTTGAAGCGCGAGACGGTCTCATTGGAAGAGGCGAAGACGAGAGTGGTGTTCTCCTTCCCGGCGCTTCCGGTAGGCGAGCCGTACCGGCTGAAGGAAGTCGTGCTGTACTACGGATCGAATCAGACGAAGGCTAACCAAGCGCGGCTCCGTTATGAAGCGGACACCGGGAAGGGTCGATTCCTTAACATTTACATTACCGAGCTCAACACTAGTACGGTGCTGTCCTCCGGAGCGAACGACGGTGGAGAGATCGAGACGGTCGAGATGGCCGGCAAGACCCAAGGGTACTTGGTACGGATCGGCGAGAGCCGGTACAGCCTGGAGTTCCTGCTGCAGGCGTCGCACGTCACGCTGACCGGAGATCTGGGGAAAGCGGAGATCATCGAGCTCGCGAATCGGATCAAGCGGGATACGGATGGGTAGTCTTGTGCTGGAGCGTGAGTAGGAGGTGGAGAAGAGTGTAGATGAGCAGGAGCCCGATGAGGGCTCCTGTTTCTGTATGGGACGACGTCGTGCTTCGCGCTTAGTTCACGTAGACCGACCCGCCGACGATTTGCCCTTCCTCGTATACGGCCCCTTGCTGGATCCAATGGATCGTACGGGCTCGGTAGTAGTAACCGCCTAACACGACTTGCGAGTGCGACCCCACATAGTCGTCCCGATTGGTGGTTTGGAGATTGATCACGCTGCCTACCAGAGCCCAAGTGCTGCCGGTCCATTTCTCTATGTACAGCTTGGCCCCGATCTGGCTGACGGTAGTGCTCGCAACTGTGGTGACATCGACCTTGAAGACGTGATTTCCGTTATCCGAGGCTACACTCCACCCAGTATCCAGGTACACGTGATTCGGATCCCAGACGCTGAACGGTTGAACCTCAACAGGAGGTGGCGAAGTCAGGGGCGCGGTGTTCCCTGGGGACGCGGATTCCGCTGCGGTAGCGGCACTGGCGGTGGCGACCAGCATACATGCGAGGAGCAGACTGACGATCATTCTTTTGACGACCATACTTTCACACCCTTTGTTTAAATTTAGTTAATGGCATTACATTACTATTAACACCTGGGACTAGCTTAGGTTATGGGGGCGGTAAAAAATTTTTGAGCTGCCGAGGATGGGAGTGACACGGGCCTATTCTATCATCCCGCGAATTGTTCACTTGACGAATGGGAAATATCGGATTTAAATAAATACATTAGGTTATGTATATGAATCGGAGGTAAGGAAAGATGAGCAATTTATCAGCTCGATCCGCGCGCAAGCTGTTGCTGGCATTTCTATTGTTGGCGGGAACGGTGTTCGGCTTGCCAGTGGCCGCTGCTGCCGAAGAACCCGTTACGGAAATTAGCGGCGTCTACACGATCGGCGAAAATGGCGCGTACAAGTTGATAGGAAATGGAACCATTACTATTGCTGCAAATGTAACCATGGTCACCCTGACCCAAAGCGACCCGGCTACGGCACTGACTGCGAGTGTGTCGGCCAACAATTCGACCGCCTTGGAACTGACCATTAGCGGAATCAACGTTAGATCTTCTGCTGGTGTGGCAGGATTGGATGTAGCCGGAGCAGAAGTCACGCTCAAATTGGCAGGCCGTAATTCCATCGAGGCCTACGACTTTCCAGGCGTCCGGGTGCCAGCAGGCAAATCGCTTACCATTACCGGTACGGACGCTGACTCGCTAACGGCCACTGGTTCAGCCGGCATCGGCGGAGGGTTTTCAGAAAACGGCGGTACAGTGACGATATTGGGCGGTCACGTCACGGCCAATGCCGGTTATAACGGAGGCGGAGGAGCCGGCATCGGCGGAGGAGCCGGAGGCACTGGCGGCGTAACGACGATAATGGGTGGAACTGTCACGGCTTATAGTCCTTATAATGGAGCCGGTATAGGCGGAGGACCCGGAGGCGGTGACGGCGGCGTAACGACGATAACGGGCGGCACCGTCACGGCGAAAAGCGGAGCTGCGTGGCACGGAGCCGGCATAGGCGGAGGATCCGGAGGTGACGGCGGCGAAACGACGATAACAGGCGGCATCGTCACGGCCAAAGGAGGTGCAAATGCATCTGGCATCGGCGGGGGAACCGGAGGAGCAGGCGGTATAACGAAGATTTCGGGCGGCACCGTCACGGCCACTGGCGACTTTGTGGGAGCCGGCATCGGCGGGGGGAACGAAGGTGATGGCGGCGAAACGACGATAACGGGCGGCATCGTCACGGCCACTGGCGGGTCCTACGGAGCCGGCATCGGTGGGGGACAGAATGGAGCAGGCGGTACAACAAAGATTTCGGGCGGCACCGTTACGGCGACAGGTACTGATGGCGGGGCCGGCATCGGCGCAGGAAGAGGGGGAGCCGGCGGTGCAACAATAACCATTGATGGCGGTGCGGTTCGAGCAAATGGCGATACAAGCGCCTTTAAAAATAGTGCCGGCGTCCCCGTTTACCTGATGGCATTGACGGTCGTTGCAGACGATACTACGATACTGCCGAACATGACGCTTTCGTATAAGGGTAGCGCAGTCTCGACAGATCATGCCGGAAAGCTGTACCTGTATGTACCTGCCGGCAACTATGGGTTGGAAGATCTTGCGCTGACGGCTCCGAACGGCTACAGGCCGGTGGCCTTGGACCCCGCTCTGCTTGTGGTTACGAATACGGGTGCGGTTGCGGTCGTTACGCTCTCGAATCATTATCAAGTAAGCTGGAGTTTGAATGGCGGAACGATGGGGCTGCCATCCGTGACGAATGAGGTCTATGGCGCAAGCGTCGCTGCGCCTTCCCCCCAGCCACTGCGAGTCGGCTACACGTTCGCAGGCTGGTACTCCGATCCGGGTTACTCGATCCAAGCCTCGTTTCCCGCAGTAGTGCGGACGGCTACTGCGTTTTATGCCAAATGGACAGCCAACGAGCTGACGCTGTCCGGGACCGACCTGCCGCATGGCAATTACGGCGAGACGTATAACGCGGATATTCCGGAGGCGGGAAACGGAACGGGAAGCTATACATATGCGATCACGGACGGGCAACTGCCGAACGGACTGACCTTGAGCGGTCGAACTCTCAGCGGCATCGCGGAGAAGGCCGGTTCTTATTCGTTCGAGGTGACGGCCACCGATACAGGCAGCGGCAGAAGCGCTAAGCAGACCTACACCATCCTCGTTGGGCCCGGACTGATAGTGCCCATGGACGATTTATACGGTATGAACGAGACGCTGGTCTTTACGCTTATCTTTGACGACGAAGTAACCGTGAGCGGCACGCCTGCCGTTCCGCTTACGATCGGTACCGGCAGCGTGACCCGGTCGGTATATGCAACGTATACGGGCGAGCGCGGCATTCCCCTAACCTCCCTTACCTTCGCGTACGTGGTGCCGGCGGGGATGGCGGATGAGGACGGGATTGCAGTCGCTGGGCAGTTGGCGCTCCCGGGCGGCGCCAGCATCACGCGCGTCTCCTCCGGCTCAAACGCTTCGCGGCTGTACGAAGTGCCGGATACGAGCGGCATCCGCATCGTCGCGATTGCGCCCGACCTTGCCCTGCAAGCCGTGCCGGACGGACTGAGTCGGGAGAAAACGGTCCGTGTGACGGCCGCCGTCTACGGCGAAACGGTGGGCAACACGCTCGCGAAGCTGCGCTGGATGGCGGGAAGTCATAGCGCTGCCGATTTTACCGGAGAATCCGGTACAAATATTATGGCCGCCCTGCAATTCACGGTTACCATGAACGGGACATACACCGTCTATGCCAAGGATGGGGCAGGCAATGAAGCGATAAAGGAAATTGAAATCATAACTATAGCGACACCCGCACCCGATCTGCCGTTAGACAGCAGCCCGACGACCGAAGCGGTGCCGGTCATCGACGTGAACGGCGTGACGCTTGACCCGAGTACGATCGACATGACAAAGCCGTCCTACACACTGGAGGTTACGCCCAAGGACGGCGCAGCGTACGTCAGCATCCCGGCGAGCATATTAACCGGCTTTGAGGACAAGAACGCCTCCTTCTTTTTGGAGATTAAAGCCCCTTACGGCAGCTATCAAGTTCCCGTTAATCTGGCGTCGCTAATTCCCGGGTTGCAAGACTTGCTTGCGGCCAACAACCTCCAGGCCAAGGACATCAGCTTCAAGATCACCCTGACCGACAAGTCCGGCGATAAGGCCGTTCAGACGGCATTCGCGAACGGGTTGCCGGGCGGAAAAGTGATGGGGGCGATCGTCGATTTTCATATCGATGTGATCCACACCAAGTCGGGGCAAATCGTCGGAGCTGCGGAAAGGTTCAGCAAGGCGTTGACAAGAGTGATTCCGATGCCGAAAAATGAGACTGCCATGCCTGCGCAATGGGGCGCATTCCGTTATAACGAAACGACGAAGACGTTTGAGTTCGTCCCGGCCACAACGAAACAGATCGATGGCGTGTGGTACGTCATGATTAGCTCCTATACCAACAGCGTATACGCCATAGCGGAGAATGCGGTAAGCTTTACCGATGTGCAAAAGCATTGGAGCCGGTCTTTTGTCGAGCTGGCCTCGGCGAAAGGGCTTGTGGAGGGAACGGGCGGTGGCCGCTTCGATCCGGACACAGCTGTTACCAGAGCGGAATTTACGGCCATGCTCGTTCGAGCGCTGGGGCTCGGCACATCCGCCGGCAGCGCGGCGCCTTATGACGATGTCAAGCACAGCGAATGGTACGGGGACACAGTAGCCAAAGCGAAGGAGTTGGGCCTGCTCGATTTTGTGAAGGGCAGTAGATTCAGTCCCACTAAACCGCTGACCCGCGAGGAAATGGCGAGTATGCTCGCGGCCGTCGTCCAATTGGAAAAGCTGCCGATGACCAAGGAATATACCCGTCTGGATGGATACAAAGATATCGGAAATGTGAATGCAGATGTTCTGGAGGACATTCGCCTGATGGTGAAACTTCGAATCATGACAGGTACAAGTGTGGATACGTTTAGTCCGAAGGATGAATCGACACGCGCGCAAGCGGCGGTTGTGTTCGTTAGAACGCTGCAATTGCTTGGTATGATAGACTGATTCATGTAATCAAACACAAAAAAACTCCCCTAACCCGTCGCCGGGGCAGGGGAGTTCGCCTTATTAACCACCTAAACCAACTAAAACACCTTCGTCGTCCACGACTCGCAATTCCAAGTCTCGGTCACAACTTCGCGGTAAAATTCCGGTTCGTGGGAGATGAGCAGCACGCTGCCCTTGTACGCCTTCAGCGCCCGCTTCAGCTCTTCCTTCGCATCGACGTCCAAATGGTTCGTCGGCTCGTCGAGCACGAGCAAGTTCGTCTCGCGGTTGATCAGCTTGCACAGCCGCACCTTCGCCTTCTCGCCGCCGCTCAGCACGGCGATCTTGCTCTCGATGTGCTTGGTCGTCAGCCCACACTTGGCGAGCGCCGCGCGCACCTCGAATTGGTTGAACGAGGGGAACTCATTCCACACTTCCTCGATACACGTGTTGTAATTGGCGTCCTTGACCTCCTGCTCGAAGTAGCCGATGTACAGGAACTCGCCCCGCTCCACGTCCCCGGAGATCGCGGGGATCTCGCCCAGGAGGCTGCGCAGGAGCGTCGTCTTCCCGATGCCGTTCGCACCGACGAGAGCGATCTTCTGCCCGCGCTCCATGCGGAGATTGAGCGGCCGCGACAGGGGAGCGTCGTATCCGATCACGAGCTCCTTCGTCTCGAAGATGAGCTTGCCGGACGCCCGCGCTTCCTTGAAGTTGAACTGCGGCTTCGGCTTCTCCTTCGCCAGCTCGATGACGTCCATCTTGTCGAGCTTCTTCTGGCGGGACATCGCCATGTTCCGCGTCGCGACGCTCGCCTTGTTCCGGGCGACGAAGTCCTTCAGATCCGCAATCTCCTGCTGCTGGCGCTTGAACGCGGACTCCAGCTGCTGCTTCTTCATCTCGTACACGGACTGGAAGTGGTCGTAGTCGCCGACATAGCGGTTCAGCTCTTGATTCTCCATATGATAGATCAAGTTGATGACGCTATTCAGGAACGGAATGTCGTGCGAGATGAGGATGAAGGCATTCTCATATTCGTTCAGGTACCGCTTCAGCCACTCGATATGCTGCTCGTCGAGATAGTTCGTCGGCTCGTCCAGGAGCAGGATGTCCGGCTTCTCGAGCAGCAGCTTGGCGAGCAGCACCTTGGTCCGCTGGCCGCCGCTCAGGTCGTTGACGTCCTTGTCCAGGCCGATATCGGTCAGGCCGAGCCCGCGGGCGGTTTCTTCGATTTTGGCGTCGATCATATAAAAGTCTTGGTTCGTAAGCGTATCCTGAATCGTCCCAACGTCCTCCAGCAGCTGCTCGAGCTCCTCGGGAGAGACGTCGCCCATTTTGGCATACGCATCGTTCATCTCTTGCTCCATGTCGAACAAGTATTGGAAGGCGCCCTTCAGGACGTCGCGGATCGTCATGCCCTTGCTCAGAACGGCGTGCTGATCGAGGTAGCCCACGCGCATGCGCTTGGACCAGACGACCTTGCCCGCATCGGGCTGCAGCTTGCCGGTAATGATGTTCATGAATGTGGACTTGCCTTCGCCATTGGCTCCGATGAGTCCGATATGCTCGCCCTTCAGGAGGCGGAACGACACGTCGTTGAAGATCGCGCGGTCGCCGAAGCCGTGGCTTAATTTCTCTACGTTAAGAATGCTCATTTTGGGGACACCTAATCCTTCTGCTATTGATCTCGTCCTATTATAAGCTTTATAGCATAAACAACTCAATGTGGGAAAAGCGGGAAAAATGGTTCGAATCAAACTTTCAGACGGACTCTTCAGGGACTTCCGGTCTGGTGCGTATTCCGATACTCGCTCGGGGAGAGCGAAGTGAACCGCTTGAACAGGTTGGAAAAGTAAAACCGCTCCAAGCCGACTTGCCCGGCAATCTCCTCGATCGTTGATGTGGAATGGGTGAGAAGCCACTTCGCCCGCTCCATGCGGACCCGGTTGATGTATTCGTTCGGCGATTGGCGGAACAAGGAGCGGAAGTAGCGGCTAAAATAATTCGGGTTGTAATGAAACGCCTCGGCCAACTGCTTGGACGTCAGGGGACCCGAGAGATGCTCCTCGATATATTGCAGGATCTGATTCGACCGGTACGTATCGGGTGAAGAAGACAGCCGGATCGAGCCGGGAGGCGTATGCTCCATGTAGTAAGTGAGCAGCTCGAACAGCAGGACGTTCGCCCGCAGAGGGGAAGTCATATCGCCGCTCGTCTCACTGGCCTCGATCAGGCGATCGAACAAGCCCTCGACGTGGGACATGTCCGCCACCTGCACGACGTAGGGAAAGTCGATCAATTGAGACAAATGAGAGCCGCCGACCTTGGCCGTGAAGTGGCACCAATACTTGCGGTATGTGTTCGCATTCACTGTGCTGTAGGTCAGTGGAGTACCCGCCGGAAGGAACACGAGCTGGCCGCTCACCGGCTGGAATTGGTGCCAGCCGACCTGGATGCGTCCCTCGCCGCCCAGGATCAGATACAGCCGGTTATGATCGTCCGCCTGCATAGGACGGCCCCAATCGAGCGGTACGCGCTCGATGAATCGGGCGACGATCAGCTCCATCTGCAGTCGCTTGTAATAGCTGCGGATTACCTCGTGCTCGCTCTTGCTCAACGGAACGTCGCCCCTTTCCGGCCTAAGTGTACCACAAGTCCGGACAAGACCGGAAGGGCTGCACGAATCGACAATTTCTAAGTATCTCCCTGGTTGGAATTTCAGTATAATGTGGGTAAATGAAAGCCATTACAGACAGCGAGGGGCAGCAGGAATGAGGAGTCGAATTCCGGTCCGACTTGGCAAAAGAAGCGTCATCGTCACATGGTTGATTTCCTACATCTCCGTGCTGCTCGTCCCGATGATGATCAGCGGGGCGGTGTATGCCGCAACATGGCATGTGGTCGAGTCCGAAGTAACGCGAGCCAATGAATCGCTCCTGCAGCAAACGGAGCAGGCGATCGACTCTAACCTGCGGGGGATCGAGCGGCTAAGCGTGGAGATCGCGCTGAACAAGCAAGTGGCCGCCTTCATCAATGCGACGAAGCCGCTCACGGACAACGATTACTACGAGCTTTACAGCATCGCCAACACACTTCGCGTCTACAAAATGGCGAACGAGTATATCGAGCAAATTTATCTTTACTACAAAAACAGCGACACCGTGCTGTCGACCCGGGACCATATCGACAGCCGCGGGCTATATGAGATGTTGCGCCAGCGAGAAGACATGTCCTACGAGGAATGGAAAGCGTTCTTCGACAAGCGGTACATGCAAGAATACGCACCGGTGCGGATGAAGGACGGGAATCAGACGGAAAAGGCCGTGATGTACGCCAAATCGGTCCTGCTCGACAACCCCGATCAGCCGGGTGCCGTGATTCTGTTCGTGATCAAGGATTCCAAGCTGTTGGAGAATACGACCTCTTCCAATGGCTCCGCCGTAGCGGTCGTCGATAAGATGAACCGGTTGGTCGCCACGACCGATGCGGGAAGCGACGCTTATCCGGTGCCGTACGATAGGCTCACGGAGGAGAAGGGCTTCCTCTACGACGAAACCGGAGGGCGCAAGGTAGCCGTCTCTTATACGACCTCGGCGAGCAACGGGTGGAAGTACGTGTCGCTCGTCCCGGCCGCGGTATTCGATCAGAAGATGGAATATATGAAGAAGCTTATCTACGGGAGCGTCGGGCTTTGTATCCTCATCGGCGGGGTTGTGACTTTTTGGTTTCTGAGGAAAAATTACGTCCCGATCAGCCTGCTCATCGGGAGCTTCGCGACCAAGTCCGGCCTGTCGTTCTCCGGCGGGTCGAACGAATACCATTACTTGCAGGACGCGCTGAACAATACGCTGACGGAGAAGGAGAAGGTCGATCAGCGGCTGAAGCAGCATCATAACGCGATCCGGTCGCACTTCCTCCGGGGCCTGCTGAACGGAAGACTCGACCGGAACGTACCGGTGCACGAATCGCTTGCGGCTCACGATATCCGGCCGGAATCGGACCATTATGCCGTGCTGCTGTTCCATATCGAGCATTACGGGAAGCTGGACGCCTCGGATTACTCGGAGCCGCAGAAGGTCAAGCTGCTCCAGTTCATCGTGATGAACGTAGTGGAAGAACTCGCGGCTCAGCACCATCTGGCTTTCGCGACGGAGATGGACGAGTGGGCGGCCTGCATCGTGAACTTTCGCGGGGAAGGCGATCCGGAGGCGTTGAGACGGCTGGCCGAACAGACGAAGCGGTTTCTGCTGGAGCAATTCCATGTCCCCCTCACCGTGGCGATCAGCGGGATTCACCAGGACTTATACAACCTGCCCCGCGCTTACGTGGAGACGCTCGAGGCCATGGAATACCGCCTCGTCATGGGCAGCGGCGAGGTCATCGGCTACGACGACCTGCCCAAGCCGGCCGCGAGTGGTACGGGAGGCTATTATTATCCGCTGCATGTGGAGCAGCAGCTCATCAATTTCGTGAAGACCGGCGATTATGAACGGTCGAAGGCGGTCATCGAGGAGATCCTCTCGATGAATGGAGGCGAGACCCCCTTCTCGGTGGCGCACGCCAAGTGCCTCATGTTCGACCTGATCGGCACGCTGCTCAAGACGATGGACGAGCTCGGGGCGGAGCCCAAGCGGCGGGTGATGGAGCATGTGGATCCGCTGAACCGCCTGATCGCCTGCGAGACGATCAAGGAGATGGAGGCGGAGCTCCGCGATGTGCTGGAACGGGTGTGCCGAACGATCGAGGAGGACCGCAAGACCGAAGCGAACCCGATCGGCCGCCAGGTCATGGAGCATGTGCAGCGGCACTACAGCGACGAGAATCTGAACATCTCGAGCATCGGAGAGGCGTTCGGCCTGACGCCCTCTTACCTCTCCAAGCAATTCAAGACGCAGACCGGGGAGGCGCTGCTCGACTATATTAACCGCACTCGGCTCGAAGCTGCCAAAGCGCTGCTGGCACAGCAAGCGCTGCCGGTCGCGGAGATTGCGCGTCAGGTCGGGTATGGCGATATTAACACGTTCAACCGCATTTTCAAGAAATTCGAGGGCATAACACCCGGCAAATATAGAGGGGTGGCGGGCCCAGGATGAGCCGGGGCCGCGGCTGGGCGGTTGGGACGGGAGATAGCGCGATTTTCGTGCTATCTCGGCCGCGCCGGACGACGGGCGAGGGAGATCGCGCAGTCCGAAGCAGTCTGAAGCCGCATATCGCGGCTTTTCTGCTCTTGGCAGGCGCGTTTTTTACTTTTTGCAGACGGACTCCATATATTGAAGATTGACCAGTACAGGTTTTAACGATGTAGTTGAGGTATTGACGATGGCCGCAGAGACGGGGAGCCCGCATAATGGCGTCAGGTGCAGCGACATGCACACTTCACTAGGGAATGAGCAGGGGGATGGGTATGGGCCAACCGAAGTTCAACAAACGTACACTTAGCATTGCCGTCAGCGTCGCGCTGGCATCCGCATTAGTAGCGGCGTGTTCCAAAGACGACGGGGGCTCGGCGTCCAAAGACGGGGCGAAGCCGTCAGCCGCGGCTAGCGCCGCACCGGAGGCGGGCAAGTATCCGATCAGCACGACCGAGACGATTACGTCCTGGGAACAGATCAATGTGAACGCCATCACGTTCTTCCCGAATCTGGCGGACTCGCCGTTCGGCAAGCAGCTGGAGAAGGACACCGGCGTCAAGGTGAAGTACACCCATCCGGCCGACGGGCAATCCAAGGAGCAGTTCAACCTGCTTATCGCCTCGAACAACCTGCCGGATACGATCGAGTATGATTGGAACACGGGCTATCCGGGCGGGCCGGAGAAGGCGATCGCCGACAAGGTGATCCTGCCGCTGAACGATCTGATCGACAAGCACGCTCCGAATCTGAAGAAGCTGATGGCGAAGGACAAAGAGCTGGAGAAGATGCTCAAGACCGACAGCGGCAAAATCTACGTGTTCCCGATGATCCGTCCCGACAATGGCCTGGTCTACCGCGGCCCGATGATCCGGAAAGATTGGCTGGATGAGCTGAAGCTGTCCGTCCCGACGACGATCGAAGAGTGGGAGACCATGCTGAAGGCGTTCAAGGAGAAGAAGGGAGCCACAGCTCCGCTGACGGCCGCTTATAACAACGAGCTGAATTTGCAGGACGCCTTCATCGGGGCGTACAAGACGGCGAACCGCTACTACGTCGACGATGCCGGCAAAGTGAAGTACGGTCCGATCGATCCGCAGTTTAAGGACGCGCTCGGGCTGCTGCGCAAATGGTATGCGGAAGGCTTGCTGGACAAAGACTTCGCGCTGAACTCCGATTCCAAGGCGTACGATGCGAAGATGATCGGCAACGCCTCCGGGGCGACGGTCGCGCTCTTGAGTGGCGGCATGGGCCGCTGGATGGATACGGGCAAGAAGGCGGATCCGAAATACCAGCTTGTAGCCGCGCCTTACCCGACGCTGAAGAAAGGGGAGCGGGCGTTCATCGGCCAACGTGAATTCAAATATGCGCCGGCGGCGAGCAAAGCGGTGACCACGGCGGCCAAAAATCCGGAGCTCGTCGTGAAGTGGCTGGACTACGCTTACAGCGAGAAGGGGAGCCTGCTGTTCAACTTCGGGATCGAGGGCGACAGCTATACGCTGAAGAACGGCGTGCCGACGTTCACCGACAAGATCCAGAAGGATCCGAAGTACAACCTGCAGCAGATGGTCTCGCAGTACACGAAACCGAACGGGCCGTTCCTGGGCGACGAGCGCAAGTCGTTCAACACGTACCCGGAGCAGGACGAGGCGATCAAAATTTGGGGCGAGACGGATGCGGCCAAGCATGTGATGCCGACCTTCATCAGCCCTACCGTGGACGAGAGCAAGGAGATGGCCAAGCTGACGACCGCGATCACAAGCTATAAGGAAGAAATGTTCGTGAAGTTCGTGATGGGCAAGGAACCGCTCGAGAAATTCGACGATTACGTGAAGCAAATGAAGGATATGGGCATCGACAAAGTGATCAAGATTTATCAGGATGCGCTCGATCGCTACAACAAGAGGTAGTTTAAGCGGAAGCGTGCTTGCGGGGATTGCGCCTGCCGGGATCGGCGGGCGCACCGCCCAAGTCGCGCACGATAGCGACCGGAGGGAGAGACCGACACGATGAATGCGCTGAATTCGAACACGACCGGCCTGCCGCTCGCCGCCAAAAAACGGAGCGCCTGGGGCTTGCTGACCGATATTCGCAAGAACAAGCTGCTGTACGTCATGCTGCTGCCCGTCTTGCTCTTTTATGTGATTTTTCATTACGTCCCCATGTATGGCGCGATTATTGCGTTCAAGGACTTCTCGCCACGCCTCGGGATCTGGGGCAGCGATTGGGCCGGCTTCGAGCATTTCGAGACGTTCTTCACGGGCGCCTACTTCTGGCGGACGATCAAGAACACGATCCTGATCAGCCTCTATGAACTGCTCTTCGGCTTTCCGGCTCCGATCATCCTGGCGCTGCTCCTGAATGAGGTGCGGAATTCCATGTTCAAGCGCACGGTGCAGACGGTGACGTATTTGCCGCATTTCATCTCGCTTGTCGTCATCTGCGGCATTATCAAAGACTTCACCGTCAGCGACGGGGTCATTAACGACATCATCGCCTTCTTCGGCGGTGAGCGCGTCACCCTGCTGCTGGAGCCGGAATGGTTCCGGACGATCTATGTGTCCTCCGGGATCTGGCAGCATATCGGCTGGGGGACGATCATCTTCCTCGCGGCGCTGAGCGGGATCGATCAGGAGCAATATGAGGCGGCGCGTATGGACGGAGCCGGACGGTGGAAGCAGATGCTCCATATTACTTTGCCGGGTCTCATGCCTACCATCGTGATTCTGCTGATCTTGAACGTGGGCCGGATGATGAATGTCGGGTTCGAGAAAATCATCCTGCTGTATAATCCGGGCACGTATTCCACGGCGGACGTGATCTCGTCCTATGTATACCGGGTCGGGCTGCAAGATTTCAACTACAGCTTCAGCTCCGCCGTCGGACTGTTCAATTCGGTCATCAACTTCGTGCTGGTCGTGTTCTCCAATTGGCTCAGCCGCCGGTTGAACGACACGAGCTTGTGGTAGGGAGGGGTATTATGTTGAACCGGACAACATGGTTGGAAAAAGGGTTCGATGCGTTTAATACGCTGTTCCTGATTGTGCTGATGGTCGTCACGATCTACCCGGTGCTGTACGTCGCACTGGCATCGGTCAGCGAGGCGGAGCGCATGATGGGACACAACGGCTTGCTGCTGAAGCCGCTCGGCTTCACGCTTGGCGCGTACAAGAGCGTGTTCGACAACCCGATGATCCTGAGGGGGTACGGCAATACGTTCTTCGTCGTCATCGTCGGGCTCGTCCTCAATATCGCGCTGACTGCGTTCGGGGCGTACGCCCTGTCGCGCAAGAGCTTGCGCTATCGCAAGCGGATTATGCTGTTTATCGTCTTCACGATGTTTTTCAACGGCGGGCTCATTCCGTTCTACTTTACGGTCAAAGGGGTAGGGCTGGCTAACAGCCTCTGGGCGCTCATTATCCCTCAGGCGATCAACACGTTCAATCTGATTCTGATGAAAACCGCGTTCGAAGCGATCCCGGACAGCCTCGAGGAGTCGGCCAAGATGGACGGGGCTCATGATTTCATCATCCTGTTCCGGATCATCCTGCCGCTGTCCATGCCGGTCGTGGCGGTCATGATGCTGTATTACGGCGTGAGCCATTGGAATTCGTGGTTTCACGCGATGATCTTCCTGCAGGACCGCTCGATGTATCCGCTTCAGCTCGTATTGCGCGAGATTCTGCTCCAGGGAGAGGTGAGCGCGATGCAGGGCGGGGCGACGGCCGGGGACATCGCGATGCTGTCCGTGACGCTCAAGTACGCGACGATCATTGTGGCTACGGTGCCGATCCTGCTCGTGTACCCGTTCTTACAGAAGTATTTTGTCAAAGGGGCACTGATCGGCGCGATCAAGGGGTAATCGTAATCGGATGAAAGGGGCATGCGGATCCTGCGCTGCGGCTGGACACGATACCGGGGGGAGGCCGACGGGTACTACCCCCCGGTGCTTTTCGTTCTAACCCGGTAAGCGTTCGGCGTGAGTCCCGTCTCGCGTTTGAACAGGACGCTCATGTACTCCGCATTCTTGAAGCCGATTCGTTCCGCGATCTTCGGCAGCGTCAGATCGGTTCCGCTCAGGAATTGCTTGATCAGCTTCACCTTCATCTCCATGATGACGGCATGCGGCGTCCGCCCGAGCGAACGGACGAAGCGGCTCTCCAGCGAGCGCCGGGAGACCTCGAACCGGCGGAACAGGGCATCGACGTTCATGTCCTCGTACAGATGCTCGCGGATGAGGCGGACCGCCTCGGCGACGAGCCGGTCGTCCACCGCAATGACATCGGTGGAGAGCCGGGCCACGATGTCAATCGGCGGGACCCGCACGGTGGACGCTTCCCATTGTTCGCCGGCCATCATCCGGTCCAACAGCGACGCAGCCCGATAGCCGGTCTCGTGCGTATTCGGCATGACGCTCGACAGCGGCGGGTCAGACAAATTGCAGAGCAGGTCGTCGTTGTCGACGCCGACAATGCCGACCTCGTCGGGTACGGCCACGCCGGCAAGCCGGCAGGATTCGAGCAGCTTCTGGCCCATAATATCGTAGCAGGCCATTATACCGGCAGGCTTGGGCAGCGACTGCACCCATTGCGCCATATGGCTCCGCTCTTCGCTCCACGTCTCCGTCCCACCGTCCTCGTATACGCTGCAAGTGCTCCCGGCTTCGGCGGCAATCCGGATAAAATGGTCCTGTCGCTGCTTCGACCAAGCGAATCGCCCGTCCCCGCAGTAAGCGAAATGCGTGAACCCTTTCTCCGCCAGGTGGGAGAAAGCGAGCTTGGCGATCGCCTCATCGTCGGTTTCGACACAGGGCAGCTCCGGCAACAGCCGGCGGGCGCTGAGGTCGACGGCCGGCAAGCCGAGCTCGCGAACCCGATCGGCGATCTCCGCGTTCTCGATGCGGGCGATGATGCCGTCCCCGCTCCAGCCGTGCAGCCAGGACAAATCGGCCTGGTCGCGGCTCATCTCCCCCATATAGAGGGACCATGGCTTGTGCTCCCGGATGTAGGAGCGGATTCCCCTCAGCAATCCCCGCGCGTACTCGTTCGACGTTTCGATCAACAGCGCTACATGCCGGCTGCGGAACGCGCCGCCCGCCGCAGTCTTGTTTTCCAAAAAACGCAATCCCGTTTCGTCGTTTCGCATCCGATATCATGCCTCCTAGTGACTGTTATATGCCTTTTTCCTCATGCGGTCAAGGTGAAATTTCACAAGAGATTTGCGTAAAAGCTCCTTCATTTCCCCGCGCACAACGGCTATAGTGGAAGGGAAAACATAGGAAGGGAGCTGCCTTGCGATGCGTGACAAACTCAAAATGGCGATCGTCGGCCTCGGATTCGGCGCCGAATTCATTCCCATCTACCAACGTCATCCCCATACGGAAATGTATGCGATCTGCCAGCGCTCGGAGGAAGGGCTGCGTCGGATAGGGGACCATTTCGGCGTGCCGGCCCGGTATTCCAGCTATGCGGAACTTCTCCAAGACGACGAGATCGACGCGGTGCACATCAACTCCCCGATCCCGGATCACGCCGAGCAGTCGATCGCCGCGCTGCTTGCCGGCAAGCATGTCGCCTGTACCGTGCCGATGGCCACATCGATCGAAGATTGCCGCCGTATCGTGGAAGCTCAGCGCGCTTCGGGCAAAACGTATATGATGATGGAGACGGCTGTCTACACCCGCGAGTTTTTATACGTGAAGCAGCTGCGGGACAGCGGCCGGTTGGGCCGGATCCAGTTTTTGCGGGGGGCCCATCAGCAGGAGATGGCGGGCTGGCCTGGCTATTGGGAAGGGCTGCCGCCTATGCATTACGCGACGCATGCGGTCAGTCCGCTGCTCGCCCTGGCGGGGAAAGATGCGGAGGTCGCCATCTGTCTAGGCTCGGGTCGTATCACGGCGAGGCTGGCCGACAAGTATGGCTCGCCGTTCGCGGTGGAATCGGCTTTGTTCCGGTTGAAGGATTCCGATCTGGCCATGGAGGTCACACGCTCCCTGTTCGAGACTTCCCGGGAGTATGTGGAGAGCTTCGACGTATACGCGGAAAAGACGAGCTTCGAATGGCAGCAGCTGGAGAACGAGGACCCCGTCCTGTTCATCGGCGAGGAGGCGAAACGCGTGCAAGTTCCCGATTATGCGCACCTGCTGCCGGAAGGGATTCGCCCCTATACGACCCAAGGCGTCTACGATGCGCAGGAGAACCGGCATTTGTCGTTCAAGCAAGGCAGCGGTCACGGCGGATCGCATCCTCATCTGGCGCACGAGTTCGTCATGAGCATCGTCGAGGGCCGCTCCCCGTTCCCGGACGTCTACACGTCCGCGAACTGGACGTGCGCCGGCCTCTGCGCCCACGAATCTGCGCTGCAGGGCGGGGCGCCCATTCGGCTGCCGGACTTTCGCCAAGCGGGAAATTGAAATCGGGGAGGATTCACGGAGATGACAACTCATAACCAGTCGGCCGGAGGCTTGCGAATCGTGGCATCAGATCGCAGGGTGGCCGTGTACCGGACCGACAGCGACACCGCTATCCTCGTGCAGCAGGCGGACAAGGACCGGCGTCCGTACATTCACCCGATCGCCGCTCCCGACGGCCTAGGGATTCTGACGGAGGACGCGCCGTCCCATCACCCGTGGCAGCATGGGCTGTATGTCGGGCTGAACGACGTGAATGGCATCGGGTTCTGGACCGAAGGACTGACGAACTCGGAGAAGGACGGCACATTCCATCCTCAGCCGATCGAGGCCGCTAGCGCGGAAGGGAACCAGGCGGCTTGGTCCGTCTCCACGGAATGGCGCGAGCCGGGTGGGAAGCCGATGCTGGCTGAAAGGCAGCAATGGTCGTTCATCGACGGAGGAGACTGGTTCGAGCTGGATCTGGTGTGGACGCTCGACGCCATGACCGATCTTCGGTTCGGACAATACTCATACGGAGGGTTGTTCCTCCGTATGCCGTACCGGCATGAACTGGGAGGCCGCTACATGAACAGCGAGGGCGATTATGGCGGAGACGCCGAAGGCCGCCGGGCGCGATGGGGGGCGGCGAGCATGCCGATCGCCGGACGCGACGGCCATGCGGGCCTCGCGGTCATGGATCATCCGGACAATGCGGAGCATCCGGTGCCATGGCGGGTCGACCACCAGCTCGGGTTCGCGCCGAGCCGCTGTATCGCCGGAGCGTGGTCGCTCCCGAACGGAACATCTCAGACGTTCCGCCATCGGGTATATGCCTTCTGCGGAGAGATTGACCGCGATGCCATCGAAGCCAGCTGGAATCGATATATAAGGAGGACAACGAGATGAGAAGCGTAGTTGTGGTACATCCGGATTTCGACCGAATCTGGCCATTCGCCGCGGACCAATTCCATCGGCTGCTGGCGCGGGACGGGGAGGTGACGTTCATTCGTCTGCAGCCGGGCTCTGCGGAGCGGCTCGGCGATATCGTCGATCGGCCGGACAGCGTCGTCCGGCTCGTCTCGCTTCAAACGGCGGTTACACCCGACTGTCTCCGTCGGTTCACGGCGCTGGAAGAAGCCGTCCTCGAGACGTCCGGCTATGGCGGCTCGCCTCGGGCGGAACTCACCGAAGCTCTTCAGGCGCACGGCGTCCGGGTTTATTCGCAGCCGACCGAAGGCTTCTGGGGACAATCGGTCAGCGAGTTCGCTCTTGCGCTTACGCTGTGCGGGCTGCGGCGCATTCCGCAGACGCATCATGAGATCATAACGAGCCTGCAGCCATGGAACTACGACCCGCCGGGCGGCATCGGCCAACCGGGCGTACGGGGTCAGCAATACGGGGACGATTCGAGATTCGCGAACGGCACGATCGAAGGCAAGCGCATCCGTATCGTCGGAGCTGGCAACATCGCCAGCCGGTACGCGAGCTTCGTCCGCATGCTGGGCGCCGACGTCGCCGCGTGGGACCCTTATGCGTCGGAGCCGTCCTTTCATCGGGCGGGCGCGCGCAAAGAGTGGCATCTGGACCGTCTTGTGCGAGATGCGGACATTTTCGTCCCGATGGTGCCGTTAACGGATAAGACGAGAGGGCTCGTGACCGCCGATCTGATCCGGTCGCTGCCGAAGGGCACGCTCGTCGTGCTGGCGACGCGAGCGGGCATCTGCGACATGGAGGAACTGCGCCGCCGGGTATTGGCGGACGAGTTGAGCCTGGCGGCCGACGTGTTCGACATTGAGCCGCTGCCGCTGGACGACCCGCTGCTCGGCCGCCACAACGTGGTGCATACGCCGCACAACGCCGGACGGACGAAGGAAGCGAACGCACAATATGCGAGGAAGCTGTACGAACAGTTCCTGCCGCGGGTATAGGCGCAGGCGGCTGCGTCCTGGTGGGCCGGAGAGTTTTTGCATAACCAGATTTTCACTATGTTTGGCGGGTCAGCTTGTGGGAAAATCCTCGTATTCCTTGTAGAGAGGATGGAGGCTAGGAGGGGTCCGCGTGCCAATGAAACTAATTATCGTCGACGGCATTCCGGGCTCGGGCAAATCTACGACCGGCTCCATGCTGCAAACCAGGTTGGAGGAGCTCCGCATCCCGAGCCGCTCTTTATCCATGAGCTAGAAGACCATCATCCTTTACGTATTTATGATCGGCAGTTCACTTCGTTTAAGATCGAGGAGGAGGCGGATTGGTTCGCCGCCAAGGTCAAGCAGCTGTTCCATGATTTTGCGGCAGATCGGGTCGATCGGGACGAAATCGCGATAGTCGATAGCTATGTATTTCAAGACACGCTGGCGTTTGCGTTCAACATGGGAATGGATCGCCAACGCTTGTTGTCGGTAGCTGAGTCGATTCAATCGAGCTTGCAGGTCCTGAATCCCATTCTGATTTATTATGTTCAAAAAAATGTGGAGCAGCATTGGCGCTGGATTTGCGAGATTCGGGGGCCTGCGTTTGCACATGACCGGTGCGGGTTGTATACGGACGAGGATTTTATC
Source organism: Paenibacillus sp. HJGM_3 (assembly GCF_045062745.1). Lineage (NCBI taxonomy): Bacteria > Bacillati > Bacillota > Bacilli > Caryophanales > Paenibacillaceae > Paenibacillus > Paenibacillus sp. HJGM_3. Next base: position 96,824 of record NZ_JBJGED010000003.1, read on the forward strand.
CGGGCGGGCGAGTTTTGGACGTCTACCCAGGAGAATATGTTGACGATTGTGGAACAGTGGGAAATCCCGAAGGTCATTATTCCGAACAAGGATTACTTGTGGGAGGAGTACCGGGAACGCATTATTGAGTTTGTCGAGGGGTTCGTAAAAAGACCAGGAAAATAAAGAGGACCAATCGATCGATGTGAACGTTGGCAGGCCGTCCCCAGGGGAGGGCCTTTTCTTTGCGACGGAATGGACTAGGGATAACCTGAACGGATGATTCCGATTTTTTTACCGATTGTTGTCGAGATACGACAGGAAATTACCAAAGTTTGGAGAAGTTTTACATGGTTACAAGCGTCTGAAACTTCCTGTGAAAGGAGGTGAATGATACATGAAACGGTATTGGCTGTCGGTATTGGTTCTACTCGCTCTTCTCTTAGTTGGGGCCGGCTCGGTGCAAGGCAAGGAGCGATCCTCGGGCTTGCTGGGCGGGCTGGGGGACGTTCTAAGCAACGTAACGCAGCCTGTGGTGCAAACGGTGACGGAACCGCTGAAGCCGGTGGTAGAGCCGCTTGGTGAAGCAGTAGGCAAGGTTGCGCAGCCAGTGGTGCAGGCGGTGGCCGAACCGCTGAAGCCGGTGGTAGAGCCGCTGGGTGAAGCGGTTGGCGGGGTGGTGCAGCCTGTTGTGCAAGCGGTGGCCGAACCGCTGAAGCCGGTGGTAGAGCCGCTGGCCGAAGCAGTGGGCAAGGTGGCGCAGCCAGTGGTGCAGGCGGTGGCCGAACCGCTGAAGCCGGTGGTAGAGCCGCTGGGCGAAGCAGTAGGCAAGGTTGCGCAGCCAGTGGTGCAGGCGGTAACGGAACCGCTGAAGCCGGTGGTAGAGCCGCTGGGCGAAGCGGTTGGCGGGGTGGTGCAGCCTGTTGTGCAGGCAGTGGCCGAACCGCTGAAGCCGGTGATCGAGCCGCTGGGGGAAACGCTCGGCGGGGTGGTGCAGCCTGTGGTCGGGCCAATCCTACAGGCGATCGAGCCCGTGGTTGAACCCGTACTAGGTCCGGTTTTAGAGACTATTGCCCCGGTGCTCGAAGCGGTCGAGCCGGTGCTCTCACCTATTCTGCCTGCTGTGCCCATCACGCTGATACCGCCGCCGCAGGAACAACCAGAAGCGGGTGAAGAGGCTCCGACTGAAGCGCCAGCCGATCAGTCGACTCCCGCCGAACCATCCGAAGAGCCTACGCCAGGCGGCGAATCAGGGCGACCGTCAACTCCGCCTGCTGAGCGAGCCGCCGCTCTGCCGCCGTATGCTGCAGGAAGTGGCAGGCCGGCGAATATGGACCAGACCTCGACAGCGGCAGCTCCACCCGCGGTTATGGCCGATCCGGTGCGCGCAGCCGACCAACAGGTGACAATGCTTGGCGCAGAGCCGCCCCCGCTGCAATCCATGGCGAGTTTGCGACAGCCTGAGTCGCCATCGCATGCGGACCCGAACCGGCCCTCGCCGCTAAGCGCCTGGCCGGGCCCGGCTTCAAGCCCGGCGGCGCCATGCCCGGAGCCGCCGATCGCAGTGCTCCAGGCCTCCGCGGCATGCGCCAAAAAAGGCAGCTCGGCAGGATCGGGGTCGGGATACCAAACGACGGCTGTCTTGTGCGAACAAAGTGTGACCGATCTGCATAGCCGCCGTATGCCGTGGCATAGCTGGAACCACTTTATCCAGAAATGGTCGAACGCGCCCCCCTTGCGTCCGCCCATCCATTCCTTGCTCTCGATAAGCAGTGTTTAACCAAATCGAGAACAAAGGAGTGTACTCGCCATGCGCTGTACGAAAACTTGGATCACCTTGTCCAGCAACGATAAACTGTTAATCGTCAACGTCTTGGTGCAATGGGCAATAAAAACCGCAAGCCGCTTCGAGTCCCAAATGTACCGTAGGCTCGCCAAGAAGGTGGTCTACACGCAAGGCATGCTCGGATTGGACGGCCAGGAGCTGACCATGATGGCGTTCGCTTTGACGCAAGAAGCAGAAGCCTGCCACAACCGGAAGTTTGCCCATATATACAGGCTGCTGGCGAGCCGGCTGCTGCGTGAGAAACAGAAGTTCCATCTCGTGGCGTTCGAAGAACTGTACGAGCTTTACTTGACACCGGATGAATTATGAAGCCCCCTTGATCCCCCGAGCGATTCGGGGGATTTGTTGTTGTTGCTTTATAGAGTGCGGGAACTATTGAAGGGGAATTCATCAGACTGCCCGAGAAAGTAGCAGCCAACCTGCTGAGCCTGATCATTGGATCGCCATCTTGCCGTCCATCTTGTAAGGAAAACCTTACAAATAAGCGTAGACCTGTTTGGGCCGAATCGAGATGCATTGTTAACCAAACTTTTGTTAATAGTACAGTGCACTATACTATTAACAAAAGGTAGCCTTACAAACTGGCGAAATCCGTTTAAATGGCGCGATATTAGTCAAGTTCCCGTGCTTATTTGTAAACTTAGCTTTACAACGACCTAATACGTTTCTCAACAGACTGAGCGTTTCCCCTTCGTTGAGCGATTACACTGGATTTTCCGGAAAAGGAGGGGGATTTTACCTCTGCGACATCGGTCAGCACCACTCCACACCCACCACGTCTACCGCACCGGCCACGCTCACCATGCCCACCGCACCGGCCATACCCCCCAAGCCTACCACGCCCACCGCATCGGCCAGTCCCACCACACCCCCCACACCGGCCACGCCCCCACACCTCCCACGCCCGCCACGTCTACCACGCCCCCCACACCGGCCACGCCCTCCACGCCAGCCCGCCCAGCCTGCCCCCAAGCCCACTTTGCCGCATCTCCGCACGACCCGTCCAACTTCTCATTTTCACTGACCGAATTTGTCAGTCATGTTCGCGTATAATGGGAACAGATTACAACGATACCGACACGAAGGGCGTGATTCAATATCCTATTTGATTGTTTTTAGTTGCTTTTTGTTGTTTTTATGTTGAAGCATGGACGGAGCAGCAGTATAATGGGGACACCCGCCAACCAGGCGGAGTACGTTAGATCTTCTTACCTCAGAAGGAGGACTTCCCATTCTTACCGCCATTCTGCTAGTCTTATGCTCCGGGCTGACGCATGCCATCTGGAATTTGTTCACGAAGCGAAGCCGCAACAAGACCGTCTTCCTGTGGTCGATTCACATTGCTGCGTTCGTACTCTTGCTCCCGTCGTTCGTCATGGAACTGTCGGCAGCGTCGATCTCTCTCCGCGGCTATGGCTTTATCGGGTTGTCCATGCTGTTCCAGATGGGCTATGGCTTGCTGCTCCCCCTCGCATACCGCAAGGGAGACATCTCCCAGGTATACCCGATCATGAGGGGAACGGGAGCGTTGTGCGTCCCGATCTTCAGCGTCTTCCTGTACAAGGAAACGATCACTTGGGTCGGATGGGTTGGCATTGGTTGTATTGTCTTAGGGATGTTCGCCATCAGCGGTTTCTTCAGAAGCGTGCCCGCCCAGGCGACCCGGCTGAACTTATGGCCTGCGCTCGCAGTCGGAGCGTGCATCACCGGGTACGTGCTGACCGATAAAATCGTGCTGCAGCACATCTCCCCGCTAGCACTCATTGAATTGGGCAACCTGGCGTACTTGATCATCCTGACCCCCGCTGCGCTGCGTACCGGAGAGATCCGGGCGGAATGGAGGATCAACCGGATGACGATCGCGCTTGGTACGGTCCTGTCGCCCGGCTCCTATTGGCTGTTCTTGCTCGCGGTCAAGCTGGCGCCCTTGTCGCACTTGGCCCCGATGCGCGAGATGGGGACCGTATTCGCGACGCTCTTAGGGGTCCTGCTGCTGAAGGAGCGGCAAGGCTTGCGACGGGTGATGCTGTCGGCGTTAATTACGACGGGGGTCATCCTGATGGGCCTCTGGGGCAGTCCTTAGTCAACATAACCATACTAATCTAACCTGCGAAAGAGAGATGTCGAACATGGCGATAATTGAACACATAGTGATAATAGGATGGGACGGAGCCGGCAATTTCGTACAGGCGGCGCACACGCCGAACTTGGACCGGCTTGCGGCGGCAGGGGCGTTCGACTTCCAGGCGCAGACGGAGCTTCCCACGATCAGCGCTCCATGCTGGGGGTCGCTCCTGCACGGGGTAAGCCCGGAGAAGCACGGACGGACCAACGAGCTCGCTGCGAAGGACGTATACCCGAAAGATTCGCCGTATCCTTCTATCTTCCGAGTGGCGCGCGAAGCGTTCCCGGACGCCAAGCTCGCTTCGTTCTGCGCCTGGCCGCCGATTAATGATGGCCTCATAGAGTTCTCGATCGGGGTGCACAAAGTCTCTCTGCCCGATGAGGAATTGGCAGACGCGGCGGCCGCTTACATCACGGCGAATCCCGACTTCAAGCTGCTGTTCCTGGCCCTCGATCTGCCGGATGCCGCCGGCCATCGGCACGGCTACAATACGGACGCACAGCTGCGTGCGATAGAGGAGACCGATGCCCATACAGGCATAGTGTTGCAAGCCCTCGAGTCGGCCGGTATATGGGAACAAACTCTGATTATTGCGGTGTCCGATCACGGCGGCGGAGGGGCGGATGCACACGCGCATGGCAGCAGCCATCCGCTGGACCGCACGATCTTCTGGGGCTGCGCCGGTCCCGGCGTCGAGCCGGGCGCTCAGATTCCGGGCGGGATCACGATCAAGGACACGGCCGCGGTCGTAGCGAAGGCGCTGGGCATACCTTCTCCAGCCGTATGGGAGGCTCAGTCTCCGGACCGATTGCTTCAGGAGGCTCGATGCGATAAAGTATAGGAACAGAAAAATAAGGTAAGGAGTTTACTCATGGCACAAGTTGTGAAAAAAAATAACATCGGCATCGTCGTGGCCGGACTGCTGCTCGGCATTCTGATGGCCTCGATGGACAACACGATCGTGGCGACGGCGATGGGAACGATTATTGGCGAGCTCGGCGGATTGGACAAGTTCGTCTGGGTTACGTCGGCTTACATGGTGGCCGAGATGGCCGGAATGCCGATCTTCGGCAAATTGTCCGATATGTACGGACGCAAACGATTTTTCGTCTTCGGAATTCTGCTCTTCATGCTGGGTTCGATTCTATGCGGGACCGCGAACAGCATCGTAGAGCTCAGCCTGTACCGGGCGATCCAAGGGATCGGAGCCGGCGCAATGGTGCCTACGGCGTTCACGATTATGTTCGACGCCGTACCGATCGAGAGCCGCGGCAAGCTGACCGGCCTGTTCGGAGCAGTTTTCGGCATGTCCAGCATTTTCGGACCGCTCCTCGGGGCTTACATCACCGACTACATTGGGTGGGAGTGGGTGTTCTACATCAACCTTCCGCTGGGACTGATTGCGTTTGTTTTTATCGCGTTTTTCTATAAAGAGTCTCCCGTCCATACGAAGCAGCGCATCGATTGGCTTGGTGCGTTTACCCTCGTCGGCGCGGTCGTTTGCTTGATGTTCGCCCTGGAGCTCGGGGGCAAGGAGTACGCATGGAACTCCAGTGTCATTCTGGGGTTGTTCGCCGGGTTCGCCTTGCTCAGCATCGTCTTCCTGATCACGGAGACCCGGGCTGAGGAACCGATCATTTCCTTCTCCATGTTCAAAATGCGGCTGTATTCCTCCAGCAATGTCATCGGCATGTTCAGCGGGGCCGCGTTCATCACGGCGTCCGTCTACATTCCGATTTTCATCCAGGGCGTGCTCGGGGGGACGGCCACCAATTCGGGGCTCGTGCTGCTGCCGATGATGGTCGCTTCCGTCGTGACCGCTACAATGGGCGGTTTCCTCATGACGAAGGTCAAATACCGGTCGATTATGATTCCGACGCTCGCGCTTCTCGTCGTGGGCATGATCCTGCTCACGACGCTCTCGACCGGCACTTCCCGGTTCGTCGTGACGCTCTATATGATCTTGACCGGTCTCGGCATCGGCGCCTCTTTCTCGGTACTCAGCAGTGCCGCGATCCAGACGTTCTCCATCCGGCAGCGCGGCTCGGCGACATCGACGCTCAACTTCCTGCGCTCGATGGGGATGACGCTCGGGATTACCGTCTTCGGCATCATTCAGAGCCATTCGTTCAGCAATAAGCTGGCCGCTCTCTTCGGAGGCCAGGCGCCGAGCGGAGCCGGCATCAGCAGCGATCCGCACGAGCTGTTATCGCCTGCAGGCCGGGCCAACATTCCGCCGGAGGTGCTGAACAAAATCACCGAGGGGCTCTCGTCCTCGATCGCGTTCACCTTCGCTTGGGCTATCATTCCGGCCGTCATCGGGCTCGCAGCCGCCTTCTTCATGGGCCGTGACAAGCTCGAGCGGACCGAAGGAGAGAGCGAATTTGCCGGCGGGCACTAATTCGAACGCAGTCCATTCACTCTTAGGGCTGCCTGGACGTTTGGTCCGGGCAGCTTTTTGCATCGTCCGGCGATGCCGACGATTCGATCGGAAGATGGCACGCAGATCGTACATCAGCGCGAACATGCGCCTCTGCGAACGAGTGTGAACGCACATAAGGCTGATATTAGCCAACAACATAAAACGGAGTCGCGCGGGTTGCGGGCTCCGTTTGTTCGAGATTCGACCAAAATAGCTTCAGTTCGTCGCGGAACCGCCAACCCGATCAAGAGGGTTTAAATCCGCATTATTCTTGGAACCAAATATCAGGGGCGGTGCCGCCCGCGATTTCTGTAGTGATTTTGGTCGCGAAATCACCCCAAGGCGCCTCTGCGATCTCGGTTTTGATGCTTCAGCTTCATTTCTTTTGGCGCCTTTGGAGTCGTTGTTGAAGTTGCCGGGGAGGAAGAGGGGCTTCCTTTGTCACCTGTACTGCAAGCCGTAATTGAGATCGCGATCAGAGAAGCCGCCGTTAAAATCAAAGTTCTTTTCAATTTAAATCCTCCAGTTTTTCCTAACTCCTACTTTTTCGCTTGCTGGGTGCCTTCAGGGTGGTTGATGTCCCATTTGAGTCCGTCCGATGTTTCTTCCCAAGCCACTCGTATGTTCCCGTAAGGCGTCGGTATGACTCCAGAGGCATTGTGAAAGACCGATCGGACAGGATCTGCGCTGAACACCTTAAACCCCGGTTCGACAGGCTTAACCCCCAATATATAAGCGTAATAAAAATAAACGGGAATCGCAGACCAACCGTGACATAGACTTCCTGCCCTCCCGAAGGCATCGGCGCCTTCAATCGTTTCCCAAAAGCTTGTTGCCCCTCTAAAAAGCATAGATCCCCAATCATTCGCAATGGAATCAAACACCAATTTACCATATAACTCGGGCTCATCAAGCAGCGCTTTGAACTTGAAGAGGGAATAGCTGAGCGAGACCGGTACGAATCCGTTATCCCGTTTTGAGAGCCGTTCTCTCACTTGTCCTGCCAGCGGATCAGGGCAAACTTTCGTACACAAGGCCAATGCCTGTGTCAATTCCGCATAATGCTCTTCTTCAACGACTTCCCGCCGATAGGTACGGTAAGCCGATTCCGTCGGGTTCCAGAATCGTTCATGGATCGCTTTCTTGACTTTTGCTGCGATAGAGGAACAGCGCTGGGCGTCTTCTTGCTTGCCGCCATATTGGGCAAGCCTCGCGGCAGCTTCCAACGCCATCACGAAAAACAAATTGAGCGGCGCGTCGTAGCCCGGCGTAGCGGCATTCCAGTTGTGCATTCCGGGCGCCCAATCATAAAAATTCCAGTACCGGGATTTCACGGGTGTCGCCAACAAATCGTCCTGCATTTTGGCGATATGAGTATCCATCATCCGCCCAACGGAGGGCCAACTTGCTTGGGCCTGTTCGATATTGCCGCTGTAAAGCAAATGCTCGTCCAGTTCAACAACCCATAGAAAGCTGAACGAAGGAATGGTCAGTGGATTCTCCGCGGGCGCACAGATTTCCAGAAACCCGTCTTCCTTCAGTCCCTCTCCGAGAAGCCTGAAAGAAGCTCCAGGAAAATCGTACTCGCCGAAGCAGTAGTATCCGCACAGGGCTTGATTCCGGGCGTCCATGGCGTACAAGGCCTGTTCACGCCACGGAGTGTCTTCGTAATGCTCGTGCATGCATAAATGAAGGGTGCGGACAGCTACTTGTTCAATTTGTCGATGAAGATGATCCGGGCAGTGGAATTCGCCTATGGCTTCAACCGGGTATTCAACCGGCCTTAACCCGGCATAATGGAGCACGAATTTTTCAGCGTCACCGCTAATGTGCAATTGAAGATAGCGCCCGGCCCACCTTTTCAAATAATGAGTAAACGTTTGACGCCCTTCGCAGCATCTGTATCGGGTTGCGAAGTTTTTGCCCCGCGCTTCGGCGCGGACACGCAGATCGTCGAGGTGTTCTCCGTATGCGATATCGACAAGGGCCCCGTTCTCTGCTTCCATCTCCAGATCCAATATTCCACATTCCTCTCGGCCGAGGTCGAGAAGAAGATATACTCCGCCGTTTTCGCGAAATAATGAGGAGCGGATTGAAAAACCGTCCGTGGAAGGCAGAACTAAATGGCTGGTCGTTTCCATCAGATACTCCGGCAACCGATAAGATAAATAATCATGCTGCATGAGCTCCGATACGATCGCATTCGGCTCTTCTTGCCGGATAAACAGACCTTGGCTTACCAGTTTGGCCCTGCACCGCTTTAGAATATTCTGCTTACGGACCGGTCTGAAATACAGACGGGGATTTAATCCGGCATAACCCGAAGCCGGTTCGAACCGACTCCAGTTTTCATCCATACGATAGTCCAGGGTCAGCCACGGATCGCATTTGCTGGCGTCGTATTCAAAGGTAAACCCCAGTTGGCTGGTTATTACAGGGGCCGGACCGCATCTGTAAGACGGGGACTGGCGGAAATAAGTATCGCACCCGCTTGTTACGGTTAGGGAGTCTGTCTCTAAAGCATAGATTAATCCCGGACAACCTTGTATATATTGAAAACTGTTCTGACCCTGATAATAAGCCAAGATGCATATCACATTATTCCCCTGTTGGAGCAGATGCCCGACCGGCAAACAATCATAAGCTTTATTCTCCGGGAAATCATCATATTGTCCGGTATCTGCAAATTGTCCGTTGATCCAGACCGCATATTCCGAATCCACGGATATATACAATTGCGCGGAAGACGGATCTTCCGGCAGAAGGAACTCATGCCGGAACTCTACATACTGATTGATCTCCTCCCTAAGGCGTTCATCCCATATCCACACTGCCTGTTCGAGTTTGTTCATTTGACCCCTCCGGATTCCAATCACTAATCTTCAAGCCTATGAGCAAATCATGTCTGCCATCTTATTCGGGCGAATAGATACGGGGAATCCGGTTTCAGACGATTCACTCGCGGCAATGGCTATTGCTGCACTGTCTCGCGCACCTTTAATCCCTTTGAAGACGGGTTCGCCTTTTCTCACCAAATCGACGAACTCGTTCACGATCCCCGTATCGCCTCCTCCATGCCCGCCTGTCCGTTTCTCCGGGTAGTAGACTTGCTCTTCCCCCGTAAACCGCTTCAATACTCGAATTTTAAAATCTTGCTCATTGTTGTAAAATCCCCATATCTTCCCCTTGGTGCCCACAAACATGAACTCACGCGTATACTCCGGCGTAAAGTGGCACTCCATATAAGAGATTCGGGCGCCGTTATCGTAATCGATAAGAACTAGCGCGTTGTCATGAACATCGCACTCTTCGGCGTACACACATAAGTCCGTATTAAGCTTGACATCTCCGTAATCCATCGCATAACCAATTTTGGTATCCAAGTAATATTCGCAGGAGTCGGCATCGCTGCAGTCGCGGCAACGTTTATCATTCGGGGCGCTGCCGCCGAATACGTCTATCCCGCCGCTGCAGTATACCTTTATGGGCGATGCATCCACCAGCCAATTGGCTAAGTCCAGCGAATGCGTACCTTTTTCGAGAATGAGGCTTTTCACGTAGTCCTTGCGCCGTCTCGCACCGTGGTAATAATAATGGCCTCCGACGGAAACGTTGTCGGTTACGGTTCCGATCTTGATCTCCCCGATTTCTCCCGAAGCGATGATCCGCTTCATATCCACCATCAGGGAGCAATATCGCAGCTCCAGCCCCACCATAAACACACGACCCGATTGAGCCGCGGCTTCGATGATCCGGTCGCAATCTTCGATCGTCTGGGCCATCGGTTTCTCCAGATAAACATGCTTGCCGGCCTTAAGCGCAGCAATGGCGTTCTCCGCATGGGCATGATCATTCGTGCAAATCACCACGGCATCCATATCGGGATTTTGTAAAAACTCATCGATGGACGTAGTGGCCGGCAAAGCTCCCAGCTCTTTGCGGGCAAATTCCAAACTTTCCGGACGCAGATCGCAAAGACCTGAAAGCTTACAGTCCGGATGCTTGCTGAAGTAATGTCCTGCGAAGTAAACTCCGCGGCTTCCCGTCCCCAAAATTCCGATGCCTAATTTCGTTCGAGTACTCATTTCAGTCATGTTGTGAATCTTCCCTTCCGAATTTATTGCAGCTTATAATGTGAACCATATAAGGTGAAAATGTGTCGCTGAAGCTTCCGCCGCCAATTGACTTCGATCTGTATTCATAGATGACTTCGACAGATGTTTTGCCTGTCATACCGGCTTCGGAGAACGTGGCTGTAATGTTGTCCCGCGTTGTGTTCACCGCGAACAAGTAGCGGGTTCCATTATACTCGCGTATTTTTATATCCAGAACCGGCGAAGAAGACGAAATGGTTTGAGCTGCCGGGGCGGCTGCAATGGCATCCTTCAACGATTCCAGTTCTTGATTGAGAATTTTATACTGCGCCCATATTTGGGGGGCGTCTCGCTTGAGCAGAAATCCGGCCGGATAATCATCATTGACATAAGTACCGAGTGCTTTTGTCCCATGATTCACGGCGAGATAGGTCATCGCGCGCACTTAAAAAACTTAAGCCTGCGGCTGTCAGCAAACCAATTAGAAATACTTTCATTACACGATTCAACATCATTCCCCTCCTTAGGACATCGAATGGTTGTAATCCTTTGCCTGGTCTGTTAGAAGCGCTTTCATTCGCTTCTTCATGCTACTATGCCTAGTTGTTTGTTTCTATACAGGTTATTGCTCTATTTTGATAAAATCTTGCTACATTCACCCCATTTGCCGGTGGTATACTACATTCAAGGAATAAAAGTAGGAGGACGGGGAATGGCAGATCCAGGACAACGCATCGATCCCTCTGTCGGCAAGCGCTTCCCATTTCGAACAAGCAACGTTTCAAAAGTCATTAATGGGTACATGGTTCGCCCTCATTGGCATGACCATCTTGAATTTATCAAAGTGATCGGGGGACAAATTCTTGTTACATTGGACAATCAGACTTTTTCGGCTCAAACGGGTGATATTATTTATGTAAACAGTGGACAAATTCATTCGGTTAAACCAAGAACAGGAGACGCTAGAATCATAGGCATCATTTTCGATAAATTTTTCATTACAAACTTCTTGGAAGGGTTTGAAACGAAGCAAATCTATACTATGTTCATTAACATTAAACAACGCCAATGGCTGTTTTCTCCCGAACATTCCCTGTGGGGGGAGTTGAATGCTTGTATTCAAGCTTCTTACGAGGAAAACGATCTTCGGGATGTTTGTTACGAGTTGGCAATCAAATCCTACATTTATCGGATTATGACCGCCGTTATCCGCTACTTCGATAAGCAGAATTATACCGAGAGGAGCCGAAGCAGTTCTGCAGCCATCCATAATTTTGCTTCCCTCCGGCCCGTTCTGGACTATATTGAAGAACATTACGCCAAATCTATTTATTTGGCAGATTTATGCCAATTAGTGAATATGAGTCCCTATCATTTCAGCCGCACCTTCAAAAAATGGACCGGAATGACCGTACCCGATTACATCAACTTGACGCGGATCAATATGGCCAAAAAGATGATGATTGAAAACGAGTTTTCGATCACGGAAATTTCGGAGAAAATCGGCTTCTGTAACACCCATTATTTCGGGAAAGTGTTCAAGAATACTACTGGAGTCAGTCCTTCGCATTTTCGGAATAAAATAATCAAGCAAGTACTCACCTGAGAGAAGCCTTTCGCTATCGAGAAGTCAACGCGAGCTGGCTTTTTTTGACACATTGCGCCATCTTCGGGGCACTTACACCAGCTTTGGTTTAATTACGACGGTGCCCGTTGGCAAAATTGAGGATTAGCATTCCCCGTGGGCCGTGGTACAATCAGAGGATGACAAAGCGAAAGCGATCAAGTTAAGAAAGTGGGAGGCGGGTTGACCTATGAAGAAGAAAGCCGTGTATTTGGCGGAATTGGAGAAAAGCAAAATTTTCGAAGTGTTCGATACATCGACGCGCAATCGGCTGGAGCAGTGGGTCGACTTTTATCCGACGCATATCAACCATGCCAATGTCGAGCAGCACCGGGACGGGTTGCAGGATGTAGAGGTCGCCTTTAGTACTTGGGGCATCTCCAAGTTCACGGAGGAGGAGCTGCAGCGCTATTTTCCGAATCTGAAAATCGTGCTGTACGGGGCGGGCTCGGTCCAGTACTTCGCCCGGCCGTTCCTCGCGCGGGACATTATCGTCGTCAGCTCCTGGGCGGCGAATGCGATCCCGGTGGCGGAGTTCACCGTCGCGACGATCGTGCTGGCCAATAAAGGCTTTTTCGAAACCGGCCGGCAGTACAAGAAAAACGGACATAAGCAGGCGATCGCATCGAGAAGCCATTACCGGGGCAATTACGGCTTGACCGTAGGTCTGCTCGGCGCGGGCATGATCGGGAAAAAAGTGATCGAGATGCTGAAGGCGTACAACATCCGGGTCAAAGTGTTCGACCCCTTCCTTCCGGATGCGAAGGCCGCTGAGCTGGGCGTAGAGAAGAGCGATCTGCTCGATATCTTCTCCACCTGCGATACGATCTCCAACCACCTGGCCAACTTGCCGGAGACGCAGGGGATCCTGCACAAGGAGCATTTCGATCGCATGAAGCCCTACGCCACATTCATCAATACGGGGCGAGGCGCACAGGTCGTCGAAGCCGATCTGATCCAGGCGCTGAAGGACGAGCCGGGGCGGGTGGCCTTGCTCGACGTGACGTTCCCCGAGCCGGTGGAGGCGGACAGCGAGTTCCTACCCCTCGAGAACGTCATCCTCACCCCGCATATCGCCGGGAGTATGAACGATGAAGTAGCCCGGATGGGGGCGTTCGCCGCGGAGGAATTCGAACGGTACTTGAAGGGCGAGCCGCTGCGCTATCAGGTTACGCTTGAAATGCTGGCGACAATGGCTTAAGGGAGGGTTCCGATGATGCTGAACGACGACGTCTTCGCCGATCGGATCACTACGCTCGAAGAGCTGGAGCAGTTTCGCTCCGTGATCGGGACTCCGAGTCCGCTCGCGATGCGCAAAGTACGGCCGTCGCTCGATGCGCGCAGCCGCTCGTACATCGCCCGCTCGCCGTTTGCGCTTATCGCCACGGCCGATGCGCAAGGCCGCTGCGACGTATCGCCGCGGGGAGACGCGCCCGGGTTCGTGCACATCCTGGACGACCGGCATCTCTTCCTCCCAGAGCGGCCCGGCAATCGCAGGCTGGATTCGATCCGCAATCTGCTGACGAATTCCGGCATCGGCCTCATCTTCCTCATCCCTGGGATGGAAGAGACGCTTCGGGTGAACGGGACCGCCTGCATTACGCGCGACCCTCAGCTCCTGGAGCTGACCGCGGTGAACGGCCGGGTTCCGGTGATGGGTATAGGTGTCGAAGTCGAGGAAGTGTTCGTGCATTGCGCCAAAGCGTTCAAACGGTCCGGCCTGTGGCAGCCTTCCACGTGGCTGCCGGCGGAGGAGCTTCCGTCTGCCGCGGAGATGCTCGCGGCGTATGCCGGCGGGGCGAGTGTCTCGGAGATCGAAGCGCAGCTGCAGGAGAGCTACACGAAGCGGCTGTATTGAATAGGAAAGTAGTGGGGCTGTATGTTGAACCGCGTATTGGTCACCGGTTACCGGGCCACGGAGCTGGGCATTTTCTCGCTGAAGCATCCCGGTGTCGCCATTATTAAGAAGGCGATTACGAAGCAGTTGATCGCCTTGCTGGAGGAAGGGCTGGAATGGGTCATCGTGAGCGGCCAATGGGGCGTCGAGCTCTGGGCCGCTGAAGCGGCACTCGCGCTGAAGCCGAATTACCCTCAGCTCCGGCTGGCCGTCATCACGCCCTTCCTGGAGCAGGACGAGAAGTGGAGCGAGGAGAAGCGGGGGATCTACAGCCGCGTGGTCCAGCAAGCGGACTACGTAGGCAGCGTCACGAAGACGAAGTACGAAGGGACTTGGCAGTTCGTGGAGAAGGACAAGTTCCTGCTGCGCAATTCCGACGCCCTGCTGCTGCTCTACGACGAGGAGATGGCGGGCTCGCCGCGGTTCATCAAGCGCCAGGCCGAACAGATGGCCGAGCGGAGGGAGTACCCCATCTTCGTCATCTCGGCGTATGACTTGCAGAACTTGGCGGACGAGGAACGGCTGGGCGACTTTTAAGGTGCACAAAAAATCCCACCCCAAGATCAGAGTCTCGGGATGGGATACGATTCCACGCAGTACGCCGCTCGCTTAAGCCGCTACGTCTCTTCGGGTGAACACCTGCCAAGCGATCAGATTGAACACGACGAAATAAATCGCCAGCATCGTCACGGAGAAGGAGAGCGTCATCCCTTCCTGGTAGGGCCGGCCGGAGAGATACTGGGACAAGTCGAGATTCGGGAATACCAGGTATTTGCTCCAGTTGTACCGCTGCAAGAGTTCCGTTAAGATGGTGCCTGCGAACAACGCGAAGATGGAGAACCCGATGGCCATCGTGCTGCTGCGGAAGGCGGACGAGATCATGAAGGCCATCGTGACGAAAATAATGGTCGAGACGCCGTTCAGCAAATACGTTTGCCATAAGTTGGCCACCATGTTCTTCTCGACGACCTGGCCTGCGGCATCCACGTCCACAAGCGGCAGGTCCATCAGCTGGAACTTGTAGAGCAATCCGTTCACCAGCACCGAGGCCAGGAAAAGAATGACCAGCAGCAGAACGCCGAACATCAACATGGACACGTATTTGGAGACGAGGATCTTCAGCCGGCTCGCCGGCCGGATCAGCAGGAGTTTGATCGTCCCGGTCGTGAATTCGCTCGCCAGGCTGTCCCCCGCCACGATCACCGTGAACAGCGTGATCAGAATGAACAGCTCCGCGCAGCCGTTAATGCCGGACCATATAGTGCTCGTTGTGGGCTGAATGTCGTGGGCCAGCCGGTATTCATTGATCGCGAGCCGCTCCTGTGCGAACGCCTTGTTCTCCGGTCCCGTCTTGGGATCGTTCAACATAGCGGTGAAGCGCTGATTGTCCTCGACGATCTCGTCCCGCCAGGCGTCGGCCGGAGCGTTGCTGTCGTAATACCAGTCCAGGATGCTGCCGATGAGGACGGCCCCGAGCATCATGGCGATCAATACCCAAGTCCTCCAATGGCGGTAAAGCTTCATGTTCTCGTTCAGAATTAAGCTACCCAACTTGCTCCCCTCCCGTCATAGCCAAGAATCGGTCCTCCAACGATTGACGCACTGCGCGGACGCCATAAATCTCGATCTCGCTCCTCATGAGGCGGGCGAGGATCGAAGGAATACGATCGCGTTCGGTGACGATCTCCAACCCTTCCGGTACAGCCTTCACACCATGGATCTCGTCCATCCGCATCAATTCGGAGAGTGCCCGCTCGACGGGGAGCGCTTCGATCAGGAACGTCTGCGCTCCTTCGTCCGACCCGATGAACTCCTCGATCCGCTTCACGTCGACCAGCTTCCCATGCTGGAGAATGGCCACACGGTCGCACATGAGCTCCATCTCGGACAGCAGATGGCTGGATACGATGACCGTGATCCCTTCCGTCCGGGTCAAGTACCGCAGATAATCCCGCAGCTCGCGGATGCCTGCCGGATCCAGGCCGTTCGTCGGTTCGTCCAGGATCAGAAGCGACGGCCGATGCAAGAGTGCCTGAGCGACCCCTAGCCGCTGGCGCATGCCAAGGGAATATTTCCTCACCTTGTCGTGGATTCGGTTTTCCAGCTTGACCAGCTTCACGACTTCATCGATCCGCGCTTTCGTCACTCCCGGCACCATCCGGGCGTAATGCACCAAGTTGTGATACCCGCTTAGAAACTTATACATCTCCGGGTTCTCCACGATGGCGCCGACATGGCGGATCGCATGCTCGAAGTGCTGCTTGATGCTCGTGTTGTGGATCAAAATCTCTCCCTGGGTTATGGACATCAACCCGACCATCATGCGGATCGTAGTCGTTTTGCCCGCTCCGTTCGGTCCGAGAAACCCGAAGATTTCTCCTCGGGGGACGTCGAACGTCAAATTGTCGATGATCGTCTTGCGCCCGATCCGCTTGGTTACGTTGCGAAGACGGACGATAGGTTCCTGGCTCATGGCCGGCCCTCCTTTGAAATGGATGAATACTGGCTCACTGAGTGTGGATCTGGATGTCGGCTGAATGCGCCTCAACGTCAACTTTCCAGGTTCCGGTCCCGACGACCCCCTTCAGCTGGGAGCCGCCACCCTCATCCGGCCTCGGTTCGACCGGGAAGGGGAGATGCGTGCGGATACGGCCGGACCTCACCTTCGCATCCACCGCGTAGCCTACGGCTTCCGGCAGGACAAGCTTGAGGTCGCCGAGTTCCGACATCACCCGGATCTGATTGCGGATCTCGCTTAATTGAAGCTTGGCCGCGCGTCCGTGCATCTCCACGGGCCCTGCGATCTCATTCAAGCGCACGGAACCCTTCTCCGCGCTGCCGGACACCGTACCCGTAACTCCGGCAATGTCGTTGCGTCCCGATCGGCTCTCGAACCCGAACGCTCCCTGGATCCCTTCCGCAATCGCTTCGCTGGACAGGTTCTCCAGGCTGACGCTGCCCTTAATATTCGCCATATACAAGCTGCCGTACGAGGTTCTCACGGATACGGCCCCGGCGACGTCGACGATCTCCAGGCTCCCGTTCTCGGATGCGGCATCCATATCCGCCACTACGCCCTGGATGCGGATCGATCCGGATTTGCTCTCGATTCGCAGCTTGAGCGCATCGGGCAGGAGCAGCTCATAATCGATCGAGACCGAATCGGGATCGACAGGCCGGCCTTCCGCGGTGGCTGCGAGCGATAAGCGCCCCTCGCGGATGTCCTTCTCGATGAGGACGGCATCCCGTTTGCGCTCCGCCGCATCCGATTCCGCCGCGTTTGCGGTTACGGTATAGCGCAGCTGAATCGTCCGGCCTGGAGCGCGCTTCACGGTCATATGGCTTCTTTCCCCGGCGAGCAGGACTTCCCGGATCCCTTGCGAATCGATGTCCAGCTGCCGCTCGGCCGTCGCTTCCGCTCCTCTTTTCGCTTGCCAGTACGCTTCTGTCTTGGCTTCGTTGATGAATTGCCGTCCGAATTTTTCGAAGAGGGCATCCTTGGTGATCCACACATCGAGGACCGCAACAAGGACCAGAATCGCGATCGAGGCGAGAAGAGCCATTCTTTTCTTACGGAACGTCATCTTCACACCTCCACTTCTTTCTCGAAAATGTATCCGTTCAGCGCGATCAGGCCGATGGTAAGCAGCAGGAGGAGGATGAACGGGCCGGAATGCAAATACATAACATCGGTGTCCTTCCCGCCGTAGAGAATCTCGGGCGTCCAGCTCAGCAAGCCGGAGAGCGGCGGACTGATCCGCATCACGAGCCACAACGCGCCGACGAAAGCGCCCATGACGACCAGCCACTTGAACTTGGCGACGAGTTGTCCGCTCAGATACGCAAACTGGAGCACCGCCAGCAAGAACAGCACGACCAGCACGTACATCCAAAAGCTGTTGAACGCAACATTGAGAAGCGTGGTGAGCGACAGCTCCCCGTTCCCGCTGAATTCGTCCCAATGGACTCGCAGCAGGATGAGGGCGAAGCTGGCGCCGATCCAGACGAGCTGAAGGAGCAACAAAGCGATGACCGCGGCGAGCTTGGCCGTCAGCACCTTCCAGCCTCGCACCGGCAAGGATAAGAGCAGGTAGATCGAGTTCGTCCTCCACTCCGTATGCAGCTGGTAATAGCCAATGCCGATCGCGATGACAGAGATGAACAGGAAGGGCAGGAAAACGGCCAGGATAAACATCACGTCATTGTCCATGCCGGATCGTTTGAATAGAAGAATCAGATACAGCAGCACGACCAACGCGGAGTAAGCGGCGAACAGCGGGAAAATACTTCTCCATTCTTTGCGAAATAAGTTACGAAACGACATCTATGCGTACACCTTCTCCCAGATGTTCTCAAGCGAGCAGCCAAAATCAGAGCGCAGATTCTCCGCGGTATCGTAGAGCTTGACCCGGCCGTTCTGCAAGAAGATCACGTCGTCGAACATCGGCTCCGACTCGTTCAGGGAATGGGTAGAGAGCACAATCGTCTGCTCATCCGACTGGAATTGCTGGATGATCGAACGAATGATCTTCGCCCGCGAAGACGGATCGATCCCCGAGAACGGCTCATCCAGCAAAACGAGCGGAACGTCCCGGGACAGGGCGGCGATCAATTTCAGGCGGGCTCGCTGGCCCTTGGAGAGATTGCGCACCTTCATCTTCTCCTCCAGTTCCATGGTCTCGAGCAATTCGGCGGCTTTGCGCGCCTGCCAGTCGCCGTAGAAGCCGGAGATGAACCGCAGCGTCTCCTTCACCGTCATCCAGCCGTATAGATGGTCGATCTCCGGCAAGTAGGCGATTTGTGTTTTGTTGCGCACGTCAGGCTCTCTTCCGTTCACGCGGATGCTGCCTGAGGTGGGGTAGATCAGACCCGCCAGCATTTTGAGCAGCGTCGACTTCCCGCTGCCGTTCGGGCCCAGCAAGCCGACAATGCTGCCTTTGCGGATCTGAAGGTCGATGCCGTTTACGGCATGCTTCAACAAATACCGTTTATGGATTCCTTCGAGTTCAATCATGATCGGATCGTTTGCCATCGGCACCGGTTATCCCTCCTTGGGTTCCTTGTACAACTCCTTGTGCAGCAGGCGCTCCACTTCCCCAGGCTCTATGCCGAGTCCGGACATCTCCTCGAGGAATTGCTGTACGGCCGCTTGCGCCATCTCCGAACGAATCTGCCGCAGCAGCTCCGGATCATTCCGGATGAACGTACCCTGTCCCCTGAGCGTCTCGGTCAACCCCTCCCGCTCCATCTCCTGGTAGGCGCGCTGTACGGTGTTGGGATTTACTTTGGACAGCTGGGCCTGTTCCTTGTGAGAGGGGATTTTGTCACCGGGCGAGAGCTCTCCCCGGACCAGAGCCTTCTTGACTTCATCGACCATCTGCAAATAAATGGGTTTG
Source organism: Paenibacillus sp. HJGM_3 (assembly GCF_045062745.1). NCBI lineage: Bacteria > Bacillati > Bacillota > Bacilli > Caryophanales > Paenibacillaceae > Paenibacillus > Paenibacillus sp. HJGM_3. The sequence goes on from NZ_JBJGED010000003.1 coordinate 116,207, forward strand.
GGGCTGTTAAAATTCAGCTGCACGTTCCACCCTCCTTGCCTGAAAGAACCAGTGCACTATTGAACTAGTTCACTAATACTTTATAATGCCGTCGGCGAGTTTGTCAATGAGGTTCTCCTGCTTTCCTGCTTGGTCTATTTACAAATGATCCACAAATTTGTGTCGTTTCCGGTCGGATTCGGTTGGGCGGCATTTAACATGCATGTAAGCCTTATCAATTTGGAGACGGAGGGGGATCGCATGATACGGTTTCACCAGGTGAATAAGCATTACGGGCAATTTCACGTCCTTAAAGACATCAATTTGTCCGTGAAGTCCGGCGAAGTCGTCGTCGTGATCGGGCCTTCGGGTTCGGGGAAGAGCACGCTCGTCCGCTGCATCAACCGGTTGGAAGCGATTACGGACGGAGAACTGATCGTGGACGGCATTCGCGTGAACGACCGCAAAACGGACATCAACTCCCTACGCCGGGACATCGGCATGGTGTTCCAGCACTTTAATCTGTATCCCCATATGACAGTTCTGAACAATATTATGCTCGCCCCGATGAAGGCGGCGAACGTACCCGCAGCCGAAGCACGCGAAACGGCGATGTTCTATCTCGAGAAAGTGGGCATCTCCGGCAAGGCGGACGCTTATCCGTCCCAATTGTCCGGTGGTCAGCAGCAGCGGGTAGCGATCGCGAGAGGGCTGGCGATGAAGCCGAAGATCATGCTCTTCGACGAGCCGACGTCGGCGCTCGATCCGGAGACGATCGGAGAAGTGCTCGATGTGATGAAAACGCTTGCCCGCGAGGGGATGACGATGGTCGTCGTGACCCACGAGATGGGGTTCGCCCGGGAAGTGGCCGACCGGGTCGTATTTATGGATCAAGGGAGAATCGTGGAAGAAGCCGCCCCGGCGGAATTCTTCGCCGATCCGAAGGAAGAGCGGGCGCGTTTGTTTCTTAGCCGCGTCTTGAACCACTAATCATTTCGAATAAGGAGAGATGGAAAATGAAAGTGTGGAAAAAATTGACGGGTATCACCTTGACGGCCGTAATGGCCGTATCGCTCACCGCTTGCGGGGGCGGGGCCACATCCGGGAATGATTCGACCCAAGGCTCGAGCTCGAAGCCTGCGGCCGGTCCGGTCGAGCAAATCAAAGCACGAGGTAAACTGCTGGTCGGCGTGAAGTACGATTTGAACCTGTTCGGCCTGAAAGATCCGGCTTCCGGCAAGGTGGAAGGATTCGACATCGATCTCGCCAAAGCGATCGCCAAAAAAATTCTCGGCGACGAGAATAAGATCGAGCTGAAGGAAGTGACGTCCAAGACGCGGATTCCGATGCTCAAAAACGGCGAAATCGACATGATCGTCGCCACGATGACCATTACCGAAGACCGCAAAAAGGAAATCGACTTCTCCGACGTCTACTTCATGGCCGGTCAATCGCTGCTCGTGAAGAAGGACAGCAAAATCAACGGACTTGCCGATCTGCCTAAAGGGGCAAAGGTCGTAACCGCTAAAGGCTCGACATCGGCTACGAACATTCGGGAGAAAGCGCCCGGCGCTCAAGTGATGGAGTTCGAGAACTACGCCGAGGCATTCACCGCGCTGAAATCCGGCCAAGGCGACGCGCTGACGACAGATAACGCGCTGCTTTACGGGATGGCGAAGCAGGATCCGAATTACCGAGTCGTCCAGGAGACGTTCACCGAGGAGCCGTACGGCATCGGCATGCGCAAGAACGAGGACGAACTGGTGAAGCTGGTCAACTCCGTCATCAAGGAAATGAAAGACAACGGCGAGTACGACAAGCTGTACGAAAAATGGATCGGCGAGAAGCCGAAAAAATAATGCAATTCCGACGGGGTGGGCGGGCTGCCCATCCTGTCTGTTTCTTCTCACATCACTTTGTGAGGTAAAGAAAGGAGGGCCGGTATGTTGGATTTTACTATATTGACGGAGCATATCGATCAATATTTAGCCGGTTTCGGGAATACCATCAAAGCCAGCTTGCTGGCCCTGATCGGCAGCCTCATCATCGGCACGGTGTTCGCCGTTTTGCGCATCGCTCCCATTAAGGTGCTGAACGCCATCGGAGCCGTCTATGTAGAATTTTTCCGCAATATTCCGATTCTTATTATCGTATTTTTCATGTTTATCGGACTTCCGGTGCTCGGCATCCGGCTGGAGCCGTTTATCGCGGGCACGATCGGGTTAATGATCTATACGTCCGCCTTCATCGCCGAAGCGATTCGCGCGGGCATCCAGTCCGTGCCGCGCGGGCAAATGGAGGCGGGCCGCTCTTCCGGCTTCACGTACGTGCAGACGATGCGGTACATCATCTTGCCGCAGGCGGTCAAGCTCGTCATTCCGCCGCTCGGCAACCAGCTGTTGAATTTGATCAAAAATTCATCCGTACTTGGCGTCATAGCCGGACTCGATCTGATGTATTACGGCGATTTGATTTCCGCCTCCACCTTTGTTACGTTCGACGTCTATATTTTTGTTGCGATGTTTTACTTAGTATTAACCATTCCGCTCAGCTTCGGCATCCGTTATTTGGAGCGCCGGTTAGCTGGAGTACGATGAGGAGGGGAACCCGATGGATTTTTTAGGCGCCTATGCTCCGTCTCATCTGAGCTTTTTGCTGCAAGGGTTTTGGCTGACGCTCGAGGTCGCGTTCATCTCGATTGTGCTTAGCTTCATCATCGGGACGCTGATCGGCATTGTGCGTTATTGGCGAATTCCCGTGCTATCCTGGTTGATGGCTGTACTTGTGGAGACGATCCGCAATTTGCCGCTCTTGCTGATCATTTTCTTCACGTATTTCGCGCTGCCGGAAGTCGGGATCAAGATGAGCAAGATGAGCGCGGCGATCGTGGCGCTCGTCATCTTCGAATCGGCGATGCTGGCAGAGATCGTGCGAAGTGGCCTCGCTTCCATCGATCGAGGGCAAATCGAGGCGGCCCGTTCGTCCGGCTTGTCGGCGGCTCAAACGATGCGCTACATCATTTTGCCTCAAGGGCTGCGCCGCATGGTACCGCCGATCGTCTCCCAGTTTATTTCGCTGTTGAAGGATACGTCGCTTGCGGTCGTAATCGCGCTTCCTGAGCTGATGAACCATGTGCAGATCATCAACGGGCGCAACGTGAACTACGTCATTCCGTCGTACATCATGGCTGCCCTCATGTATTTCGTCGTCAACTACGCGTTGTCGATATTGTCCAGGAAGCTGGAAAGCAAGTATGTTTGACGCTTCCCTATCATAGTCTTGCTACGAACAAGCAGCTCCACTTTTGAGTGGGGCTGTTTTGGGCAATCTAGATATTATGACGTTGATGTGGGAAAATATTTCAGGTTCAGCCGCAGGAGGTTACCCAAATCGCCATGTCGGACCGAAACCGTATATTGATCGTTCTTCTGGTGAGCACCGCGCTGCTCGGGGAAGTGAAACTAAATCCGTTCGGAGACTCGTTCCGTTTTTCACTCGGCATCGTTGCCTATTTTTTCGGGCTGCTCTGGTTCTCCGTCCCGATCTTGTCGACAGGTCTGCTTACGGGCGCTTTCGTCGTCTTGTTCCGCACCGGGATGGATGTGGTGACCGGGGATCACGGGCTAGTGTCCAGCTTCGTGCATCACCTGCCGACGTTTATTTTCTATTTGGTGTTCGCCGTATCCGTGAAGGTGCTGCGCCTGCGCAAACAGGCCGAGTTCCCGATCCGGGTCGGCTTGATCGGAGGAGCCGCCGATACTTTATCCAACGTAGCGGAGCTGGGCGTTCGTTTGCTGCTCGTCGCGTCGGCCCCCTTCTCATGGAAAGCCCTGCTTCTGATCGCGATCACCGGCCTGCTGCGCAGCTTTTTCGTCGTCGGGCTGTACAACATGCTCTCCATTCGTCAAGTGCGGGAGCTCGGGGAATGGAGGAAGCAGGAGTTGGAAAAGCTCGTCCTGCTCAACTCCAGCTTGTACGAAGAATCGTTCTATATGCGAAAATTGATGGACCATGTGGAGAAGCTGACGCGCGAGAGTTATCGGCTGTACCAGAAGCTGATCGATCATAAGCTACCGGAGCACCGGGAGGCGCTTCACGTCGCCGAGAACGTGCATGAGCTCAAGAAAGATTTGCAGCGTATCGTAGCCGGGCTGTCGAAGCTAATGAAGCCTACCCAAGCTGGGGAGAAGCTAGGGATCGCCGAGCTGTGCCGATTGGCGGTCCAGGCGAACGAAACGTACGCCGAAGCCCGCGGCAGACGGATCGTCTTCCGGCTGGAGGCGGACGTTCACCTGTTCACGAATCAGACTTACGCGCTGTTGTCCATCTTGAACAATCTGATGGCCAACGCCGTGGAAGCGATTGCGGGACGAGGCGCGATCCTGCTGGAAGCCGAGCTGGCGGAGGATGGGCTCGTGCTGCGGGTGAGCGACGACGGGCCCGGCATCTCCGAGATGGAGCGGGATATGGTATTCGTACCCGGCTATTCGACGAAGTTCAGTGCGGACGGCTATTTCTCTACCGGGATTGGGCTGACGCATGCGCGGGATATCGCCCAAGCGATGGGCGGCACGCTCACGCTGCTGCCCGGCTCGGAAGCCGGAGCGCGGTTCGAACTGCGCATCCCGATCGGACAATTGATGCGGAAGGGGGACAATGACGAGCATGAAGCTGTTTCTGATTGACGACGATGCGGCTGTACGCAAGATGCTGGAGCGCCTGATCGTGGAGAGCGGGCTTGGCGAAGTCGTGGGCGAAGCGGTGGACGGATCGGGCGTCACCGCCGGACAGTTGGTGGAATCGGACGTGGTGCTGATGGATCTCCTCATGCCCGGCCGGGACGGCATCGAGACGATCAAGGCGCTGCGCAAGGAAGGCTATACGGGTACGTTCGTTATGATCTCGCAGGTCGAGCACAAGGAGCTGGTCGGCGAAGCGTATAAAGAAGGGGTCGACACGTTTATCCGGAAACCGATCAACCGGCATGAAGTGCTCGCGGTACTGAAACGCGTCGGCCATCATCTCAACCTGGTCCGTTCCGTCGATTCGATTCGCCATTCGCTGCGAGCGTTGGGGGGCGAAGTCGAGACGATGCACCCGCAGGTTCCGCCGAAGCCGTCCTTGGAGGACAAAGCCGGCTCGATGATGCTGCAGCTCGGGATCGCCGGGGAAGCCGGGGCGGGGGATTTGATGAACATCATCCGGTGGTTGGACGAGCAAGAACGACGCAACGGGCCGCTTCGGGATTTGCCTCCCTTGAAGGAATTGTATGCGGAAGCGCTTCGCCTTGGCGGCCCCGGGGAGCCGGCGGAGAAGGAAGTCCGCGCCTTGGAGCAGCGCATGCGGCGGATGGTGCTGCAGACGTTGACCCATCTGTCCTCGCTCGGGCTGACCGATTACGCGAATCCGATCTTCGAGCATTACGCCTCCCGCTTGTTCGAATTTCAGGAAGTGCGGACCCGGATGCGCGAGCTCGAGCACGATACGGAAGGAACGAGCAGCAAAGTGAACGTGAGAAAGTTTATTCAGGCGTTTTATATGGAATTGAAGCAGAGTTGAGGAAATCGTGGCCTGGGTAAAGCCCCCTTTGTTATATGGTGATCCAGCAGTGGAAAAAGTACTTAGTAGGCCGTATGATAGTATCAGGTGGTGATACTAGAGCTGTGTTTCATCGTCCCCACCCCGAACGAGTAACGGATAAAGGTGCTTTGAAGTCGGTTAGAAGATTTTTAGCGGAAGCAGGTGTAACGCCATGATGGAGTACAAGGGATATATCGGACGTGTTGAGTATGATGATGAGGCAGAGATACTCCATGGTGAAGTAATCAATATTAAAGACGTCATTACTTTCCAGGCAGACAATGTTAGCGATCTACTGAAAGCATTTAGAGAATCTGTCGATGATTACTTGGACTTTTGTGCTTCAGAGGGAGAAGAACCCGAGAAACCGTTCTCCGGTAAATTTGTGGTAAGATTAACACCTGAGCAACATCGTATGATCTCACTCGCTGCGAAGGTTTCAGATAAGAGCTTAAATTCTTGGGTAACCGACCATTTATATCAAGATGCAGAGAAAGAACTTGCAGAGCACGGCTTGATAAGAAGAGATTCGCGGTAGGTACCACACAACACGATAACTCAACAAGAGGCCGCTCGGATCCGAGCGGCTTTTCCATGGAGCCGCTGCAGGAGATGGATTACAAGGAGGGGACCGTATGAGTCAAGACGTCATAATCGAACAAGTGGTCTCGATAGAGGGGATTCAGGCAGAGCTTGCGAATCTGCTCGTCCAAGTGGTGGAGGATGGCGCCTCGATCGGCTTCCTCCCGCCGCTCGGGGAGTCGATGGCGGTCCGGTATTGGCAGCAAGTGCTGGCGACCGATGTAATCTTGTGGGTCGCGCGGATCGACGACCGGATTGTCGGCAGCGTTCAGCTGCATTTGTGCGGCAAGGCGAACGGCCTTCACCGGGCCGAGATCGCCAAGCTGATGACGAGCCCGGATTATCGGAGACGTGGGATCGGCCGACAGCTCATGCAGGAGGCGGAAGACCGGGCCCGGCAGGAGGGGCGGTCCTTGCTCGTGCTTGACACTCGAGAGGGAGATCCTTCGAATCGGTTGTATTCTTCCATGGGCTACATTGAGGCCGGCCGCATTCCCGGTTACGCCAGATCGGCGAGCGGCGAACTGGATGCGACGATTTTGTACTATAAGGAACTGGGGTAAGGTTGGAAGTGAAACAATTGCAAAAAAGTTAAAAATCCGATCATAGGCGGATCGGCCTCTGCGGAGTACACTAATAGACAAACATGGTAACTCGGGGGGAGAGACGTGGGAAAGATGGAATTCAAGCCATTGAACGAAGCTCGGATTATGGAGATGGTCGCCCTATGGAATCGGGAATGGGTGGAGGCATATCCGATGCGGGAACGGCTGCTGCGGCAAAATGTGTTCGACGACCGGAACCTGCTCGAGGCTGGATCCTGGATGGCCGTTGATCCGGCGACTGACCGCCTGCTCGGCTTTATCACAGCCAAGGTATGGCGGGATGCCGAATCCGGCATGTCGTTCGATGGCGATACCGGGTGGCTCCAAGCCCTTGTTGTGGATCGCGATGCGCGCGGGCAAGGGATCGGCGGACAGCTGCTCGCGCGGGCGGAATCGGCCTTTCGTGATGCGGGGGTACGCTCCGTGGTGTTGGGCAACGACTTCCATTGGAGGCTGTTCCCCGGAATTCCTGCCGAGAATCCGGAATCCGTACGCTGGTTCGAGCGTAGGGGGTATGCCGGATCCGAGTTGACCTACGATCTCCTGCACGAATACGGCGAGGCAGATGTCGTGGAGATGCCCCGCGCTGACGGTGTGACGTTTCGCCTAGCCCGGCCCGACGACCGCGAGGAGCTGCTCGCCTTCATGGCGCGTTGCTTCCCCGGCCGGTGGGAGTACCAGGCAAGGCAATATTGGGAGCGAGGCGGCACGGGACGGGAATTCGTCGTGCTGCAGCGGGACAATGGCGAGATCATTGGCTTCTGCCGCCTCAATGACGCCCAGTCTCCGCTGCTTGCCCAGAATATTTATTGGGCGCCGCTCTTCGCGGAGGAGCTGGGGGGCATCGGGCCGCTCGGCATTGACGAGCGGTTCCGCGGCTGCGGGTACGGGCTTTCCATAGTCCAGGCCGCCGCTGCGGTGTTGCGGGAGCGGGGCATCGACCGCATCGTCATCGACACGACGCCCTATTTGGATTTCTACGGCAAGCTGGGTTATCGCGCTTGGAAGTCCTACTGGCGGCTGAAGCGCGAGCTGTAGTGGAGGCCTGCGCCTCCGCTACAGCTTTTTGCTCCTCTTTTCGAACAGGACATGAAAGGTTCAACTCCACTAAAGCGAAGCTGCCTCCAAAAAGGCATCTTCGTTTGCGCTAATGAGCAGGATATCGCAACTAGTAGCTTGTATAAGGCGTCTTAAATAACATACATCACTTCGTTTTGAGAAGGAGGCATTGTATGAAGAAGCTACTTGTTATACTTGTTCTTATGATAACTACATCATTAACAATTGGATGTAGCAAACAGGTCAATGATGTTCAAGTAAGCCCCCCATTTAAGAGCGGAGTTTATACGTTACAGGGCATTGAAGGAAGAATTGGTATTTTGGCTCCTGGCGGTTTTATAGCCAATAAACCTAATAAGTACATGTGGCATTTCTGGGGTACGAAAGAAGAATTAGCTCGAGCTCCCTTCAAAGTTGAAGCTATTGATCTGAATACTGGAAAAAAGCATCCAGTTTTGCTTGAGGGAATGGGAACTCCGAATAAAAAATATGTATGGGAATACAACTACGGTTTAGGTGGTCCAAACAATGGAGCGGATGCACATTTACCCTCAGGTCTAGAGCTACCGAATCCAGGCAAATGGCAACTCAATACGTATTTGGGCGGAGAATTGTTTGGTAGCGTCGTTGTCCATGTAAGTTAAGTCCCCGAGAATTATTCCCAGTATCATGATATGATAAAGCTATCATTGGATGGCTTCCTTCCGCCGGTCACTCCAGGCCACTTCCCTCTCAGAACGTACAATTACCTTTACCGGATATGCAGAAATAAAACAGGTTGGTGCTGTCGTGAAACAAGAAGGATCATTAAAGGCAATATCGAAGGGAGACGGAGCCAAGCCGCTCCCGGATCGCGAGGGGCCGCGCATGTCACGGTACACCTTGCCGGGCGGGCTGTATGGGCGGGATCGCGAGGTAGCCCGGATCCGGGAAGCCTATCACTGGACCACGCTCGGGTCGACGCAGATGATTGGCGTATCGGGTCCTTCGGGGATCGGGAAAACCGCCCTCATCCAAGAAGCCACCCGGAAGATCGCGCTGGGACAAGCCTATTTGATCTCCGGCAAATTCGAGCCCTTGCAGCAGGATATCCCGATGTACCCGCTCATCGCCGCCTTTCGGGAGCTGGCCGAACAGCTGCTGAACGAGGACAAAGGGAAGCTGGAACAATGGCGGGATTCCCTGACGCAGGCCCTGGGAAACAACGCGGCGGTAATCACCGAGGTCATTCCCGAGATGGAGCGGATAATCGGGAATCCCATGCCCGTGGAGGGTCTGCCGCTCGAAGAATCTATGGAGCGCTTCCAGTTCGTCTTCCGGCGGTTCATTCAAGTGTTCTGCCGTCAGAAGCACCCGCTCGTGCTCGTAATGGACGATTTGCAATGGGCCGACGAGGCTTCGTGGCGGATGATCCGCTCGTTCATGACCGATCCGCAAAGCCAGAGCTTGCTGCTCATCGGTGCCTATCGCGACCAGGAGCAGGGTCCGCTCGACCGGATCGAGGAGGAGCTGGAGGCGATCGCTTCTTCCGGCGTGGCGGTGCAGGCGTTGCCGCTGGAGCCGCTGACTCCGGCGGACGCCACGCGGATGGTGAATGATACGCTGAGGGTGGAGCAGGGGCTTGCCGACGATATCGCCCACACGTTGTTTCAGCGCTCGAACGGGAATCCGTTCCTCTTTCGCCGCCAATTGCTTCATAGTCTGGAGGAAGACATCCTCCGCTACGAGGAGCGAACCGAGCAGTGGGCCTGGAACTGGGAGGAGCGTCACTCCGAAGGACATCCGGGGCATGCCGATCTGTTGTTGAGCTATATGACGGACAGCCTCCACCGGCTTCCTCCAGACACCCGACAAGCGCTGCTCGAGGCGTCCTGCCTCGGAGGAGAATGCCAGATCGGCTTGCTGGCTTCGTGGCGGCGGGAGTCGCCGGAACGCACGCTGGAGGTGCTGCAGCCGGCGATTCACCGGCAATTCATCGTCTGCCTGGAGCGTGAGCCGGATTCCGTGACCGATGCGCCTGCCCAAGAGCGCTCCTTCCGATTCGTCCACGACCGCTTGCAGGAAGCGGCGAATACGCTGCTCGACCCTTCCATGAGCGAGAGACTGCACTGGCATGCCGGCCTTCATTGGGTCGAGCACCCGGATCCGGCCATCCGGGAACGCTATGTGTTCGAGGCCGCCGGCCATCTCAATAAAGGGAGCGGACAGGCTCGGCTGCCGGAGGATCACGACCGTCTCATCCATGCGAATGCCAGGGCGGGGAAGAAAGCGAAAGCGGCGACCGCCTTCGAAGCTGCGGGAGAGTATCTCCATGCAGCAGCCGCACGTCTCCGGGAGGAGCACTGGGAGCGGGATTTCGAGAATTGCTTCGATTGGATGATCGATCTGCTTGAATGCGAGTACATGAACGGGTGGACGTCCGCTACCGACGCGGCGTTCGACGCATTGCTGCAGAGAGCCCGTACGCCCTACGAACGAACGAGAGTGCAGACTCTGGCGATCAATCGTCTGCTCCACACCGAGCGATTGGCCGAGGGGATCTCCCTGGGCTTGCAATGCCTCCGGGATCTGAACGTTCATGTTTCCGCTAAGCCAGGGAAGGCGATGCTGTTAGCCGAGCTTGTGGCGACCAAAGAACAATGGCGCCGGAAGGCCGATCGACTCGCCTCGCAGCCGCCCGTGTCGGACCCGGTCATGAAAATGGCCCTGCAGGTGATGACGATGCTGTCAGGCGCGGCTTTCGTCTACAACAAACCGTTGTTTCGCGCTTTGACGTTCAAATGCATCCGTCTGTCGCTCCGTTATGGGCATTTTCCTTACTCGGCGGCGGTATTGGGGAGCTTCAGCGGCATTCTCAACCACGCGCTGGGAGACCGTCGGCTGGCGCAAGCGGCGCTGCGGGAAAGCCTGAAATTGGCGGCGATCTACAACCAACCCTCGCTTTTGTGCCGAGCGTATCTGACCTTAGGGGTCATGTTCTTCATCATGGAGGACGAGCACAAGGACTTCAACGCGAGCTTCCTGAAATCGGTGCAGTACGGGCTGGAAGCCGGCGACATGCTCTTCACCGGGCATGCCGTGGTCATGCGGTGCATCAATCTCCATATGACGGGCAAGCTGGATTTGCTCCATGCGGTACTTCCGGAATACAAGAAAATGCTGTCCCATACCCAAAATCAATATATGCTTCCGTATCTGACCATTTTGGACCGGTGGGTGCACGCCTTGAAGGGCAGGGAGGCGGACCCGGAAGCGCAAGGACTGTTGGACCAGATCCGCGGCTCGGGCATGGAATCGCTGCTCCTGTTTCTGTATGGGCTGTGTCTCCTGCAGGAGGGGTACTTGCTGGGCGACGGGGAAGCGGCGCGAAGGGGCGCCGAGCTGGCAGGCGGACATACGCGGTATGCCAATCATTACGTTCACGCGTCCGAGTACGATCTGTTTCTGGGCCTGCACCTGCTCTCCCGGGGAAAGAGCATGCAGCCCGACGAATCGAGACGGATCGCCGCTTGTCTGCAAAGGCTCCGCCAAGCCGCCGGCAAGTGCCCGGATCACGTCCGGCACAAGCTGCTGCTCGTCGAGGCGGAATATGCCCGAATACGAGGAAAGCGCGATCGGGCGGAGCGCCGCTACGACGAAGCCATCCGGGAGGCGAAGCGAAGCGGGTACATGCATCACGCCGCGATCGCTTGTGAGTGCGCGGGGCAGTTCTATGCGTCGCACGCCAGTGACACGCGGGCCAAAGGGTATCTCATCGAAGCTTACGCTTTGTACCGGCAATGGGGCGGCTCCCGCAAGGCGGAGCAGGTCAGGGCGCGCTATGCGGAGCATTACCGGGATTGGAGCCGGGACGCTCCCGAGGCTGTACGACCTCCGGGCGTGCCGTCCGCGGTGGAGGTGACCTCCGATTTAAGCGCGATTCCCGCTGCGCTCGACCCTTCGCTCGACCTTTCGCTCGTTCGGGAGGCTTTTCAATCGATGGCCGTGGAGTCGAATCAGCGGACGCTGATCGAGAATCTGGTCCGGACGGTCGTGGCGCAGGCGGGCGCGCAGAGAGGCTGTTTCGCCCTGGAGCATGCGAACCGGCTAACCGTGGAATTGGCCGTGGATCAGGCGGGGAACGTAAGCCGGCCGCGAGTGCCCTTGGAACGGTACGACGAGGTCTGTTTGCCGGCCGTCCGGTACACCGCGAATACGGGCGAGATGGTCCTGCTCGAGGATGCTGCGGGGATAGGCCGATTCGCCCGGGACCCTTACGTGATGAGCGCGCGAACGAAGTCGATGCTCTGCCTGCCGTTGCAATTCCAGAATCAGCTCACGGCGGTGCTGTACCTCGAGAACAATCGGGCAAGCGGCGCCTTCGCTGCGGACCGGCTGGAGCTGCTGCGCTTGTTGGCCACACAGACGGTGTTCTTGCTCAAGCTGTTCCGGCGGGACGACGCGGACGACTCGGACAGCGCTTCGCCGGTTCAGGCCGATCCCCCGGTGGTCAAGGAGGAGGCGGAACCGGAGGCAGCCCTGGCGGAGGGGTCGCCCGAGCCGATGAATCCCTTGACCAATCGGGAGCTGGAGGTGCTGCAGCTCATGTCGCTCGGGATGTCGAATCAGGAGATCGCCCAACAGCTGCATATTGCCTTGGGGACCGTCAAGCTGCATACGAATCGAATTTTCAGCAAAATGAATGTCAATCGGCGCGCGAAAGCGGTGCTGGAGGGCAAACGAATGAACCTTTTGAACGATCCGAAGCTGTAGGCCAAAAGAATCAAAATTCATGAAAAAGGTTCCCGCATCGAACCCGCGAAACTTCGCCCAATCCGGCGCCGTTCGCGGGTTTTTGGCGTTGGACGGGCTTCGCGGGCGGGACAAGCCCAACCAAAAATATAACTTAAGTTATACGACAAAAATGGGCCTCCGGTGTAGAGTTGTACCAGCAAAGATGATCCGAACGGAGTAAAAGGGGACCCGGAGTAATGAGAATAAAGTCGATTTTAATCGCGGCCGCCTTGATGTTGTTCATCTCAGCCTGCTCGAGTGCGGGGGATCTGCGCGAGCAGCGGGAGCGGACGCTCGGCCGGCAGACGGGCGATATCCTCGTGGGGGTGGCCTGGCCTTTCGCCGACCGCAATGAAGGATTCCGGGAAGGGCTGGAGCTGGCCTTGGAGGAGATCAATCAAAAGGGCGTCCTGGGTAGTCGGATGAAGCTCCTTCAGAAGGATGATCAATCCTCGGTGACGGAGGGACTCACGATCGCGCAGTCCTTCGCGAACAATCCGGCGCTGACGGCGGTGATCGGGCACCGGAGCTCGGTCGTGACCGTGCCGGCGTCCAAAGTTTACGACAACGCGGGCCTTTTGATGCTGGCTCCTTCCTCCACGGCTCCAGGACTGACGGCCGCCGGAATGGACCGCGTGTTCCGCCTCATTCCCGACGATAACCAGATCGGTTCTACTATGGCGAAGTACGCCCAGAGCAAGGGTTACCGAAATATGGCGATCTTCTATACGAATGACGAATACGGCCGAGGTTTGGCCAACTCCTTCGAGGACGGGGCCAAGGCGACGGGGATCCAAATCGTGGACCGGCTGTCCGATTATAGGGACTTGGATGCGTTGCGGCGGGCCATGGACAAATGGAAGCTACTCGGCGTCGACGCGATCTTCTTGGCCGAGGTCATGCCGGCTGGAGCTGCCTTCCTCGCGGATCTGCGGAAGGTCGGCATGCAAGTGCCCGTCATCGGCGGAGACGGGCTGGACACGGCCGCTCTCGCGGAAGTGGCGGGAAGCGCGGCGGACAATACGGTCGTGGCGTCGATCTTCAACCCGACCGCCGCGGGCGACACGGTTCAACATTTCGTGCAAGCGTACAAGAGCAAGTATAACGAGGAGCCCCGCAAGTGGGCGGCCCAGGGCTACGATGCGTTGAAGCTGTTGGCGTATGCGCTGGAGAAGGCGGGATCCCGCCAACCTTCGAAGCTTGCGAACGTGCTGAACCAGACGAAGGGCTGGCAGGGCGTGTCCGGCCTCCATACCTTCGATGCCGACGGCAACGTGCGGGATATGCCCATCATCCTGAAGCAGCTGAGAGGCGCTTCGTTCCAGTATCTCAACTAAGGAGGACGTGCGGATGAATAAGGAAGTGTTTCGCAAGGTCTCCGTGGAACGATTGTCCTCGCCGGAGCAGCTGGACACACTGATGCGGGTCACGTCGCCCAAGGGCTGGCTGGCGCTCGCTGCGCTGGGCGTGCTGCTGCTCTCAGCGATCGCTTGGGGATTTGGGGGGACGCTCCAAACGAAGATCCACGCCCAAGGCGTGCTCATCCGCCCCGGCGGCCTGCAAAACATCTACTCCGATACCAGCGGGACCATCACCGATATCCGGGTCGTGGAGAACGATTACGTGCGCAAGGGGGACGTGATGGCGAGGATCGAGCAGCCGCTCTTGCTGGAGAAGCTCGCGCAGCTGAATCAATCGCTGCATCAGGCGGAAGCGGGCAACCAGCTGGAACCGACCCCGGCCTTGGCCGGTCAAATCGAGAAGACCAAGGCTGCCATCGCGCTCGTGAAGGCCGATTATGCGAATGCGTCCAGGGTCGTCAGCCCGTATTCCGGCCGCGTGATGGAGGTTCGGACGAAGTTGGGCTCCGCGATCAACGCGGGCATGCCGCTAATCTCGATCGAATCGGGGGATAAGGACGCGAAGGCGTTGAAGACGGTGATGTACCTGCCGCTTCAGCAAGGCAAAAAGATTATACCCGGCATGCAGGTCGAAGTGTCCCCCAGCTCCGTGAATCGCGAGGAGTACGGGTTCATTAAAGGACGAGTTACGGCCGTCTCCGAGTTTCCCGTGAACGCCCAGGCCATGCTCGTCACGCTCGGCAACGAAGCGCTGGTGGGCGAGCTGGCCGGACGGGGGGCCGCTCTCTTGGAGGTCTGGATCGATCCGGTCCTCGATCCCCGGACGGTCAGCGGCTATGCGTGGTCGACCGGAGAAGGGCCGCCGGTGGAGCTCGACAGCGGCACCCTGGTGTCCGCCTCCATCATCGTGAAGCAGCAAAAGCCGATCACTTCGGTTATTCCTCAGATCAAGTGAAGATGGAGTTGACCCGCGGATGGAAACGAAGATAAGCCCGAGCCGGCGATCGGGCGCGCCTAGGCGGGCCAAGACGCCGACCGTCCTGCAGATGGAAGCGGTGGAGTGCGGCGCGGCCGCCCTGGCGATCATCCTGGGCTATTACGGCAGCCACGTCCCACTGGAGGAGTTGCGCGTGGAATGCGGCGTCTCCCGGGACGGGAGCAAAGCCAATAACATCCTGAAGGCGTCAAGGAAGTATGGCTTGACGGCCAAGGGCTACAAGAAAAATCCGGAGGACCTGCGCAGCCTGCCGGTGCCGATGATCATTCACTGGAACTTCAACCACTTCCTCGTCTTGGAGGGCTTCAAGAATGGCCGCGTCTATTTGAACGATCCGGCTGCGGGGCCCCGAGTCGTCTCGGAGGAAGAGTTCGACATGGCGTTCACCGGAGTGGTGCTGACCTTCGCGCCCTCCGAGACCTACAAGCCCCAGGGCGGGCAGACCGGGATGCTGAAGGCGCTCGGCAGCCGGCTGAAGGGCTCGGAGTCGGCCTTGATCTACGTCATCCTGGCCGGGTTGTTCCTCGTCGTGCCGGGGCTCGTCATTCCCGTATTCACCAAGGTGCTGATCGACAACATCCTGCTCGGCGGTCTTCACAGCTGGCTGATGCCTCTCCTGTTCGGGATGGGCCTGACGGCGGCCATGCGCGCGGCGCTGACCTGGCTGCAGCGATATTACTTGCTGCGGCTCGAGATGAAGTTCTCACTCAGCACCTCCGGGCGGTTTTTCTGGCACGTGCTGCGGCTCCCGATCGAGTTCTTCTCCCAGCGGTACAGCGGGGAGATCGGGTCCCGGGTGATGATCAACGACCGCGTGGCCCAGCTGCTGTCCGGCGATCTGGCGGTGGCGGTGCTGAACTCGATCCTGATCGTGTTCTATCTGCTGCTCATGCTGCAATACAGCCTGCTGCTGACGCTCATCGCGGTGGCGGTAGCGCTCGCGAATGTGCTGTTCCTGCGCTTTGTGTCCAAACAAAGGGTAGATCAGAATATGAGGCTTCTGCAGGAATCCGGGAAAATGCAGGGTGTGTCCATGGGAGGCTTGCAGTTGATCGAGACGTTGAAATCGAGCGGTTCGGAATCCGACTTCTTCGCCAAGTGGTCCGGGTACCAGAGCAAGCTCCTTCAGTCCCAGCAGCAGCTCGGGGTTTCCTCCGGCTTGTTGTCGGCCGTGCCCGGCCTTTTGTCCGGCCTGAGCACCGCGGTGATCCTGTCCGTGGGCGGCTATCAAGTGATGGACGGAGCGCTCACCGTCGGGATGCTCGTGGCGTTTCAGAGCCTCATGGCCAGCTTCATCGAGCCGGTAAATCAGATGGTGCAGCTGGGCAGCTCCTTGCAGGAAGCGCAGGGGGGACTCAAACGCCTGGACGATGTACTGAATTACAAGGTGGATGCGCAGTTCGCCGCCGAGACGCCGGAACCGACCAATGCAGAGGAGCGGGAGCCCGGGACCCAGGACCATGCCAAGCTGGCGGGGTTCGTGGAGCTCCGGCAGGTGACGTTCGGCTACAACCGGCTGGAGGGGCCGCTGATCGAGAATTTCAGCCTAGAGCTGAAGCCGGGCAAGCGCGTAGCGCTCGTAGGGGGATCCGGCAGCGGCAAATCGACGGTAGCGAAGCTGGTGGCGGGCATCTACGAGCCCTGGTCCGGGGAAATTCGATTCGATGACGCGACGCGCCAGCAGCTCTCGCGAGAGCTGATCGGCAACTCGGTGGCGGTTGTGGATCAGGAGATCCATCTGTTCGAAGGCACGATCAAGGAGAACCTCTCGCTGTGGGATGCGACCATCCCAGAGACGGACATCGTCCGGGCGGCCAAGGACGCCTGCATTCACGATGAGATCAGCTCACGCAGCGGCGGCTATGATCATCGGATCGACGAGGGCGGCGGGAATTTCAGCGGCGGCCAGCGGCAACGTCTGGAGATCGCCCGCGCGCTGGCTGGCAATCCCTCCGTGCTCGTGCTGGATGAAGCGACGAGCGCCCTCGATCCGAAGACGGAGCAGCTGGTCGATGCCAGCATCCGCAGACGCGGCTGCACCTGCCTGATCGTGGCGCACCGATTGAGCACGATCCGCGATGCGGATGAGATTATCGTCATGCATCGCGGGAAGGTCACCGAGCGGGGCACCCATCAAGAGCTGCTCGCCAAGAACGGGCTGTACGCCCGGCTTATTCAGGAGCATTAACTGCCCCTCGAAAGGAGGAGAAACCCGTGGGACCTACGCAAAGAACCGAGCTGCAGCAGCTGTTCCTGGAACAGGGGACGGTGGCGGAAGCCGAAGGCAACCAACCCTTGATCGTCCGGGATGAGCAGGAGGTGTGGATGGTCCTGGCGGGGCATGCGGATGTGTTTGCCGTTGCGCTGCACGAGGAAGAGGTGGTACGCCCCAGACGCTTCTTGTTCGGGGCGGATCCGGGACAGCTCCTGTTCGGGTACCATGCGGGAGAGGCCGGTCCAGTCAGGTCGGCGGGGATGCTGGTCGCGGGCTTGACGGGAACCCGGCTGCTGCGTCTCGACAAAGCGGTCTTCCTTCAAGCGTTGGCCCAGTCTCCCCACTTGCGGGCGGCCGCAGCTCCCTTGATCGAGGGGTGGATTTCGGCTTGCTCGACCGCAGGGACCCATGCGGAGCCGGCGGAACTCTCAATCGACCTGGAGCTGGGCGACACGGTGGAGGCGGCGGAGGGGACGGTGCTGCGCACGGCCCGCCCCGTGTGGGTCAGGCTGCAAAGCGGGCACTTGCATTGGAGGAGCGACTCCGGCCTCAAGGTCGATCGGTCCGGTCAGCTGTTCCCGCTGACGCCGAACAGCTGGCTGTCCGCCGCGGAGCCCTCCAGCGTGACGGTGTACAGCACGCTGCAGTGGCTGGAGCTGGATCCGTCCTGGCAAGGACTGTCGGCGTATCATCAGCACATCGCGGCCAGCTTGCGCGAGCGAGATCGGTTCGAGACCCGATTCGAACGCGAGCGGCTGAAGCTCAAGACCGAGCAGGATCGGGCGGTCATGGAGCGGGCGATTCGCCGTCTGGCGGCGGTCACCGGAGGGCCCGGCACGAAGCGTGCGGCGGACCCGCTGTCCGGAGACGCCCTCTACGAGGCGGCTCGTCGCGTCGGCGAAGCCGTGGGCCTGACGGTGAAGCCGGCCCCGGTCTCCCGGCTGCGCAAGTCGCGCGATCCCGTCAGCGAGCTCGCCAAAGGGTCCGGGTTCCGCTCGCGCCAGGTCGTGCTCAGAGACGACTGGTGGCAGGCCGACAACGGCCCGTTGCTGGCCTTCACCGAAGAGGGGGGGCATCCGGTCGCGCTGCTGCCGCAAGGGCCGTCCCGCTATACGCTGTTGAATCCGGAGGACGGGTCGGAGACTGAGGTCACGGAACAGCTGGCCGGGATGCTGGAGAGCGTGGCCCACATGTTTTATCGCCCGTTTCCGACCCATCCGTTGTCCGTGTTGGATATTCTCCAATATGGCGCGCATCGGACGGTCCGGCGCGATTTCGCGAGGATGATCCTGCTCGGGATCGCCACCGGCTTGCTCGGGATGTTCGTTCCCATCGCGAACGGCATCCTGTTCGATACGGTGATTCCTGCGGCCCAGCGGGGGCCGCTGCTGCAGATGGGGCTCATCCTGCTGTCCATCACGCTCGCGACGGGGTTGTTCGAGCTCGCGCGCTCGATGGCGATGCTTCGCATCGAAGGGAAGATGGACGGCTCCATCCAGGCGGCGGTCTGGGATCGGCTGCTGAATTTGCCGGCGTCGTTCTTCCGGCAATTCACGGCGGGGGACCTGGCGAACCGGGCCGGCGGCATCAATGCGATGAGGAAGATGTTGTCCGGCGTGGCGGTCACCGCAATTTTCTCGGGCCTTTTCTCTTCCTTCAATTTCTTCCTGCTCTTCCATTACGATCTGCAGATGGCGCTCGCCGCGGCGGTGCTGGCGCTCATTCCGATGCTCGCGACCGTCGGCGTCGGGGTCGTGCAGGTGCGCCGGCAGCGGATTCTGCTGCGGGTGCAAGGGCGGCTGACGGGCAGCGTGCTGCAGATTATCAACGGGATTTCGAAGTTTCGGATGGCCGGCGCGGAGAAACGAGCTTTTTTCCTGTGGGCCAAAGGGTTCGGAGAAATGAAGGAAACCTCGTTCCAGGCGAGAACAGTCAGCAACATCCATGCCGTGTTCAATTCGTTCTATCCCCTCGTGACCTCGATCGTGCTGTTCTACATGGTCGGGGGCCACGCGGAGGGACTCAGCGCCGGCCAGTTCATCGCCTTCTTCTCGGCGTTCACGGCCTTCCTGACCGCGATGATCTCGATGTCGTCCGCGGTGGTGTCCATCCTGAACATCGTGCCGCTGTTCGAGCGCACCAAGCCGATCCTCCAAGCGGTGCCGGAGGTGCAGGAGGCGATGGAGGACCCGGGGGAGCTGGCGGGCGGGATCGAAGTGCGCCATGTGAACTTCAGGTACAGGTCCGAGCAGCCGCTCATCCTGAACGATCTGTCCCTGACCATCCGGCCGGGCGAATTCGTCGCCTTGGTCGGCGCATCGGGCTGCGGCAAATCGTCCTTGCTCCGCTTGCTGCTCGGGTTCGAGAAAGCGGAGTCGGGTTCCATCTATTATGACGGCCAGGATATGAAGGCGCTGGATATCCGTTCGGTTCGCAGCCAGCTCGGCGTTGTCCTGCAGCATGGGAAGGTGATGGCCGGCGACATCTACAGCAACATCGTCGGCTCGACCAATCTGACGCATCAGGATGCCTGGGAAGCGGCCCGTCTGGCCGGGTTCGATCAGGACATCCAGCAGATGCCGATGGGGATGCACACGGTCATCTCGGAGGGGGGCGGCACATTGTCCGGCGGGCAGCGCCAGCGTCTGCTCATTGCCCGGGCGCTCGCCAGAAAGCCGAAGATCCTCTTCTTCGACGAAGCCACCAGCGCCCTGGATAACCGAACCCAGGCCATCGTCAGCGAGAGCATGGAGAAGCTGCGCGCCACGCGCGTGGTGATCGCCCATCGGCTCAGCACGATTATGAATGCCGACCGGATCTTCGTCCTGGACCAAGGACGGGTCGTGCAAGCCGGCACATACGCGGAGCTGATGCAGCAGGACGGGTTGTTCCTGGAGCTGGCCAAGCGACAGCTGGCTTAGTCGGATTCCGGATTCCGGACTCCGGATCATTAGGTTCATTCTCCTGGCTAACCGCCAGGTTTATGATAAATCTCATTTTGCGAGGAGGCATTACCATGAGTTGGACGAAAGAAGCATTGGCAGAAGCGGTACAAAAAATCGGCGCCCGAGCATCTACGGATGCTGAATTCAGGAGTTTGTGCCTGACCAACATTCATGCCGCCATTCAACAAGAGACCGGGCTTGAGGTACCGGCCAGCTTCAAGATCGGCGTGCTCGATCAATCGGCGAACCACTTGAACCTGGTGTTACCTCCGGTCGTCCGGGAGGCCGATGAGCTGTCCGAGAGCGAGCTGGAAAGTGTCGCCGGCGGCAGCAAGGACGGGGCGAGCGACTTCTTCAGCGGTGTTGGAACCGGTGCGTTGGCCATGTTCGGCCATGATACAGGGTTCCGGGGCAATAGCGACGAAGCTACAGCCGGCACGGTCATCGGTGCCATCATTACGCTGCCTGCAGCTCTGGCTCAATAATGGTGTAGGACTTATTCTTACCGGCTTGCGGAGCGAATCCTGAATGGGGTTCTTCCGCAAGCCCCTTTCTACCTATAAGGCATGGTTCAAGCTTATTACAGAAGGTGAGTTCAAGTTCATGAAGCGCATTCCCTTTTCCATCCGTTGGCTAAAATCGATCTGGGCAATAGTCGGGGCGATCGGCGCCGGGGTCTTGATCGGGTTGTACCAGCCCCAGTTCGCCGAGAGGCTCGTTCCATATGGAAATTTATATTTATCGTTTCTCAAAATGTGCGTGATTCCCATCATGGTCACCGCCATCGTCTCCAGCGTAGGCCGGCTGTTCATGTCGAGCGGTACATCGCAAGTGCTGCGGCGCATGGTTACGGTGTTTCTGGCCGGGTTGCTTCTAGTGGGCACTCTAGGACTCGGAGCGGGATCGCTCGGCCAACCGGGCGAAGGCTTCTCGGCCAGTCAGAGAACGGTGCTGGGCCAGGAGGTGCTCGACCGGGAACCGGCTGCGGAATCCTCGGAGGCCGCTTCCTCCGGCCATGGCCTGCTCCAATTCGTCTTCGATCTCATTCCGTCGAACATCTTCATCGCGCTAGGGCAGGGAGACAACCTGCAGATTTTATTCTTCTCGGTCGTCGTAGGGATCGCCGTCGGGCTGCTCTCCGTTCATGCGGGCGATCAGTTCCTCGTGATGACGGACCTGCTGTTCCGGGCTTTCCAGCGCATCATCTCTTGGGGCATGTACATGCTGCCCCTCGGCATGTTCTGCATGATGGCCGGTCAAATCGCGGGCGCGGGGGGAGACCTGCTGCTAGCCATGGTTCAATATATCGTATGCATTTATTCCGTTTGCCTGCTGCTCTTGCTGCTCGGCGTTTGGATCGTTTCGGCGAGAATGAAGCTGAGCTTTCTCCGAACGCTGCTCGGACTTAAGGAACCGCTGTGCATTGCCTTCGGCACGCAGAACAGCATCGCGACCATGCCGTATGTGCTCGAGACTTTGCGGGACCGATTCCGGTTGAACGCGCATGCGGTCAATTTGGTTGTACCGCTCGGCATCGTGCTGTGCCGGTACAGCATGGTGCTGACGTATACGACCGGCATCGTCTTCATCGCTCAATTGTATGGAGTGACGCTCGGGCTGCAGGGCTTGCTGATCGCCTTGGTCGGCGCGATTCTGACCGCGGTCGCCGGAGCGGGCTCTCCAGGTATCGTAGCCATTTCCATGATCGCTCTGATCGCCGAGCCGCTGCATCTGCCCTACGCCACGGGCGTCATTCTCCTGATGGCGGTGAACCCCATCATCGATCCCGGCGTGACGACGGCTAGTATCATGCTGAATTGCGCCGCAACCGTGATGATCGCCGAGCCCGAGGACAAGGGTTCGTTAGCGGGCGCCCAGAGCCTCCCCTACCGGGACGGCACCCTGCAGATGGAATGATTAGGGGGAAAGCTTATGTTCCACGTTAGCCAGCTGGATTCGACAACAAGCCCGGCCTACGAATCGCTGACCTTCCAATATGCCCGCCCCCTGCTGCAGCAACTGAACGAGCGTCCGACCTCCTTGGCCCTTGGGGCAGAATGGAGGGACGGCGCCAGGAAGACCGAAGCGGTCGGGCTGCTGCTCCTCCATTGTCCGGCAGGGAGCGAAGGCGCCGAGGTCGTCTCTCTCTTCGTCAAAGCCCCGTACCGCAGACGCGGAATCGGGACGGCGCTCCTCCGCCTGGCGGAGGGCCTCCTCCAAGAGCGGCAGCGCTCGAAGCTGAGCCTGATCTATTATTCGGGCAAACCCATCACCCCCGCGATCGAGTCGTTTCTGCATCGCGAGGGGTGGTCGCCGCCGGAGACCGAAGGGAAAGTGTATACGGCGGACATGAGGATCGCCGAGGCGCCCTGGCTTCAGAAGACCGGCATGCCGAGCGGGATGCGCTCCTTCTATTGGCAGGAGCTTCCGGGGGAAGAGAAGACCCGATTGGAGAAGCTGGAGGGCAGCCTGTATCCCGCATACCTCTCGCCGTTCAAAGCGGTGCTGCCGCTGGAGAAGCGCAACAGCCTCGGCCTGCGGGCTCGCGGCGAGACGGTGGGATGGTGCATCACATACCGGATTGCCGAAGATACCGTACTCTATGACAGCGTCTATATTGCGCCGGAATATCGCTTGTCCGGCTGTGCGTTCATGCTGATCGCACAATCCATCTCCATTCAGCTCGAGCATCGGATCCCTCGGGCAATCTTCGCGGTGAATCGGGAAGCTCCGTTCATGCGCCGAATGCTGGACCGGTGGCTCGGCCCCTATACAACCGGTATCTCGGAGCGAAAGTCGGCCCATAAGGATCTATGTGTGAAAGGGGGGCTCGCGGTTGGCACAAGTCATGGATAGACGGCGCGTGGCGGTAACGGGAATGGGCATCCTATGCGCCCTAGGGGATACGTTCGAAGCCGTATTCGCCCGGATGCAGGAGGGCCGAACGGGCATCGGGCCGGTGCAGCGCTTTCCGACGGCGCGGCTCCATAGTGGGATCGGGGCGGAGCTGAGTCCGGCTGCGGCCAAGGGCTATTTTACGCCGGAAGAGCGGCGGCAGTACGACCTGTGCGCGCAATATGCGATCCTCGCCGCCGACCAGGCGCTTCGGGACAGCGGCCGGCAAGGGACGGTCGAGCTGGGACCGAGATGGGGCGTGGCGCTGGGCACATGCAACGGGGGCATCGTGTCGCTCGAGGAGCAATGGACCGTCACGGAGCTGGACGAAGCAAGAACGGCCCGTTATCCGTTTTACCAGCAGGGCGACGACGTTGCCGCTTATTTTGGGGCTGGAGGGCCGGTCGCCACCATGAACACGGCATGCGCGGCCAGCGGCAATGCGATCGGGTACGCCTACGACATGATCCGCTGGGGCTACGCGGACGCGATGCTGGCAGGAGGCTCCGATCCCCTCTCGCACGCGGTGTATGCCGGGTTCAATGTGCTGAGGGCCTTGAATCCCGTGCCGACCTCCCCGTTCGCGAGCCGGTTCGGGCTCAGTCTCGGCGAGGGGGCGGCTATCGTAGTCCTGGAACCGCTGGAGCGGGCGTTGGCGCGCGGAGCCACCGTCTATGCGGAAATTTGCGGGTATGGCCTCAGCAACGATGCGCATCACGAGACCGCGCCGGATCCGGAGGGACGGGGCATTCAAGGTGCGGTGACAATGGCTTTGCGCCATGCCGGTACATCCTTGTCGCAGATCGAGTACATCAACGCGCATGGCACGGGAACGCAGGCCAACGATCAAGCGGAGATCCTGGGGCTCCGCAGCGTGTTCGGCGACCGGCTGCCCGATATCCCGCTCAGCTCGAGCAAAGCTTATTTTGGCCATACGCTCGGGGCGGCCGCCGCGATCGAATTCACGACCTCCCTGTATGCGATTCGGCAGGGCTGGCTGCCGGCGACGCTGCATTATGACGAGCCGAGAGCTGGCTGCGAAGGGTTAAGCATCGTGGCCAATCGAATGGAGGAGGGGCGGCCGGCGTTCATCCTGAACAACAACTCGGCCTTCGGGGGCCACAATGTATCCCTTGTGGCCCGAACGGGTCTGGCCGATGCGGCGCAGGACTACAATCCTGCGGCTGTGCGCTACCGCCCGGAACGAAGAATCGGGCTCGTCGGCATCGGGGCGGTGCTGGGGGACGGCGTTCGCCGTGGCCGCATATCCGGTGTATCGGGTGTATCGGGTGTATCCGGTGCAGGTGACTCCACGCCAGATACAGTGGACGCGAAACCGGGAGCGTGCACGTTCTCGTTGAAGGACTTGGATCCCAGTCTGTATGAGCGGCGGATGAACCGGCTCTGCCAGTTCAGCATCGGCGCCGCGAAGACGGCGCTCGCGGATGCGGGATGGGACGGCTCCGCGGCCGGTGACGCGATCGGATTCATCTACGGCACTTCGAGGGGCAGCACGGACAGCATCGGCAAGTTCCTGCACAGCGTGTTCGTGAACGGGCCCGAGCAGGCCAGCAGCATCTATTTCCCCTTTACGGTAATCAACTCCATTGCCGGCAAAACCGCGGAGAAGCTGGAGCTGGGCGGGTTCAGCAGCTCCCTGAGCAGCGGCGGCACGGAGGGGATTCTGGCCGTGGCCTATGCCTGCGACAGCATCCGCAGCGGGGTACACGACCGATTCCTCGTCGCGGCCGGGGATGAATGGTCCGGGCTCTCGGACCAGATCGACCGGGCGAAGGGGCTGACGGAGAGCCGGTATGGGGCGCTGGAGGGCAGCGTTTGTCTTGCTTTGGCCGATCTGGAGACCGCCCGGGAGACGGGATGGCTGACGATCGCGGAGCTCGGAGGCTGCGGGATGGCTTCTGGCGCAGACGGCTTGACCCGAGCCGTCGACGAAGCGGCGAAGCGCGCTGGGGTGGCGCCGGAACAGATCGACGGGGTGCTGCTCGATTGCGCGGGCCGCCCAAGCGAGCGAGAAGCGGCGGTTCAGGCCGTTCGCGAGCTGCTCGCCGGAAGGGACGTCCCGTTGGTAGACGTGAATGAGCAATACGGATACGGGGAATCCGTCAGCTCGATGCTCCTGCTGGGCGCAGCTGCAGAGCAGGTGAAGCCCGGAGGGTTGCGGCACGTCTTGGCCGTCAGTATATCCGTGAATGGCAATGCGGCCGCTGCCATCGTCAGCGCCGTGGAATCAACCAGCTACTAGGAGGAGGGGGAGGAGATCCCATGATGAACGCGCACTTGTTATCGCTGGAGGAACTGAAGCAAATCGTGAAAGAGAAGCTTCTCGTCGAGCGGTTGGAATTGGAAGACGTGACGGCGGCCGACATTGGCGATGAAATGCCGCTGTTCGGGGAAGGGCTGGGCCTGGATTCCGTGGAGGCTTTCGAGGTCATGGTGGGGCTGGAGGCCGTGTTCGGGGTGATGGTGGAAGGGATCCCGGCAGAGGAGCTCAAAGCCCACATGCGCCATGTGGATTCGATCGCCCGGTTCATTCAGGCCAGCGTGCGGGAGCAGCCGGTCAACCGGGCGGAGACGGGCTCGGTATGAGATCCGGGGTGCTCCAGGATCGGGTGGCTATCGTCACCGGTGCCACCCGGGGGATCGGAAGAGCGGTGTGGGAGCAATTCTCATATGCCGGCGCCACCGTGATCGGCGTCTATGCCCGAAGCGAGGAGATCGCCGCGCGGCTAGAGGCGGAGAGGGAGTCGAGATCGATTCCGGGCGCCTTCTATCAAGGTTCGGTCCACGACCCCGCCTTCGTTAAGGAGCTGATGCAGCGGGTGAAGCGACAGTTCGGCCGCCTCGACATCCTGGTGAATAACGCCGGCATTACGAGGGACAATCTGGCGATGCGGATGACCGTCGAAGAATGGGATACGGTGCTGCAAACGAACTGGCTCGGGACATTACTTTGCGCCACGGAGGCGATTCCATATATGAGGGAGCAAGGCGGGGGTTCCGTCATCAACGTTGTGTCGGTCTCGGGCATTTACGGCAGGGAGGCCCAGGCGAACTACAGCACCGCCAAGGGCGCTGTCATCGGCCTCACGAAGCTGCTGGCTCGCCGTCATGCGCAGGAGGGCATCCGCGTCAATGCGGTAGCCCCGGGCATGATCGCCACGGAGATGACGGAGTCGCTGCCCGCCGGCACCATGGACGCCTTCTTGGGGCACACGCACTTGAAGCGCCAAGGCACCGCTGGCGAAGTCGCGGCCGCCCTCTTGCCGCTGGCCTCCGGGGCTGCCGCTTATGTATCCGGACAAGTGCTCAAGGTAGACGGGGGGTTCCTGCGATGAGCCGAGCCGTATTGCTCACGAAAGCCGATCCGCTCTTCATGGGGCACATCTTGACCGAACTGCTGGAGCAGGGCTGCTCGACGGCTATGGTGTTTGCGGAACCGGGGGAAGCCGGCTCCTGCATGGATCGGGTGCCCGAGCGCCATCGGGAGCGGTTTTTCCCCTTATGGGGCCGGCCGACGGACGAGGAAGGCATTCGAGCCGTCGTGGATCAGGCCGCGAGCCGAATGGGGCGCTTGGATGTGTTGATTCACGGGGTAGAGGCCTGGGACGAAGAAGCGGGATATGACTTGGATCCCCTCGAATTCGGGTTGAACACGGCGGCGGAGCTCCGGAACCGCTTTTTGTATAGCCGGGCGGCGGCCGCGCATATGGCCCGCGCCAAATCGGGACAAATCTGGTTTTTGCTGCTCGCCGACAGCTTGTACTCTGCAGGGTACCCTTCTTCGCCGGTTCTGAATCAGGGAACGATCGGGCTGATGAAGACGCTCGCAAAGGAGCTCTCGCCCTTCCGGGTCGCCGTGAACGCCGTTACCTACGGCTATTACGCCGTTCCGGACGAACGGGTGGACAAGAAGGAGCTTAGGCAAAGGTTGGAGATTCATGCCTTGAAGCCGTATCTACCGGCGCCGCAAGAGATGGCGGCAGCTTCCGTCGATTGGCTGCTGCGAGTCCCGGAGCGTCTGGTGAGCGGGCAAAATATCCATTTCGGTGCGGGGCTGGATACCGGCGTGTAACTCATTCGGAGAGGAGAGTTCCGATTGCTAATCGGCGTTGGACTCGATCTGGTAGAAATCGGACGGTTCGTCAAAATGCTGAACAAAAAGGATGAACTGCTGGTCGAGCGTTTATTGACGGACAAGGAACGAAGGGATTTCCTCGCTCTGGAGGCCCCGCATCGCCAGGCGGAATGGCTCGCCGGCCGATTCGCGGCCAAGGAAGCGCTGATGAAGGCGCTGGGGCTGGCTTTGCCCCGAGGCATCGGCATGCGGGATATCGAAGTGAGTCCGGATTCGGCGGGCCGACCTTGCCTGGTCTTGTCCGACGCCGTCCTTCGGCAGTTGGAAGCCCCGATCTCCTGCCATCTCAGCATCACGCACACCGACACGACCGCGGCCGCTGTCGTCGTCATCGAGAAGGAGGCTCGCCCATGACGGCCTGGAAATGCAATAGACACTCCTTTTGGGCTCAGGCCCGATTAGCGGGGCTTATGCTGGCGAGCGTGCTTGCATTGGCCGCCTGCGGAGCGAGTCCTTCATCGGCTCCCCAGGCGCCAAAGGACGGGACGGGCGAATTCGTCGTGACTCCCGTCAAGCGGACCATAGCCGAGGAGGATCTGGCCTACTATTCGCCGCAAATGAAAGCCATCTACCAACGAGGAAAACTCCGGGTAGCCTTGCCTGTTGCGGATCGCAACCCTTTCTTCTATACCGATGCGGGCGGGATGCTCACTGGGAGCGACGTAGAATTGGCCGCGGACATGGCGGCTCAATTGGGCGTGGACGTAGAGTATGTGCGGTCCGCGAAATCCTTCGAGGAGGTCGTGAACCAGGTCGCTTCGGGCCAGGCCGACGTGGCCGTGTCCAAGCTCAGCGCGACATTGCCAAGAGCGGGAAAAGTGCTGTTCTCCGAGCCCTATCTCACGCTGCACCAAGGCCTCTTGATGAATCGTCTCGCCATGGCGCGGCTCGGACCTGCGAGTGTAGACCCCGTACAGCGCCTCCGCCAAGCGAAGGTGAAGATCGGGGTCATCGCGGGGACTTCTTACGTCAGTTTTGCGCATCTCCTATTCCCGAGAACCGAGACGGTCCAATTCGCGACCCCGCAGGAAGCAATGGATGCCGCGATTAAAGGCGATGTGACGGCGATCTATTACGACGAGCTGCAATTGAAACAGCTGCTCGCGAACAACCCGGGGCGCTCCATCGATCTGCAGCTGCATCTCTTGCCGGATCAAGTCGATCCGATCGCCGTCGCGATCCCGCCTCAAGAGGGGCCATTGCTCGCTTGGATCAACTTGTATTTGCAGAGCAATCAGGCTCGCATTGATTATCTGTTGGCGAAATACGGGGTGAAAGCCGAGCATGCCCGTTAAGTAACGGCTCGTCGTAAACTGGAATTGTGCAGACGATCGTCCAGATGGGCTCGGCTTCCCCAAGCATGCGCGAACGTAATGCCCCCCGCTAAACACACGGTTTCAACCCCTTTTCGAACACGATTAGTTTCCTTGCCTTCCTCCAAAACCGTTATAATGTAACTTTCATATTGCTAGACCCTATGACCGAACTTATAATGGTATAAATTGCCTGCCTAGTAGCTTTTGTTGAATAGTGGGGTGTCTGGACTGCTGCAAGCTTATTGGTACATAACGAAAATGCGGGTGTTGACCAACCTGGCCTATCGCTTTGAAGTGTTCGCGGCTGTCGGAACCAACATTATTTTGCTGATCGCGTCTGTGTTTTTGTGGAGATCCGCCTATGCAGGCATCGAACAGGTCCAATCCATGCAATTGGATGATCTGATTACGTATACGGTGCTTTCCATCCTGCTAGCTTCCGTTTTTGTATGCGGAGTACAGAATACGATCTATTATAAAATCCGCGAAGGCCAGATCGTCACGGATTTTTACAGACCGATCCCGCTGCTCGCCTCCTATTTGGCCGACGATCTCGGAAGTGCGGTCAGCGGGCTCGTGAATCGGGTGATTCCGCTGTTCCTGTTCGCCACGATCGTTTTCGGTCCGCCGCTCCCCGCCTCGTGGAAGCATTTTTTATTGTTCGTCCCCAGTGTCCTGTTGAGCTATGCTTTGTTATGGCTGCTAAGCGCTTTGGTCGGCTTGGCTGCGTTCTGGGTCATGGAGCTCGGCAACTTGGGCATCGTGAAGGATAGTATCGTGCGTATTTTGTCCGGCAGCCTCGTTCCGCTCTGGTTTTTCCCGGAGACGATCCAGCGCATCTCGGCGTTCCTGCCGTTTCAGTATACGTATCAAGCCCCGATCAGCATTTATATCGGCGTCGTTTCGATACCCGAAGCCTTTCAGGGGATGGTCATACAGATCGTTTGGGTCGCCGTATTGGCTCTTCTGCTCCGCTGGGCTTGGAATCGCACGAAGACGAAGACGCTGATCCAGGGAGGCTAAGGACTATGGTGGCAAAATTAAGGCATTACGGCTCCGTAGCGGCTTGTTTCGCCCGGCTGGCCGTACAGCGGCAGCTGGAATATCCTTTGTTTCTTGTCAGCTGGCTGCTGATGATTCCGATCCACTACTTCTCCGGGATTTGGATGCTGCGCATCATTGTGGACCGTTTTCAACCGCTGAATGGGTGGGATTTCCCCGAGCTGGCGTTTATCTATGGGCTGGGACTGTTGAGCCACGGGCTGCTGGTCGTCTTTTTTATTAATACGTGGCATATGGACCATATGGTCATCAACGGGGCGTTCGACCGGCTTCTGCTAAGGCCGATGAGCGTGTTTTTTCAGTTGGTGGCGAGCTATGTGAATTTTATCGGACTGATCGATCTCATACCGGGCACCATTATATTTATCTATGGCTGCCAAGCCGTCGGCCTGGAGTGGTCCCTTGCGAACATAGGCAAGCTGATCCTCGTTGTAATTGGGGGCGTCTTCCTTCGGGCGGCGCTGTTCGTCAGTCTTGGCACGATCGCGTTCTGGACCAAGCGCAACGCTTCGACGGTTGATTTCGCTTTGTCTACCTTGGAGCGGGTCACGTTATATCCCCTTAGTCTATACCCATACATCGTTCAGATGCTTTTTACGTTTCTGATCCCGATCGGGTTCATCAGTTTTTATCCGGCCGTCGATTTTCTGGACAAGGCTCATGCCTTTCAGCTTCCTTTAGGCTTTGCTCTTTGGACTCCTCTTCTCGGGTTGGTTTATTTTTGGTTATCGCTACGGCTATTCAGGCTCGGTATGAAAAATTATGAAAGCTCCGGATCGTGAGGGTTGGATATGGCCGTGATTGAGGTCAATGACATCGTCAAAGAATATGTGGTCGTGAAGAAAGAAACCGGCCTTCGAGGAGCGGTTAAAAGCTTGTTCTTCCCCGAGAAAAAAATCGTCCGGGGTGTCGATGGCGTTACGTTCGCCGTCGAGCCTGGAGAAATTGTGGGGTATATCGGTCCGAACGGGGCGGGAAAAAGCACGACGATTAAGATGCTGACCGGCATTCTCCACCCGACTTCGGGCACCATCCGAGTGTGCGGCATTTCTCCGCAGGAGAACCGCAAGGCGGTTGTGAAAAAGCTCGGTGTCGTGTTCGGACAACGCACCCAACTGTATTGGGACTTGCGTCTCGGGGAATCGTTCGAGCTGCTCAGGCGGATTTATCAGATAGACGACAAGCTTTACCGCGAAAATGTGGCCCTGTTAAATGAGGTCTTGAAGCTGAGCGAGTTTCTGGACACTCCGGTCCGCCAGCTGTCTTTGGGCCAACGGATGCGGGGCGACTTAGCCGCGTCCATGCTGCATTCGCCTTCCGTCTTGTTCCTGGATGAGCCGACGATCGGCCTGGACGTCGAAGCGAAGCATGCCATCCGGCAGTTCATCAAAGAGATGAACCGCACGCTGGGGTTGACCGTCATTCTGACTACCCATGACCTGGATGACGTCGAGCAGCTGTGCAGCCGGCTGGTCATCGTGAACCACGGCAAGGTAGTGGAAGACGGCCCCATCGAGCATCTGATCGGCCAACTCACGCCGAAGCGGCAGCTCGTCGTTGACCTGCAGCATCCTTGCGAAGATTTGACGCATCCTTCAGCCGAGATTGTGAAGCGGGAAGGCCTTAGACTGTGGTACCAGTTCGAGAAAAAACGGATCACGGCCGCCGAGCTCATCGCGGACTTGTCCCGGAAGCTGCCGATTCAAGACTTAAGCGTCAAAGAACCGGACATCGAAGAAGCGATTCGCGAAGTTTACAAAACTTCGCCGGAGCGGCAAGTTCAGTAGGATATAGTGTTGCGGTGAACGACAGAAGGCGGGCTCTAACCTCCAGCTAAGGGGCGGAACCCGCCTCGGGCGCGATTGGACATCGCTGGGGAGACCAAGAGTGGTCGAAGCAAAGTCGTCCTGGAATCGGGAATGGGCGGGAGCTTATCCGATGCGTGGGCGGCGCTGGGGTATCTGGTGTGAGAAGAGGGATTTCCTCCCTCTTTTTCGTCGGATTCAAGCAACTTAAGGGATGTGAGGGGGAAAAGCTCCCTCTTTTTTTATGGAAAAAAGCATAAATCGGGGGGATCGGGCCAAAGGAGAGGGAGCTTTTCCCTCACATCAGCGCGAAACACGTGGTTAGGAGCGAAAGGGAGGGAGGTTTTCCCTCTCCTGGTTAGGACGACGCCCGTCTAAACAACAGGCGACACGATTTCATCTACGATCGGAACCTCTCTGCCCGCCCGCCCCACGCGCCAAACTGAACGCCTACGCGACGCACCGTCCGCACAGGACGGTTTTCTTTTTGCCCACAAACAGAAGTCAATAGAAATCAACTAAAATAATCACCTAAAATTAAAGTAAAATAAATTGACAGTTATACTATAATGCCATAAAATCAAGGCAGGATCCGTATTTAATTTGGTTAAAGGGTGGTTCCGACCATGGCCCATGTCTCGTTCCGGCACGTGTATAAATACTACAAATCCGAATCGACTCCCTCCGTCAAGGACTTCCATCTCGAGGTCGACGACGGAGAATTTCTGGTGCTTGTCGGGCCTTCCGGCTGCGGCAAGACGACGACGCTCCGCATGCTCGCAGGGCTGGAGGACATTTCGGAAGGCGAGATCTACATAGGGGATCGCTACATTAATTATGTGTCTCCGAAGAACCGCGATATCGCGATGGTGTTTCAGAACTATGCGCTCTACCCGAATTTATCCGTATTCGAGAACATGTCGCTCGGCCTAAAGCTGAGGAAGATGGCCAAGCATGAGATCGAACTGCGCGTGAAGCGGGCCGCCACGACGCTCGAGATCTACTCGCTGCTCGGGAAGCGGCCGAACCAGCTGTCCGGCGGCCAGAAGCAGCGGGTTGCGCTCGGACGCGCGATCGTGCGGGAGCCGCAGGTGTTCCTGATGGACGAACCGCTGTCCAATCTGGATGCGAAGCTGCGGACCCAGACGCGCGCCGAGCTGATCCGGCTCCATCAGGAGCTGAGGGCGACGACCGTGTACGTCACGCACGACCAGACCGAAGCGATGACGATGGGCTCGCGGATCGTGGTCATGAAGAGCGGAGAGATCCAGCAGGTCGCGACGGCGAAGGACATCTATAATCACCCGCGCAATTTGTTCGTAGCCGGATTCATCGGCTCCCCGCCGATGAATTTCGTGGAGGGAGCGGTGCTCGAGGAGGAGGGCCGGTTCTACTTCGATACGAAGCGGTGGAGGCTGCCGATTCCCGAATCGTTCTACCCCGCATTCCGCAGAACTTCCGCGACGGCCCTGCGCCAGATCGTGATGGGTATCCGGCCGGAGCATGTCGTGTGCGACCCGGAGCTCGTGCGCCAGCATAGCGCCTCGGCGGTTCAGGCTAAGGTCGACATCCGGGAGCTGATGGGCGCGGATATGTTCCTCTATTTAACTTCAGGCGACACCCGTATGATCTCCCGCGTGGAAGCGCATTCACCTTTTGAGCCGGGAGATGCCGTGCAGGCTGCGTTCCGGATGGAAAAGGCGCATTTCTTCGATAAAGAAACCGGGATGTCGTTGCAGGCTCAGGAGGATCCTCGGGCATGAGAAGGCGGCGAACACGAATCATAGCCGTGGCGGCCGTCTGTCTGTTGGCGGCCGCCGGCTTCGGGCTTCGGTCCGTGGCGCAGAGCGGCGACAGCTATCCGGCGGTGCCGGCCGATCAAGTCCGCATCAGCGAGGCGCACCGCGTGAACGGCGTGCCGGCCTATGCGGAGGCGGAGCGAACCTTCGGCAAGCTCGCCTCCGCTGCTGCCACGAACGGGACTGCCGCCGCCATTCAACTGCAGGCAGCCGCGTTCACGAAGGCGTCGGACGACGCAAAAGCGGCGAAGCGTCAAGACCCGCAGCAAGGGAACATCCTAGCTTGGGAGAGCGGGCTCGGTTGGGTGGAGTGGCAGTTCGAGGCTCCGCAGGACGGCTTGTACGAATTGAGTCTCGATTACTTGCCGCTCGCCTCAGGCTACACCCCGATCATAGTAGGCGTGCAGATCGACGGAAAGCTCCAATTCGAAGAAGCAGGGCATCTGGAGCTCGTGCGGCATTGGAAGGACGAGAAGTTCCCGTACGACCGGAATGCGCTGAATAACGAAATCCGCTCCCCGCAGAAGGAAATCGAAGGCTGGAAGACGACGACGCTCGCCAACTATTCGGCCTCCTCGGAGCCGCTGAAATTCCAGCTGACCAAAGGCGTCCATACGCTGCGGATGACCGGGAGCGGGGGGCCGGTGGCGCTGCATGCGCTCTCGCTCGCCCCGGCGGCGGCGACTCCCGCGTACGCGCAATATGTACAATCCAAGACGGCCAATACCGGCGATGGTTCCGACAACTGGTACGCCATCTTCGAGGCCGAGCAATATACGCGGAAATCACACACGTCGGTCCAAACCGGCAGCGCGTCGGAGCCCTACGTGTCCCCGGACCCGAAAGGGCGGATCGTTTATAACGTAATCGATGGTTCTCGCTGGAAAAACCCGGGGGAATGGATCGAATGGACATTCGAAGTTCCGAAGACCGGGTTTTATGAGATCGATACGAAGTACTTTCAGAAGTATCCCGCCCAAGGCAAAATCAACGTCTACCGCACGATCATGATCGACGGGCAGGTGCCGTTCCGGGAAATGCTGCACGTGCCGTTCCCTTACAACGACCGCTTGACGGTGCGAACGATACAGCAGCCGAACGGCGACCCGTACCGCTTCTATCTGACGGCAGGCAAGCATGTGCTGCGGATGACCGCGGACAGCTCCCCGGTGGAGCCGGCCGTCTTGTCTCTGAGCCGCTCGTTGGACGACATTCGGGACATTGAGCAGCAAATCCGAAAGATCACCGGCAACTATGGCGAGAAGAACGGCAACGTCGATCTCAACCGGACGTGGGAATTGGCCAAGTACGACCCGAAGCTGCCCGACAAAATCCAAGCCATTATCGACAACTTGAACAGTGCGGCGGCATATTTGAAGGGTCTCCATCAGACCAAAACGGACGCTACCACCGCGGTGGAAATCGCTGTAGATACGCTGAACCGAATGAAGTCGGATCTGGACCGCATCCCGACGGAGATGAAATATTTCACCGACATCCAGAGCAGCCTCAGCACTTGGCTCGATCAATTGAACAAACAGGGGATGGCGCTCGACTTCCTGGTCGTCCGGACGCCGGAGGCCAAGCCTGAGCTGAAGCAGTCGACGCTGCTCACCAAAATTCCTTATGCCGTTAACAACTTCTTCCGCACGTTCTACATGACCTATGACCTTCGGAAGCTGAACGACCGAACGGCGTTGACCGTGTGGGTGCAGCGCGGCCGGGATTATGTCGATCTGCTGCAGGAGATGATCGATCAGGATTTCACGCCGAAGACCGGCATCAAGGTCAACGTGAACCTGATGCCGAACGCCAATGCGCTCATTCTGGGCAATGCGGCCGGCGACCAGCCGGATGTAGCGCTCGGCATCGCCATGGATACCCCGGTAGATTACGCGATGCGCCAGGCGGTCGCCGATCTGTCGAAGTTCCCCGGTTTCAATCAGACGGTCCAAAGGTTCCATCCGGGCGCGATGCGCTCGTACGCTTACGACGGCGGGGTCTATGCGCTGCCGGAGGTGCAGAACTTCAAGCTGATGTTCTACCGTACGGACTTGCTGCAGCAGCTCGGCCTGCAGCCGCCTCAAACTTGGGAGGACGTATACCGGATGCTGCCGACGCTGCAGGAGAACGGATTGTCGTTCTATTATCCGGCCCTGGACTTCACCCCGTTCTTCTACCAGCAGGGAGCGGAGTTCTTCACGAACGACGGCATGCACAGCAAGCTGGAAGGCGAAGCGGCGCAGAAAGCGTTCGAGCAGTGGACCGGGTTATTCGAAAAGTATTATTTACCGAAGGAAGTCCCGTCCTTCTACAACCACTTCAAGCTCGGCGATATGCCGATCGGCGTCGCGGATTTCAACACTTATGTCCAGCTGCTCGTCGCCGCACCCGAGATCGCCGGCAAGTGGAAGATCGCCCCGATCCCGGGCAACCGACAGAATGACGGCACGGTCGCACGCTGGGCTCCGCAAGGGTTGACCGGCGCGATCATCATGGAGAAGAGCGAACGGAAGGAGCAGGCGTGGAAGTTCCTCGACTGGTGGACATCGAATGACGTGCAGCTGCAGTACGGCAACCGGATCGAATCGTTCTACGGCACGGAGTACCGCTGGAACACGGCCAATCAGCAGGCGCTCGCCGCCTTGTCCTGGCCGGCCGAGGACCTGAAGGCGATCCAGGAGCAGAACCGCTGGACGAAGAACATGCCGCTCGCGCCGGGGTACTATTTCCTGAGCCGAGAGATGGAGTTCGCCTGGATCCGGACGGTCGTGAAAGGCGTGCCGGCCCGAGAATCGCTGGAGGAAGCGACCGTCTCCATGGAACGCGAGATGCAGCGCAAGCAGCGCAACCTGAACATCCCGGCGACGGCGGATCTCCGCCTGCCGGCGTTCGATCAACCTTACGATTGGAGGAGCGCCCAGCCATGACCCGACCATCCGTGACCCGGCCGCCGATCGTCAAACCGACGACGGCGCCCGACTTCGGCACGATCGTTCAGCGTATGAAGCTGTTCCTGCGCAGAACCTGGGACGCCCGGCTCTCGTATTTGTTCCTGGCGCCGTTTCTCCTGTGCTTTCTCGCGTTCGTCGTCGTGCCCGTCATCATGGCCGCCACGCTCAGCTTCACGTCGTTCGACGGCTTTACGTTTCCGACCTTCATCGGTCTCGACAACTATATCTCCTTGATCACGCAGGACGTCGTCTTCATGAAATACGCCCTGCCGAATACGATCAAGTTCGCGGTGTTCGTCGGCCCGATCGGCTATTTGTTCACCTTCTTCGTCGCCTGGCTCATTCACCAGCTGCCGAAGAGCATCCGCGACTACTTCACGCTGGCGTTCTATGCGCCTTCGATGGCCGGCGGCGTGGCGCTGTCCGTCGTGTGGATCGCCGCGTTCAGCGGAGACCAGGTCGGGTACTTGAATCACCTGCTCCTGAACCTCGGATGGATCGACATGCCCAAGCTGTGGCTGCAGGATCCGCAATATTTGCTCAACATCATGATCATCGTCACCCTGTGGACGAACTTCGGCGTAGGCTTCCTCGCCATGCTGGCCGGTCTCGAGACGGTCAATACCGAGCTGTACGAGGCCGGGCGAATCGACGGGATCAAGAGCCGGCTGCAGGAAGTGTACTACATCACGGTGCCGTCTATGAAACCGCAGATGCTCTTCAGCGCGGTGATGGCGATCGTCGGCACGCTGAAGGCGGGGCAAATCTCCGTCCAGCTGACCGGGAAGCCGATTACGCAGCAGTACGCGGGGCATTTGATCATCAATCACGTGGACGATTACGCGTATCAGCGCTTCGAGCTGGGGTACGCGTCGATGGTGTCGGTCGTGCTGCTCGTCATCGCCTATCTGGTGATGCGGTTCTGCTACCGGCTGTTCGCCCCGAAGGACGGTGAATGACGATGTTGGCTATGCGCAACAAGCTGAGACGGCTGCGCCGGATCTCGATATCCCGGGCGCTTCTGTTCGCCGTCCTGACGGCGGTGGCCGTCTTCATGCTGCTCCCGATCGTGTTCATCATCAACAATGCGTTCAAACCGTTCAACGAGCTGTTTCTGTTCCCGCCCACGTTTCTAGTCAAACAGCCGACATGGACCAACTTCTCGACGTTGTTCCTCGTGTCCTCCGGCGGGACGATTCCGTTCACGCGGTATTTGTTCAACAGTGTGTTGATTTCGTCCATCACGCTCGTCTGCGTCATTCTGGCGAGCTCGCTCGCCGGCTATGTGCTGTCGAAGCATCGCTTTCCTTTTAAAAGTCTGATCTTCTCCCTGATCTTGGTCTCGCTGATGTTCGCCCCCGAGACGGTCGGCATTCCCCGTTATCTCGTCATTAGCGGGCTCGGGCTGAACAACACGTACTTCGGGCATGTGCTGCCGTTCCTGGCCTCGACAGTCGGGGTGTTCCTGATGAAGCAGTTCATCGATCAGGTGCCGGACGCGCTCTTGGAGGCGGGCAAGCTCGACGGGGCTTCGGAATTCGGGTTGTTCACCCGGATCGTCATGCCGATCTGTTTCCCGGCGATCGCGACGATCTCGATCCTGACGTTCCAGGCGGTCTGGATGGACACCGAGGCTTCGACCTTGTACATGCAGGACGAGACGATGAAGACGCTGCCGTACTACGTGCTGACGCTGACGAACGGCTTGCAGAACAGCGTGGCCGGACAGGGGATGGCGGCCGCCGCGGGACTGCTCATTTTTCTGCCGAACCTGATCATCTTCCTGCTGTTCCAGAAAAAAGTCATGGAGACGATGGTCCATTCCGGGGTGAAATAAGCGCTGAGCTAACCGAAGAACGAGGGATGACTTGTGATGAAGGAAAGAGGGTTTTCCATGATAAGACTGCTGGTGAAATCGGCCGCCTCGTGCTGCGCCCTGCTGCTGCTGTTCGTCTCGGTCCCGCAGACCGGCTCGGCGGCGACGCCGTACGACACCTTTTACATGGGGCAGAAGAACGGGTACCAGATCCAGGATGTTTATGTGCCGGCGGCCGTGGTGCTCGGCCAGGACTTGAATACGACGCCGCTGAAGCAGCCGAGCGATCTATTCATCACGGGCAACGATCATGTGTTCGTGGCGGATACGGGGAACAACCGGGTCTTGGAGCTGGATGATCGGAAGCGGCTCGTGCGCACGTACGGGGACCGGGAAGACAAAGGCAAGCTGAACGCGCCCGAAGGCGTCTTCGTCACCCCCGAAGGGGCGGTATTCGTGGCGGACACCGGGAACAAGCGAGTCGTCCAGTATACGCCGCAGGGGGAATTCGTCCGAGAATTCGTAAGGCCTCAGTCGGACTACTTGCCGCAGGAATACTTCTTCGTGCCCTCGAAGCTGATCGTCGACAGCCGGGGTGTCTTGTACATTGCGAACAAAGGGACCTACCAGGGCTTGCTGCGCATGAACGGCCAAGGGGAATTCACGGGCTTCTTCGGAGCCAACCCGGCGGAGACGACGCTGCTCGACCGGTTGAAACGGATGTTTTTCACCAAAGAACAGATGAGCAAGGAGTCGGCGATTCGGCCGGGTGAAATTTCCAATGTGGCGCTGGATGCGGAAGGTTTCATCTTCACCTCCAACATCGGCGTCAACAGTAAGCAGGTCAAGCGGCTTAATGCCGGCGGCGTCAACCGATTCAAGGGAGACAGCAAGCTGCCTAATCTCGAGCAGGTCGTGGACGTGGCCGTGGACCGGGACGCGTTCTTCTATGCGCTGGACCGGGTGACCGGCGGGATCTCGATCTGCAGCCCGACCGGGATGGAGCTGTTCCGCTTCGGACGCATCAGCAAAAATCCGCAGCAGGCCGGAGTGTTCGCTTATCCGGCATCGATCGCGGTTAATTCGAAAAGCGAGCTCTGGGTGCTGGACAACGCCATGAACATGATCCAAGTGTTCGAACGGACGGAATTCGGGGACAGCGTAATGAGAGCTTCCGCCGAGTATTATAAGGGCGCGTACGTGCAAAGCAAACCGCAGTGGGAAACGGTGAACAAGCTGAACCAGATGATCAACCTGGCCTACCAGGGACTCGGCAAAGCTGCGCTGCAGGAGCACCGCGTCGAGGAGGCTATGGCCCACTACAAAATTTCTTACGATGCCGAAGGCTACTCGCAGGCGTTCTGGACGTACCGGTTGAACTGGATCCGCTCGAACTACGCGGTCGCTTTGGCCGCACTCGTCGGGGTTTACGTCCTATACCGCTTCGCGCTCCGTCCCGCGTATCGGCTGGCCGCCGCACGGACATATCCGCCCAGGATCTCTCAGGCCGCATCGGATCTCAAGGACGGCTGGTTCCTGATGTTCCATCCGTACGAGGGCTTTTACCGGCTGAAGGGCAGGAGACTGTCCTGGATCGCGCTGCTCGTCATCTTGCTTGCCGCCGCGGCGGTTAGACTGCTCTCCATGTTCGGCACGGGCTTTGCGTTTAATCCCGTCGATCTGTCCAAAATCAATGTACCGCTCGGACTCGCGGTGTTCTTCGTCCCTTGGTTCACCTGGGTCATCGCGAACTATCTCGTCAGCACGGTGAAGGACGGAGAAGGGATGCTGCGGGAAGTGCTGCAGTCGAGCGTCTACGCGTTGATCCCTTACATCGTGTTTACGATTCCGATCGTGCTGCTGTCGAACGTGCTCGTCCTGGAGGAAGGCATCCTCGTGCAGACACTCACTTGGGCGATGTGGCTTTGGATGTTCACGCTGTTTTTCGTCAAAACGCAGGTCATCCACAACTTCGATTTCACCGAAAACGTTAAAATCATCCTGATCGCGCTCTTTACGATTGCCGTCCTGTGGATCTTTATCGTGGTCACCTTCGGGTTGTCCTATAATCTGTACGACTTCTTCTACCAGCTGTACCGGGAGGTGACCCTGCGTGCTTAAAACGATGCCGCGCATACCGAAATGGACGTTTGCGGTCGCCGCCGTCATTTTCCTCTTAGCGCTATGGGGCGTCTGGTACGCCGTCTCCGACCGGTCGCCTTCCTCGCTCGAGGCGCTGCATGTGGAGCCGTACCGCGCCGAGCTTCTCTCTGCCGAAGCCGGAACGCCGTGGGCACCCGCGGGCAAAGACGCGGCCGGCTTCGCCGTAGCGGCGGAGAACGCCAAGTTCACCCTAAGGGTCAATCCCGACAACGGACAGTTCACGGTCACCGACAAATCGGCCGGAGGGTTCGTCTGGCGCAGCAACCCGGAGAAGCGGGCGTTAAGCGGGGAAACGGTGAAAGGGACGCTTCTGTCCAACCTGGAGTCCCCTTACGTGCTGGAATATTTCGAGGAGGGCAGGACGCAGCGGCTGCTCACCAACGCGCTCGATCCGAAGGTGACGAAGACCGTCACCGTAGTCGACGGCGGCGTTCAAGTGCTGTATGACCATACGACGCAGCAGATCAAGTTCGCCGTCCGATACCAGCTTACGCCGGAAGGCGTACGCGCCGCTATCCCGGGAGCGAGTGTGGTGGAGAGCGGCAAAGCCAAGATCATCTCGATTGAGCTGCTGCCGTTCATGGGCGCGGCGGCAACGGCCGAAGAAGGCTACTTGTTCGTCCCGGACGGACCCGGCGCTCTCATCCGCTTCCCGCTGAAGCATGCCGCCTTCGGCAACGGCTACAGCCAGCCGGTGTACGGGTACGATCCGGCCAGCTCGCGGCCGGATCCGGACGAGAAGAGGGAGGTCATCGGATATCCCGTGTTCGGGATCAAGCGGGGCGCGAACGCTTATGCGGCGATCGTGACCCGAGGCGACAAGTCTGCGATCATCCGAGCGAATCCGTCGGGCATCGTGTCCACCTTCCATTCGGCCAGCGCCAGCTTGATCTACCGCGAAGAATATGATCAGCGGACCAGCCTGAGAGGGAAGCCGATGAAAGTGTTCCAGCGGGAATTGCGGAAGCAGGATTTCGAGGTGGAATACCGGCTGCTGTCCGGCTCCGAAGCGATCTACGCGGGGATGGCCCACGCGTACCGGAACTATTTGCTGCAGACGAAGCAGCTGGTCGACCGGGTCAAGCCGGCGGAGCACGTGCCGCTCGATCTGTCGCTCATCGGCGGCGGGGCTTCGAAGTCATTCAGCGGGACCAGCTTCGTGCCTGTGACGACGTTCCGACAGGCAGAGGCTATGGTGGAGGAGCTGAAGGACAAAGGGGTCGCCGGCTTCAATGTGACCTATTCGGACTGGGAGCAGAACGGCGAATATGCGGACACCCTCGGGTTTACGATCGAGAGCAAGCTCGGCGGCAGCTCCGGGCTGCAGTCCTTCGTCGATCGGATGCATGAATTGGGCGCATCCGTGTATATGGAACGGAACGTCAACCAGGGCGATTCCAAGTATCTGGATCTGTCCCCCAAGACGTACGGGATCCGCGGAATCGATGGGACCGTGCTCTTGAACCGCGGCGGGTTTACGCTTAACCCGATCCAGGCGCTCCGCTATGAGCGGGAAGCGAGCGGCAAGCTGAAAACGTATGGCGCAGACGGTTTGATTTTGCGAGGGGTCGGGGGGTTCCTGTATAGGGACTATAACCCGGAGCGGCCGATGCAGCGGGACGACACGGCCTACTATAACCGCGACATGCTGGCGAACGTTCGCAAGACGCTAGGGCTGGCGGGTGTCAATACCGGGTTCTCCTATTCGCTGTCCGAGATCGACCGGATTCAGAACATGCCTCTCAGCACCAGCAATGATTTTCTTGTCGACGAAGCGGTTCCTTTCTATCCGATCGTGCTGCATGGATATGTGGCGTACTCCACGGTACCCGGGAACTTCCGCAACCTTTTCGACGATGAGATGCTGCGGGCGATCGAGTATGGCGCGAATCCGGCTTATACGTTGACGCACGACTCCAGCCGCAAGCTGCTGGGCACGGCGATGGAGTGGCTCTCAAGCAGCGAGTTTGCGGTCTGGAAAGATACCGTGGTCAAGGAGTATGCCGCGTTCGATCAGCTGGCTCCGGTCTACGACCAGGAGATCACGGCGCACGAGAAGGTGTCGGACGGCGTGTTCGTCACGAGCTACGCCAATGGCGTCCAGGTCCGCGTGGATTACAACCGCAAAACATTCGACGTCTCGCAGCCGACCGGCGGCACCAAAGGAGGAAGCTAGATGACCATGCATGCCCGACATCCCCGCTTTGTCCGCTGGGCCAGCCGCTGGAAGCAGTACGGCGTAGGCTACTTGTTCATGCTGCCTTGGGTGATCGGTTTCTCCGTCTTCATGGCGTTCCCGATCGGCTGGTCGCTGTACTTAAGCTTCAACAAGACGAAGCTGACCGGCGACGGGTTCGCTTATACATGGGTAGGCTTGGAAAATTTCCGGAATGCGCTGTTCAAGGACAACGTTTATCCGGTGAAGCTGCTCGCCTTCTTTCAACAGATGATTCTGATGGTCCCGATCATTATTATTTTTTCCCTGCTGGTCGCGATCCTGCTGAACCAGAACTTCCCGGGCCGGTTCCTGTACCGGGCGATCTTCTTCCTGCCGGTCGTGTTCTCCACGGGGCAGGTGCTGACCGAGCTGTTCCAGCAGGGAGCGGGGCAGCTGCCGTTCATCAGCCAGTACGGGATCGATGTGCTGATCCGGGAGCATGTGAGCAAATCGCTCGCCGATCCGCTGCTCAGCGTATTGGGTTTGATGATCCTGATCCTCTGGTCCTCCGGGGTCCAGATTCTGATCTTCATCGCCGGGTTCCAGACGATTCCGCGGACGGTATACGAAGCGGTCCGAATCGATGGGGCGTCGCCGTGGGAGAGCTTCTGGAAAATTACGCTGCCGGGCATCTTCCCG
Source organism: Paenibacillus sp. HJGM_3 (assembly GCF_045062745.1). Taxonomy (NCBI): domain Bacteria; kingdom Bacillati; phylum Bacillota; class Bacilli; order Caryophanales; family Paenibacillaceae; genus Paenibacillus; species Paenibacillus sp. HJGM_3. The sequence continues at coordinate 159,126 of NZ_JBJGED010000003.1, forward strand.
TTCATCGGCTTGAATCTGCTCTACACGATGGTGGATCTGTTCACGTTCGCGTTCAACCCGGTTATGGATGAAATCAAGAAAAATATGTTCAAGGTCGACACCGGCTACGGCTATGCCAGCGCGCTCGCTTGGTTCTACTTTTTGATCGTGATGGTGTTGATTGCGCTTATCTTATTATTCTTAGGCCGGACTTCATCCGGAAGGAGGGGATTGCGATGATGGCGGATATCCGGAAGGCGCTCGTCGGGAAGCGGGCGCAGCAAGCCAAGCGGGCCGTACTCGGCCAACACCACAACGACGGCTGGCTCGCGAAGCTGTTCATCTACTTCATGCTGTCGATCGTCGCTTACTTGTACCTGCAGCCCTTCTTCTATATGGTGTCGACCATGTTCAAGAACTTGAGCGACCTGCTGGACCCGACGGTACAGTGGATTCCTCGGAAGCTGGAGTGGAACAACCTGGTCCGGGCGTGGAACGGTCTGAAGTATCCCCAGTCGTTCGCCAATACGATCACGATCGCCCTGTTCGGTTCGCTCATCCAGGTGTGCGTCTGCGCGCTGACGGGGTATGCGCTCGCCAAACTGAAGTTCCCGGGGAAAGGCTTGGCGCAGTTCCTCGTGTTCCTGACGTTCCTGGTGCCGCCGCAGATCATCATCATCCCGTTATACGTCATCTTCAGCAAGCTGGGCTGGCTCAACACGCCGCTTGTGTTCCTCGTCCCGGCCTTGTTCGGCCAAGGCTTGCGCAGCGCGCTGTTCATCATTATATTCCGGCAGTTCTTCAAAACGTTGCCCGATGCGCTGGAGGAAGCGGCCAAGCTGGACGGTGCGTCGACGTTCCGCATTTTCTCGCGGATTATGATGCCGCTGGCGCGATCGGCTTGTCTCGTCGTGTTCCTGTTCTCGTTCATCTGGTATTGGAACCAATATTACGAGCCGTCGATGTTCTTGAACAATGCTTATCAGCCGTTGTCCATCCGGCTCAATCAGCTGCCCCAGGTGCTCATGGGGACCAATCCGGATCCCTCGGCGCAGCTCTTCAATCCGATCACGGAAGGGACCAAGATGGCGGGCGCGTTCCTGATCGTCTTCCCCCCGCTGCTCGTCTATATCGTGACCCAGCGTTGGTTTGTGGAAGGCATCGAGCGGACCGGACTTGTCGATTAGAGTCGAAGATAGGAATTGGGTGCGGAAACGGGTATAATGGGAGTGTTTACCTATTTGATAGGAATCAAGTTTGGATAGTAGGAGAATGGATATGAGCGTAACGCTGAAAGACATTGCCCAGAAAGCGAACGTCTCGGTCACCACCGTATCGAGAGTCGTGAACCATAATGACACGACGATCTGCAGCGAGGAGACGCAAAATTTAATATGGAGCCTCGTCGACGAGTTGGGCTATAAGGCCAAACGGAAGCAGGCCGGGCAAGTCGGGAAGTCGGAATATAAAATCGGGTACGTGCTCGGTCAATCCGTCGATACGGCTTATGATCCCTTCTATTCTATGATTCTCAAAGGTATTGAGGCGGAAGCCGTCAGCACCGGCGTGACGCTCGCTTTCGGCTGCTTCACGCCGGGGTTGTACCGGCCGGAAGCTTTCAAAAAAATTCTCGAGGATTCGCAGGTCAATACTGTGATCTATATGTCCGTGGAGAAGGAGCTGCTGGCGCTGCTGATCGATCACCAAGTCGATCTCGTCGTAGCCGGCGTCGAAATGATGTCCGCCATTCCTGAGGGGGCGGACTACGTCGGCGTCAACTTCTATACGGACACGCTGAAGTGGCTGCAGACGAAGGTGCTGAACCGGTACGACCGGGTCGGTTATGTGGGCAACCCGCATACCGGGCGTTATAAGGCGTATCTGGATGCGCACAAGCTAATGAACAAACCGCTGAATCCGGACTACCGGATCCTGATCGACGGCTGGAAGACGGATGCGGCCAAAATCGCCGTCCTGGATTATCTCGACTCGGGCAAGGAGCTGCCCGAAGTCTTCTTCTGTCCGAGCGACCGGCTGGCGGTCGGCGTCATGATCGCGCTCCGCGAGCGGGGGATCGACGTGCCGGGCCGGGTGAAGGTGCTCGGCTTCGACAACATCGAGATGGCCGAATATGTGTCGCCGAGGCTGACGACGATCGAGGTGCCGGGCTACAACATCGGCCGGATGGCCGTACGCGCGGCGCTCGCGCGTGTGACCGGGGAGCGGGATTACCCGGTGCAGTTCATTATGCCGACGCACTTCGTGGAGCGCGAGTCGTTGTGACGTGGAATATATAACCCGAACCTGAGGGGGCCGGAGGGACGAACGTCCATCTCCGGCTTCTTGTGCTATACTACCAGAGACAGTGAAAGATCAAATCGTCGAGGAGACTCCGCATGCGGCAATTACGTCAAAAATGGCGGCAGTATTTGGTAGGCGAGACCCTGTCGCAAGAAGCGATACAAAAGATTCAAAAGTACCGGAGCACGATGCAGCCCGATCAAACGCTGTTGTGGCCGGATATTCCTCTGAAGGACAACACCGCGGATTCGTATCTCCTGATCCTGCGGTTAAGGGAGCTTGCGATCGGCTTGAGCACGCCGGGGGCCGCTTGTTATAACGATCCGGCGCTGAAGAGCGAAATCCGGGCCGGTCTCGAATGGTTTTACGAGCACCGGTACAACGAAGTTCGCCCGCCGCACGGCAACTGGTGGAACTGGGAGATCGGCGTGCCGATCACCCTGCTGGAGACGATCATCGTCCTGGAGGAGCTGGATGTGCTCGACCCGGTGTTCATCGAACGGCTGCTTCGGCCGGTGGACAAGTATGTGGCGGATCCTGCGTTTCACGCGAAGCTGTTCACGCAACCGAACCCATCGACAGGAGCGAACCTCGTTTGGAAGGTCAGCGGCTCCGCTCTAACGGCAGTGGTTCAGGGGGATGAGGCGAAGCTGCGAGCAGCCTGCCGCGCATTGCTGCCGGTTTTCAGCTACAGTCGGCACGGGGATGGCTTCTATGAGGACGGCTCCTTCATTCAGCACGAGAAGTTTGCGTATACCGGCGGCTATGGCAAATCGCTGCTGCAGGACCTCACTCGGGTGCTGGTGTGGCTGAACGGCACGCCCTGGGAGCTGCCCGCTAACGCAACGGCGTTGACCTACCGCTGGATCCAAGATTCGTATGTTCCGCTTATGTTCCGCGGCATGCTGCTGGACATGGCGAGCGGGCGGGAAATGTCGCGCTACCATTCGCAAAATCACGATATCGGCCATATCGTAATCACCTCCTGTCTGCGTTTCGCCCGGATGTTGGACGAGGCGCAAGCCGAATGGCTGTTGGCCCGGGTGAAGCGGTGGATCGTGGCGGACACCTACAAATCGTATGTCACAACCGCTCCTCCGGATACGGCGGAGCAAGCCCGGCGTTTGCTTCTGGAGGAGCGGATCCAGCCGGCTCCGGAGGAGGCGTTCTGCAAGCTGTTCGCCCAGATGGACCGCGCGGTGCTGCAAGGGCCCGGCTTTGCGTTCGGCATTAGCATGTATTCGGACCGGATCTTTACTTACGAGTCGATCAACGGAGATAACCTGAAGGGCTGGTATACCTCCCAGGGGATGACCTCGCTCTACAACGGGGATTTGAGCCAATTCGCCGACGGCTACTGGCCTACGGTGAATGCGTACCGGCTGCCCGGCATCACTGCGGCGGTGGAGCCGCTGGAGGACGGCGAGCGCCGAAGCCGGTCCAGCAGCCGGTCTTTTGTCGGCGGAGCGGTGCTCGGAGCCCGCTACGGGGCGGTGGCGATGGAGCTGGAGACACCGGCTCCAGGTCCTGCGGAGCGGGCTTCGGCTCAGCTGACCGGCCGGAAAAGCTGGTTTTTGTTCGGCGACCGTATAGTCGCCCTCGGCTCTAATATCGTGATGAACGAATCGGGCAAGATGGCGGAAACGGTGATCGAGAATCGGAAGCTCGTTACGGGCGAAGAAAAGATCAGCGCGGATGGCCGGCCGATTTGCCTCGAGACGGGTAGCGCAGAGACGCTTCAACCCCGCTGGATCCATCTGGCGGGAGGAGTTCCGGAGGCAGATGCGGGTATTGTGTTCCCGAAGGCTTGCACCGTGAAGGCGCTTCGGGAGGAACGGTCGGGGAGCTGGAGGGACATCAACCTTGCCGGCCCGGTGGAGCAGATACGCCGACCGTATGCGACCTTTTGGTTCGAGCACGCTGCAGAGGGGCAAGCCGAGCAGGCGGCGTCCGGCGCGGAATATGCTTACATGGTGCTGCCGGGCCGAACGGAACAGGAGACCGCTGAATTCGCCGAGCGCCCGCCGATCCGGATTATGGAGCAGAGCGAGCAGTGCCACGCGGTGGAGGACGTCGAACAAGGCCTGTTCGCCGCCCACTTCTGGCAGTCCGCCCGCCATGGCTGCGGGAGGGTCAGCGTCGACGGACCGGCATCCGTGGTGCTGAAGCAGTCCTCGGCCGGGTGGCGGTTGGCCGTCAGCGATCCTACGCAAAAGCGGCAGTCGCCGATCGAGCTGGCGCTAGATTTGCCGGCGGGCCGCGTAGTCTACCGGTCGGAGCGCATCCGACTCCTCACGGAAGGAGAGGGACGGGTAAGGCTGGACTTTGATCCAGCTGGTGCGACGGGTGGCTCTTTCGAGATCGAGCTGGCATTCGAGAGCGAATAGGGCGGTTGCAGCGGCATAAGGAAACGAGTAGGTTGCGGTCGCTTCCGGCTGGCTAAGCTGAGAGTGGAAAGCAGAATGTCAGAGTAGTCCGGAAGGAGGCGTGGTCTGTATGAAGGTTGAAATAGGCCGCAGTTTGCTGCAGGAAAGGATGCGCGAGGCCTCGGTATCGCTGGAGGAGCTGGCGATGCAGCTTCGGTACAAGCCGGAGCGTCTCGCGGATTATATCGAGGGCAAGCGAATCATGCCGCTCAAAACGGCGGTTTCGATCGCCCGCACGCTGGGGTGTACGGCGGAGGCTCTGTATGAATGGGTACCGGCTGATTAGCGGAGGAAGTAAACTCTAACGGGACACTTTAGCGCAAAATGACACCAATAGAAGGCTGCCGAAATAATCGGCGGCCTTGTTACGCTTAAGGGCAGTTAGTGCAACCTTTTCTTGGATTAAGCGTCATTAGTTCATACAAATATTTCCTCAATTTCTTAAAGGAGATAATGGAACTATGAGATTAAAGCGGATCGGATGTATGGTTATCTTTTCATTATACCTGGGCTTGTTGGCAACGGCGGGAAACAGTCGAGCTGCTGCTGAGACCGTAAGGGTTACGCTGCCGGATTTTACGGTAGAACTGAACGGGCATATTGTGGAAAATCTAAACCGCGAATACCCGCTGCTGGTTTACGACGATATCACCTATTTTCCGATGACGTGGTACGATACCAGACTGCTTGGTTTAGAGACGGATTGGTCGCCGGAAAACGGGCTGAACATCCAGCAAAGCCTGGTGACTTCCTCGTATGTGTCCTACAAGTCTGATCGTCGCAACGCAGCCTCCTACGCTGCGGAAGTTCCCGCAACTCCCGTCACGATCAACGGCAAGACGATTGACAACACCAACGAAGAATATCCGTTGTTAAGCTTCCGGGATGTGACGTATTTTCCATTGACCTGGCGTTTCGCGCACGACGAATTCAACTGGGATTACCAGTGGAGCGATACCGATGGTCTTAGCATCACGTCCGATAACCCACAGGTGCAACCGGCTCTGCTTCCTGCCTATGCCGGTGAGAACGATGTTGCCCTTTTCAAGGGATATTTCTATTTTGTCGAGACGAGAGGGATGACAAACCATGTATATCGGGCTCCCGAGCTGCATCCGTCCGACATGGAGGAGATTTATTCTTATAGCTTCTACAGTTCCGATAGGAATCCAAAGGTCGTAACTTTTCAGATCCGAGATCATACGCTTTGGTTTAAGTATCACCTTGGGGGAGGATTTACAGGTACGGACCTGTTCGTTAAAGTCGGTGACGATGGGAAAGCCGAGTTGCTGCATCGAGGGTATATCGATTTCTTCGACACCCCATATGGGACTTTAATCCTCAATCTCCCAGGCGGCTTCATGTATTTATCGCAGCCAGGTCAGAATGAGACGGATAGCAAGATTGTAGGGGGAGACGACCCGAATGTGAAGATGTACACCAGCCGCGACGTTCTTACAACAGCTGACTCTTTGGTCGGGGATGATGTCTTCGTCCTGTGCTTAAAAGGCCCTAACGACCACAATTCACTTTGCAAAATCAACCTGAAAACGAATAAAAGTGAAACGGTCGTCAACTCGGGGATTAGCTTATTCCGCATTTTTGATAAAAAGCTCTACTATGTGAAGGACGAGGACAACATGTTGTATTCGTCGGCGTTGGATGGGAAGGGCGAAATGAAGCTTTCCGATCATCCAGTATCATGGTTTGACAGCATCGACGGCAACGTATTCTACACAACCAAGAGAGACACGAATCGATTCGAGTTGTACAAAGCCGATCGGAACGGAGAAGACCCGCTCGTGTGGAGAACGCCGGTCACAGCTGTGCAAGTAATAAACAATCGGCTTGTCTGCCGGTTTGACGAGAACGATGGTTTTCGCGTCGTACTGCTGGACGATTCTGGCCGCCTGCAGCTGGAAGTAGCGGATCCGATCTCTCGTGTACTTACATCCGACGATGGGATTTTACTCGAATCTTCCTTAGATTCCTCAATCAAACTTATTCGTTGAATCGTCAGTTGAATAAGAGCACTGCTGCAGCCGGCCAATACCGGCTGTTTTTGTCTTTAAATAAGATGCACATTCAAGAAAATAAACTAAATTACACTTTAATATTTAACTATAATAATTCCTAAATTAACGTAAAATCATATTGACGAATAAACTATAATTGGGTAAGATTGGGTCAGATTGATAAAGAACCATCCACGGTGGAGGTCGAAAAGCGCATGATAGGGAAATGGAAGAGCAAGATGTCTTTGGGTATGGCCGGAATGATGACGCTTTCAATGATGCTGGCGGCATGCTCGGGCGGGGGCGGGAATACTGGGAGTACCACTTCGCCGTCATCGTCAGCGACGCCGACTCCGATTCCAGCCAAGAAGGAAGAGCCGGTCACGCTCCGGATCGTGCACCAGAACAGCCCGGACCAGGACGCGCACTACAAGCGGTTCATGGAGAAGTACCCGAACATCACGGTCATCGTGGAGAAAGCGACGGGCGGGCAGGACGCGAACTACATGGAGAAGATCGCCGCCCTGAATGCCGCGGGCACGCCGGCCGATCTGACCTGGGTCGTCGACATCACCGCCTACATGAAGGACGGGTTGGTCGAAGACTTGACGCCGCTCATGGCCAATAACGAAACGATGAAGAAAGTGAAGTTCCCGGAAGGTCTGCTCGACATGTTCAAGATCAAGGGCAAGCAGTACGCCCTGCCGCGTTCCGTCAATCCGATCTTCATCTACGTCAACAAAGACATGCTGGCGAAGTACGGCATGGAGATGCCGAAGAACGACTGGACATGGACGCAATTCCGCGAGATGGCGAAGAAAGCGACCGACCCGAAAGCCGGCGACTGGGGCATCGGCGACAACGCCTTCACCGGCATCTACGGAGCGTCCGCCCTCGCTATGGCGAACGGCCATGCCGACAACCTGTTCTACCTGAACAAGGACATGACCCAAAGCGTGCTGAATACCCCGGACGCGCTCGCCGACTTCCGTTGGTGGCAGGAGCTTCAGAGCAAGGATCATTCGCTGCCGAACTATGAGGAGAGCAAAGCGACCGGATTCAACCGGGCGATGGACGGAACGTTCATTACCGGGAAAGTGCTCTTCAACGTCGGCGGCTCCTGGGTGGGCAAGACGACGAAGGACAACGCCAAGTTCAACTGGGACATTCTCCCGTTCCCGAAAGGCACCGTGAAGCAAGTCGGCGTGAACTCGACCGGTCAGGTAGCGATCCTGAGCGGGTCCAAGAACAAGGAAGCCGCGATGAAGCTGCTCGCCTTCCAATTCGAGAAAGAGGAAGAACTGGCGAACATCAAGGATTCATTCTTCCCGGTCACGGTCGATCCGGATCTGAACAAGGCCATCGCGGAAACCGACGTGTGGAAGGGCAAGAACGTAACCGCCTCGACGCTTCCTTGCTGCACGAGACCGGGCCCGAACATTCCGGCCTGGAACGATTACTACGCCGCCTGGAACGGGTACATCAACGACGCGCTGTTCAACGGCAAAGACATCAACACCACGGTCATTCCGAACATTGAAGCCTGGAACAAGAAAACGCTCGACCTGCGCAAGCAGCTGGGACTCTAAAAACAATGCATATCGGCCTGGGTTCGGCGCAACTCAGGCCGTCTTTGTAGACAAAAACGCCAATAGACAGGAGAAATGCGAAGATGGGAAAGGCCTCGCCTAAAGAAAGAGAAGGCTTGAAGCTGGAGTTTGACGCGGCTCTGGGCCGTACGGGAATTCATGTTCTGGAGGAAGGCAGCCGAACGCCGGATTCGCAAGGACGGATCGCCAACTGTGCAGTCGAACTTCCAGAGTTTCAGATCGGGAGCTATTTTGCCCCTTTCCAAAAGTACGATCCGATCAAAACCCGCACGCAAGCGTGGCCGGACGGCTGCAATCGGATTCAGCCGCTGCCGGTCCGGGATTTCCGCGATCTCGCGGTCGGCGGCCTGTTCCTGCTGCTGCAGTTGAAGCAAGGGGGGTATATGGCGATCGCCACGTTGGTCGGCCCTCAAACTTACGCTTGGTTCGCAGAAGAGGAAGAACGGCTCACTGTGCAGGCCGGCATCTTCGGAACCGGCGAAGTGTCTGGACCCGTGCCGCTGTGCGCCTGGGCCACCCACGAGAACCCTTATGAGGCGTCTCGCCTCGTTTGGCATACAGCGGCAGAGCATGTCGGATACTCGACCCGGATGCGGGAAGAGAAGCAGTATCCCGAGATTTTCAAATACTTGGGCTGGTGCAGCTGGGAGGAATACAAATTCGGTATCAGCGAGGACATCCTGCTCCAGGCGTGGGAGGGCATCGAGCGCTCCGAGCTGCCGATCCGATATTTTCTCGTGGATGACGGACACCTGCATGCGGACGTCAAACGCCGGTTGATCAGCTTCAAGCCCGACGCGGAAAAATTCCCCAATGGCTGGGAACCGCTGATGGCGCGCAAACGCGAGGACGGGATCAAATGGATCGGACTGTGGTTGAACTTCAACGGCTATTGGAACGGGATCCACCCGGAGAACGAATTCGGGGAGCTGAACGCCCACTTGGAGCTCGTGAAGGAGTCGGCGATGCAGCCGAAGAAGCGGTTCCTGGATTCGTTTGCGTTCTACGACGCCTATATCCGGTCCGTACGCGAGGCGGGATTCGATTTCATCAAAGTCGACAACCAGGCGCAGAACGTCCGGCTGAATGCCGGGACGGACAATGGGATCCGGCGGGCGGTGAACAACGCACAGGCGCTGGAAGCCGCGTCGGCCCGCCATACCGACGGGTTGATCAACTGCATGGCGCACAGCGCCGTCTGCGTGTTCAACACTCGGATCAGCGCCGTGACCCGCTGCAGCGAGGATTATGCGGTCGGCGATCTGGCGAGAGCCCGCAGGCACCTGCACAACTCCTACGGGAACATTCCGTGGATCGGGCAGACCGTATGGGGCGACCACGACATGTTCCACTCGAACGACGGGGTATCGGGCAAAGTGATGGCCATCTCGAAGGCGATGTCCGGCGGGCCGATCTACGTGTCCGACAGTCCGGCCAACTTTGTCGCCGACAACGTGATGCCGCTGTGCTATCGCGATGGAGAGCTGCTGCGCCCGCTCGCCCCAGCGGCACCGCTGCGCGAGAGCCTGTTCACGGATCCTTTCGAAGGAGGGGAGCCGTATAGTGTCATCGCGCCGCTCGCGAATGAGTCCGCCGCCGTGGTCATCTATAACCTGACGGAGCCGGAAGTGACGGTACGAGGGGCGCTCACGGCCGAGCATTACGCGGAAGCGGGCTGCATGCTGCAGAAGGGGGAGACGCGTTGGTCCTTGCCTGCCGAGGGGCTGATCGCCTACGACTGGGAGCGTGGGCAGGCAGTCCGGCTGGCAGTCGGCGAAGAGATTCGCTACGAGCTGGATGGCTACGGCAACATTCTCTACCTCCTGACCCCGATCAAGAACGGCTGGTCGGTGATCGGGCGGACGGACAAATTCCTGTCGCCCGCGGCGGTTCACGTCATCGAGGCGTCCGAGGAAGAGTTGATCGTGCAAGTGAAGGAAGGCGGACCGTTCGCGGTCTGGAACGAGAAAGGGTCGATACAGGCGGAAGGTGTGACATTCGATTCGGAGGACGGGCGGCTGTGGACGGCCGATTTGCCGGACAACGGCGGCAGCCTGGTACTGCGCATCCGGCGGAAGTAAGGATAAGCCATTAAGAAAGCGGGGGAATCGATTGAATTCGGGAATGGGTTCGTGGTTGATTCGCAGACGGCTCAGCATGTTGGTGGTATTAACCCTGTTGTGCCAGTTGTTGTTATTGCCGGGTGGTACGTCCCGCGTACACGCCGCTCCAACGGATTTGCTGCTCATAGATAACGGGGACCCCCTGTATGCGGAAAATCCTGCCTGGAGCAACAGCAGCGTAAAAGGCTACAACGGAACTACGACGCGAGTGACGGGCGGAGTGGGCAACTATGCCACCTGGACGCCGGCCGCGGGCACCGTACAAGGCACTTATAAAGTTTCGATCTTCAAAGTAAAGCGCCCCACGTTAACCGACGACGCCAACGGGAAAATCGATGTTGTGCACAGCGGAACGACCTATACCCGATTCATCGATTTCACGCAAGGTACGTCGGAATGGGTGGAGCTCGGCACGTTCACGTTCAGCGGAGCAGGGAACGAATTCGTTAAAATGACGAAGATGTCCACCGTGAACGGAACGTTCATCCACGCCGATGCCGTCAAATTCGAGAAGGTGGCCGCCGGAAGCGACGCTTCCTTGACCGACCTGCAAGTAAACGGAGGGGGCGCGGCCCTGAGCCCTGCGTTCTCCCCCCAGGTTACAGCTTATACGACAACGGTAACGCCGCAGACGTCCTCCGTCAGCGTGACGGCCTCGGTGTACGACCTGGCTGCCAGCGTCCATGTGAACGGGACTGCAGTCGCGAGCGGCGTGCCTTCGCCGAGTATCCCCCTTGCAGTTGGGGACACGGCGATTCATGTCACGGTAACTGCGGCGGATGGAACGACGACGCGAGACTATACGATCACCGTCACACGTCCTCCTCAGGTGGACGCTTCGCTCCAGAGCTTGGTGCTTAGCGCAGGGACGCTGAGTCCGGCCTTCAGCCCCTCGGTTCTGAGCTACACGAGCGAGGTGGAGCTGCAGACCGACCGTCTGCGGGTGACCCCCACCGCCGTCGATCCGACTGCCGTCATCCGGGTGAACGGAACGGTCGTCCCGAACGGCTCCGAATCGTCCGATATTCCGCTTGCCGTAGGCAGCAATCCGATTGCCATCACCGTAACGGCTGCCACATACGGGGGAGGCCAGAGCGACGAGAAGAGCTACTCCATCCAGGTGACGCGGAAGGAGTTTAACACGATCCTCGTGGATTTCGGAGATCCCGGGTACATGGAGACCGGCTCCTGGACCACATCCAATACGGTGAGGGGGGTTGATCGGTCGACAACGCGGTACTCGGCAGTCACGAACTCTACGATCACATGGAAGCCGAGTATGACGGCCGGCACGGCGAAGGTGTCGTTCTACAAAGTGAACTGGCCGGACGGCGCCGACCCTAGAGTCAAGCTCGATATCGTGCACGGAGGCATCACCGATACGAAGTTCATCGATTTGACGCCGGCGACGGAAGGGTGGATCGATCTCGGGACTTACACGTTCACAGGAGCGGGCAACGAGTACGTGCGCCTAACTCGCATTACGACGACCCCGGGCTATACGAGAGCCGATGCGGTCAAGTTCGAGGGAACGGTGCAGCGCAAACCTCCGGCTGAGGGCGCGCTTCGCACCCGCACGCTGCCGAATCTTCAGTATACCGAGCAGGGTATGATCGAGAACGGCGACTATAAAGTTACGTTTTACAAGGCGGACTGGACGGGGGGCACGACGGTAGTCCGCGACGTCTATTATCGGGAGAACGGCGTATGGACGCCGATGAATTCCGTGCCGGAGCGGCTTGAGGAGCAATGGGTCATTTTCGGCGGGTCCTTCGGGGAGCGGAGCAACTACTACGATTCGATGGACTACACTTGGGTTCTGTTCGACGGCTTCTCCATGCCCGACAGCCAGACGGTCGTACTGACCGACAGCCGCAATTCGAGCCAATACGACTTCAGCGTGACATGGTCGTTAGCCGGATCGCGACCGGTTATCTCCTATGCGTATACACCCAAAACCAGCGGTAATTATGTAGTGGGCTATCAGTCGTTTACGACGGAGGACTTGGCCGATGTGAGCGAAGTGTTGAGCGGAGCCCGCAACCATGCCAAGATGGCCGGTACCGCCGAGTCCACCGGTCTGTGGGAGCTGACGGCACCTATGAGTCTGGTGGAGAAAAAGAACGGCGCTGGTAACCCGGTCACATACGGCCTGTACATCCCGGCCGAGCAGCTGCCGCTCACGTTCGAGCCGGACGGGACAGCGGGCAACCAAAGGCTCGGCATGAGCCTGATCAACAATGAGGGCAAAGTTCAGCCGATTTTGTACGCACCGCAGTTTGGAACGCACTCGCAGCTTACGGCTGGCAGCACATACCGGTTCAGCGTCGGCTTGTATGCCGAGCCGGGAGCGGTCTATGACGCCTATACCGACATTTTGCGCAACGAGTACGACTACACCGCCTACCGGGAGAATGTGACTGGCGGATCGCTGACCGATGCGATGTTCAACATGATCGATCTGGTCAAGGTAGAGCCCGAGGGCGACGATTCCGTCAACTTCGTACCGTCCTTGAGCGGCTGGTGGAACCGGGCCAAAGGCTTCATCGATATCGAAAACCAGGATTCGATCCGCTCCGCGACGAGCTCCGTGCTGATGGGCGCGTACTACATGACCGGGGACGATCAGCTCTACGATACGAGAGCGCTCCCTATGCTCGAGCACGGCGTATCCCGGAACGAACGCGGCTGGTCGCCGACGAAGAGCATGGTGTACACCGACTCCTCGCTGTGGAAAATGGCGGCGGTCCCGTTCGACGTCTCGATGGTCTCGACGTTCTACGAGATGACGCGCGGTCAGAACGCCGGCTTATACGATCTGGGACTGGAGGAATATCAGTTCCGCAATCCGGATCAATTCGTCCGGGGACCGGTGATTCAACCGTTGATGACGTACCGAATGACCGGTGATCCAAAGTACTTGAACGAAGCGAAAGCGGCGGCCGATCAGTATATCGCCCAAGAAATCGATACGCCCGCTACGGTGGATCTCGGCCGCACGAACTTCTTTTATAACTACGGGAAGCTCTGGGTCGAAATTCTGGAGCTGTACGAGGAAACGAAAGAACCCAAATACTTGAATGCCGCCTACAAGGAAGCGAAGCGCTATGCCAGCATCTTCGTAGCCCGGCCGGTGCCGGACGGCTCGATCTCGATCCCGCAGCCGTCGCCGCCCCGGTACAGCCTCGCGTTCCGCTGGACGGACGAATATAAGTACCAATACCCGCGGACGAAGCTGCCTGAAGATGCGCCAGGCGGCCGGGTCGTGGACAGCTGGATCGTCTCCCCGAACGGCCTTACGTTCGAAGCGGGCGACACATCCGCCAACTATCGGTTGAACGCGCAGGAGGCGCCGTTCCTGCTCCGGATCGCGGAGTACACCGGCGATGAATTGCTGCGGGATATCGCGCACAATGCCGTTATCGGCCGGTATACGAACTATCCGGGCTATTACTACAAGTCGCTGATCTCGAGCCAGACGGAGCCGGACTTCCCGCTGCTAGGTCCGAGCGAGGGCACGTCGATCTACTATCATCACGCGCCGGCGCAGCTCGGCCAGACGATGGATTACCTCGTCACCGAGCAGATGACCCGGTCGAACGGACAAATTTCGTTCCCGTTCGCCTTCGAGTCCGATTTCTTGTGGTTCAAATATCATGTCTACGGCAGCAAGCCGGGCACCTTCTATGGGAACCCGAACGTGTGGCTGTGGATGCCCAAAGGGATCCTCTCCACCAACAACAATCAACTTAACTGGATTACCGCCGAGAGCGGGAATAAGTTCTACATCAGCTTGGCGAACGAGTCCAAACAGCAGCAGCAGGCTACGGTTACGCTGAACCCGTCGATCATCGGTTTGGATCCGAACGCCTCGTATCCGGTGACGATCATTGCGGACAACGGCACGCCGACGCAGACGGTGATGCAGGGCGGCTCGATTCCGGTGACGGTATCGGCACGCGGCATTACGGCGATCATCGTGGACGGGATGAACATCCATGTCCCGCTGCACCAGACTCCGACCGTGAAGGATACGTCCGAAGCGAGCTATTCCTTCGACACTTATAGCCCGATCGACGCGGTCAAAGGCATGCTGCTCGTGAAGCCGGATGAAACGTCCTATAACGCGTACATCCAGGCGAAAACGACGAACCCGGCTACGCTGCATTACTCGCTCGACGGCGGAGCCACCTACACGACGCTCCCGGACACGATCTATCCCATGGAGTGGTCGGTCAGGGTGAACGATCTGTCCACGCCGTTCACGTATTACGTGGAGTCGGAAGGGATACGGACACAGGGCAGGACGCTGTACTTGCCGAACCATGTGTCGTCGATTCCTTCGCAGCCGCCTCAGCTCCCGGCGCCGCCGATGACGATCGTCGACAATGTCGATGCGGAGACGGAAGGCAGCTGGATGCGCAGCACGACGGCGAACGAGTACTACTTCGACAACTACGTGACCGCCCGGCCGATCGCCGGCGAGCCGACCAGCCGGCTGCGTTGGCGGCCCGCTCTTACGGAGACCGGCAACTACAACGTGTACGTGAAGCTCCCGGTCGGAGGCATCAGTAACGCGACCGATGCGGTATTTACGGTTTATTACGACGGAGGCTCCAAAGCCTATACTCTGAACCAGAAAACAAGAAATGGCCAGTGGATCCTGCTCGGCAAGCACCCGTTCGCGGCGGGAACCTCCGGATACGTCGAAGTCACGAATCGGGCAACCGGCGTTGTGGTCGCGGATGCGGTTATGTGGGTGAACGAGAACGTGGTCCCAGCCTGGGATTCCGTCACACTGACGTCCGATAAGACCGTGTTGGAAAAAACGAAAACCGTTCAACTGTCCGTAACCGGCCTACTGAATACCGGGGTTGTCGGCGACCTGACCGGGGCTACGATCGAATACATCGTCGACCGCAGCGATCTGGTCAGCGTCGACGCTCAAGGCCGAATGACGCTGAACGGACTAGACGGCGTCGCCGACCAGGTGTCTGTGAAAGCCCGGGTTACGATAGGGGGCACCGTGCTCGAATCGAAGCCGATCCTCATCGGGCTGCGCGAGCTCACGATCATCGTCGATACGTTCGATACGGCTCATTATTCCGAGACCGGCACGTGGAGACTGAGCTCCCTGACGGGCTACAGCAAGGATGTGCGCAGCAAGTACACCGAGGAGCAGGGAGCGACCGCTACCTGGAGGCAGGATATCCCGGCCGGCAAGCTCGCCGTCTCGATCTACAAGATCGTCCGCTTCCCGGGCCCGGATACGCACGTTAAGGTTGAAGTGAAGCATGGCGGCGTTACGACTGTGTTTGATGTGGATGCGTCCGCCGGGGAGTCCGGCTGGCTCCCGCTCGGCGTATTCGATTTCACCGGCGATGGTACGGAATTTGTGAGAATGACGCGGGTTTCGCCGTCTTCCACGCCTGAATTGGGTGTGTTCACACGGGCCGACGCGGTGAAATTCGAGAGCTATTCCTTCACCGGCACGCTGACGAGTCCGGTGGTGCTCGATGCGGTTCCGATCGACTCCGGCTTCGAGCTGACGTTCAACCATCCGGTCGACCCCGCGACCGTGAACAGCAGTACGATGGCGATAAAAGCTGAGGGAGCGCAGGCAGCGGTCGAAGCCGTGGTGACGGTTAGCCCGGACGGCAAGAAGGTGACGCTTCAGCCGGCGCAGGCTCTCCAATATGCAACGAATTATCAATTAACGTTGGCCTCCGGTTTCGCGAGTGCGGAAGGAGTCGCCTTATCGCCTCTTGTCCGATCGGTGTATACTTTCCACACTTCGGAACAGCCGGTGACGCCCGTGACCGGGATCGCGGTCAGTCCGTCCGTCCTGCTTTTCCACTCGGCCAGCAGCCCTCAAGGGCTGTTGGCCTCCACCGTAACGCCGAAGGACGCTACCGACAGCCGCGTCGTCTGGTCGTCCAGCGACCCGAGCGTCGCCGCCGTTGACGCGGCGGGCCGAGTGACGGCTGTCGCCGACGGTACGGCCGTCATCACCGCCACGACGGTCGATGGAGGGTTCACCTCCTCCTCGACCGTGACGGTCGACCGCACTGCCCCGACGGTGAGCGCGGCCATTCCGGCTGTCCTGCTGCAGACCGAGAGCTTGGCCGCCGAGATCGGGATCACCGATTCGCTGACCGGTGTAGCTAGCAAGGAAATCCGGTGGGACGGACAGCTTGTCGAGCGCTTGGAGCTGCCGCCGCTCAGTCAATCGCTTGGCGAGCATCAAGTGACCGTAACCGCCGTGGATGGGGCCGGCAACCTAGCAACCGTCACGTACACCGTAACCGTGACGCTCGATCTGGAGCACCTGGATGAGGCGGTCACGATCGGAAATACGAATGGCTGGATCGATAACGAAGTCCTTTATTCAAGATTGATGAACAAGATAGGGCAAGTGCAGGAAAGCCCAACTAGTCAAACCGTTCTGAACGGGCTGAATTCGCTTGAAAACGCGGTCCGCGCACTAAAAGGCAAGAAGCTCGACGACGCATTCAGCGACCTGCTGCTGACGGATATCGCTTTCCTGAAGCAGGCGGTTATCGCATCCGAATGAAAACGAATAGAGAATAGGGTGGGGCAGATATGCATACGATGCAAACCGTCGTCAATATGGAGCAGTTCGGCTTGATCGATTCATCGGACGAAGCCGCGGTTCCGCAGGCGGGGGGCCGAGTCGGGAGCTCCGCGGCGGTAGATTCCACGCTCGCTGTGGCGCGGGCGCTGGAGTATTGCCGGGATTTGGAGTATCCGGTGCTCGTGTTTCCGAAGGGGCGGTATCATTTTTGGCCGGACCGGGCTTTCGAGCAACAGCTGTTCATTTCCAACCACGATCAGGAGAAGCTGCGGCGGGCGGCGTTCCCGCTCATCTGGTTCGATTCCATTACGATCGACGGGCAAGGCTCGGAATTTATTTTCCACGGGTACATCACGCCGTTCATTGTCGACCATTCCCGCCATGTCGTGCTCCGCAATTTCAGCATCGACTGGGAGCAGCCGTTTTTGTTCCAGGGAACGGTCTTGGACGTGGGGGAGCAGTCGGTTGACGTGAAGCTGGACGAACCGTACGCCTACGAGATTGTGAACCGGAAACTGATTTTCGAAGGGGAAGGCTGGAAGCAGCCGGCCAAAGGCTTGATCGAGATGGATCCGGTCACTCAAGCTCCCGCTTACGGCAGCGGCGACTCGTTGAATTACGGGCATTTCGCCAAGTTGGAGGTAGAAGAGGCGGTGGCGGGCACCGTCCGGTTCGTCGGTCCGATGAAGCGGAAGCCTAACCCCGGGGGCGTAATCATTATCCAATGCGGCAAACGCGATGCCCCCGGCATTTTCGTCAAAGACAGCGAGGATGTTCAGGTGCAGGCGGTGAACGTCTATCATGCGGTGGGGATGGGGCTCATCGCGCAAAAGTCGGCCGACATCCGCCTGAACCGGTTCAACGTCATGCGCAGGCCGGGCTCGGGCCGACTGTTCTCCACGTTGGCGGACGCCACACACTTCGTTTACTGCCGCGGCACTGTCGAGATGGAGGATTGTCTGTTCGAGAATCAAATGGACGATCCGTCCAACGTACACGGGATTTATGCCCAGGTGGCGGAGAAGCTGGCGGATCATACCGTGCTCGTCAAGCTGGTGCATTTCCAGCAGGTCGGTGTGGAAGTAGCGTCGCCAGGCGATGTGATGGAATTCGTGGACAATGAATCGCTCGCTGCGTACGACAGGCTGACGGTCAAAGCGGTCAAGCGGTTAAACTCGCAATATACGTCCATCACGTTCGACCGGCCGCTTCCTGCAACGATGAAAGAGAAGGATGTGCTGGAGAATGTCAGCTGGTCGGCGGACTTCACGGTACGCCGGTGCACGGTGCGGGGCAATCGGGCGCGGGGATTTCTGATCACGACGCGAGGCCGAGTGCTGCTGGAGCACAATACGATCAGCACCCCGGGGACCGGGATCAAAATTTCCGGAGACGCGAACTATTGGTTCGAATCCGGCGCGGTGCGCGACATGACGATCCGGCATAACACATTCGTCGATTGCAATTATTGCTACCCGCAGTGGGGCAAGGCGGTGATCGACATCGACCCCGAGATCAAGGACCCCGCGCGGTTCGACGTGTGTTACCACCGGAATATCCGGATCGAGCACAATACGTTTCGCACGTTCAACCCGGCGATCGTTCGGGGGCACTCGGTGGACGGCTTGATCTTCCGCGGGAATACGATCGAACGGACGGAGACTTACCCGGCTACGGAAGACGAGCTACATGCGGTGCACTTAACCGCGTGTGAGAATGTGGTAATGGAAGGGAACGTGTTTGTTCATGGCCCGGCCACGGCTTTGATCGGGAGTGAACGGGTGGAATTGTAAGGGCTGGAAGAGGCTGTCGCGGATCGGCAGCCTTTTTGTTGGCCAATGTACGCTCAGCATGTAAGGGCGGCTGGCCGAAATAGGGATTAGGAGTATCGATTTTGAATCGCTTCTTTAAATACTTTAATTGGTTGTTGATACTCGATCGGTTTATAAATTAATCGATTCAACCATTTCATTCTTGCAATAGGGTCCTTAAATTCTAAGCGAGTATCTGTTGTATGGATTGTTATTTCTTTCATCGTCCCTAAGACACTTCTGCTGTTTGTTTTAGCTATCGTTATTTCAGATCCGTCTCTTAGATACAAATCAATTTGACTGCGCTTTATGCCTTCATTTATTAGATATGTAAGTAGGGTTGAACTAAATTTTTCTTTCAGCTTGGTTAACTGTGAACTCCTAACCCCATCAATGATCACACATAGGCGGCTTAAATCATTGATAAAAATGATATGTTTTCGGTTATTTAACGCATAAATATTAGCATGCCAGCTCAGAAGCGGAGACATTTCATCGATCTCGGAAGGAGTAGCTTTCATATCTTTCAATAAGGTTTGGGTTAGTCTTAAAACAAACATGTTTTTATTCCTTTCTAGACTCACCGCTATAGGGCAAGCTATACGGTGTTATAGGATGGCTACCTTAGTGATCTTGCTGGACTATTTATTCTCCATCCCTGTTCAGGTATATATTCGTATTCAATTTGAATCTCGCTCGGAGGGTGGCTATCGCCAAATACTGGGACTCTAAATTTATATTTTATTGTCTTCTCATCCCTACTCGCGATCGTCCCATTGGCTCTTGACCAATCGTTCAATGAACCCCAACCAACGCTCTGATAAGACAGTCTGTTGTTATCTACTACCACCACTGACTCGATCAACTTCTTCGTTATATCAGGAGTAAACGTCTCTTCGAGGTATTCATACATTTCCTCATAAGTATCTAGGTCCGAACAAAAATAGTAATATCCTTCCTGACTAGCCGGAGCCTTTCCCTGGTCACATTCACTACCACCGTCAATAAATGTACTCAAACGTTCTAGCCCTTCTGCTCTTAATTTTAAGGCGAGTTCTTCACTCAATTCGGGTACGGACTGATTTTGATCGGTGCCGCCCACCAGATTATGTAAAAGTAATAGAAGGATTATGAATATGTTCATATAGATCACCCTTTATGCGACATTTGGTCACCAGTTATTTCACATACGGATCTTTCTTCCACCTCCTTCCATTCTATCACCAGTTGATCCTAATAGGAGTGGGAATTTCTCCCTCATTTTCATTCGATTCAAGCGAGTGGAGGCATTGGAAGGGGAAAAGCTCCCTCTTTTTTGGCCATTTTCGCTGATTTAGGGCTATATTCGAGGAAATAGAAGGGAGATTTTCCCTCTCGCCCCCCACTAAATCGACCGGGCCTCGAAAAGAGAGGGAGAAAATCCCCTTCGTTATTTCGTCAGTTCCTTCGGCTTTAGCACACCAGCCAACACAGCAGTTAGCTCATCAGTCAGCACATCAGTCAGCGCATCAGTCAGACACATCAGTCAGACACATCAGTCAGCGCATCAGCCGAGCACAAGAACCAGTACTTCGCCCGACTATCTCAGCCCGTGCATTTGTTACCTACCGCCGGTGCCTACTCGCGAAACAGCTCCTCCAGCATCCCCTCCCGATTGTTCAAAAACTGCCGGGTCAGTTGGTAATGCTCGGTTTCCTCCAGGCTCACCCGCTCGATCCCCTTGGAAGTCAGCTGATAAATGATCGCATCCGGATAGGCCATCAGGATCGGGGAGTGGGTGGAGATGATGAATTGCGAGCGATTCCGGATCAGGTCATGGATGCGGGCGAGCATGGACAATTGGCGGAACGGGGACAGCGCCGCCTCCGGCTCGTCCATCACGTACAGGCCGTCGCCCCGGAACCGGTTCATGAACGCAGCGAAAAACGACTCGCCGTGGGACTGCTCGTGCAGGGACTTGCCGCCGAAGCTCTGAATGATTTTCGGGCCACCCCCGGGCTCGCGATCGAGCTCCTCGATGTTGCTCGCGAGGTTATAGTAGCTTTCGGCGCGGAAGAAGAACCCGTCCCTCGGTCGAAGCGCCCCCCGCACCAGACGCAGATGCCGATGGAGCTCGGAGTGGGAGGCATACGTCGAGAAGGCGAAGTTCTGGCTGCCGCCCTCCGGATTGAAGCCCCAAGCGACAGCAAGCCCCTCCAGCAGCGTGGACTTGCCCATGCCGTTCTCGCCTACTATATACGTAACCTTGGGGTGAAGCTCCAAGGTGTCCAACTCGCGGAGCGCAGGGAGGTGGTACGGGAACTGCTCGAAGGACGGGACTTCGTCCCTCAAGAGTTGCACGGAACGCAGATATCCGGTCGCGGTCGATGGGAAACGGTTCATGCGGTTTATGCGGCTCATTCCACTTTACCCCCTTTCATTTACAATAGCATTTTAGTTGCGGGATTCAAAAGCATTCGCTACATTGAAATTAAAAGGATCGAAGGAGTGAACCGATGGCATCCGATAAAAAGTCCGCCGCACGTATTCTTCGAACCGTACTGGCTGCCAATATGGCATGTGTGGAAGACGATTTCTTGTCCGATCGAGTTATCGTATGCGAGGCGGAGCTCCGGGAGGGGCGGTTCCGCTTCCCGATTCGCAAGCAGTCGTTAGGTGTAGCCACAATGGGAAGAGGCGCGGTCGTCACATGCAGTGCGGAGCGGCTCGACTGGGCGCGCGAACAGCTGGGCGGCTTGACGTGCGGAGAGCTGTTCTCGGCGCAGACGATTGCCCGGCTGGAGGAATATGTCACGCCAGACAGGCAGTTTATGGCGGGACCCGACCAGAAGTATGTGTGCTCGAGCGATGACCTGAAGCCGGTCCATATCCCGCAAGGGGTGACGCTCACTACTTACTATGGCGGAGAGATAACGGAACGGCTCTACGAGCATACCGAATTCCCTCATGCCTTGGCATTTCGGTTAGACGCCCTGCGACCGGATCGAATCGCAGTCGTGGCCGAGTGTGACGGCACCCTCGTGGGGATAGCAGGAGCCTCGGAGGATTGCGAGCTCATGTGGCAGATCGGCGTCGACGTGAAGCCGGACTATCAAGGCAAGGGGATCGGCAAAGCGATCGTCGGGACATTGACCCGGGCTGTATTGGAGGCAGGTGTGACGCCGTACTACTCGACCGCACTTAGTAATCTCCAGTCCGGTCAATTGGCGATCAGCCTCGGCTACTGGCCGGCCTGGCTCGAGTTGTACGCGAGGGACCGGTGAGTATCAGCCTCCTCGCTCGTTTGTCACCGGTCCGATTGGGGTAATCTATGGAAATCAACCAATTTTATGGACACATGGAGGGACTGCTATGGACTACCGGATCGAGCACGACACGATGGGCGAAGTCCGCGTGCCCGCGGACAAGCTGTGGGGCGCGCAGACGGAACGCAGCCGCAACAACTTCCGCATCGGCACGGAACGGATGCCGATCGAGGTCATCCACGCGCTGGCTCGGCTGAAGAAGGCGGCGGCGCTCGCCAATCGGCAGCTCGGCAAGCTCCAGGAGGAGAAGGCGGCGGCGATCGCCGCTTCCGCCGACGAGGTGATCGCCGGGCGATGGGACGATGAGTTCCCGCTCGTCGTCTGGCAAACAGGCAGCGGGACACAGACGAACATGAACGTGAACGAGGTGATCGCGCGTCTGGCGAATCAGCGGTTAGAGGGAGCGGGCAGCGAGGCGCGCATCCACCCGAACGACGACGTCAACCGCTCGCAGAGCTCGAACGACACGTTTCCCACGGCGATGCACGTGGCCGGCGTGCTCGCCGCCCGGCAGCGGCTCTTGCCGGCGCTGGCCGAGCTCGAGCGCACGCTCGAGCGCAAGGTCGCGGCGTTCGCCGACATCGTCAAGATCGGGCGCACCCACCTGCAGGACGCCACCCCGCTCACCCTCGGGCAGGAGGTGAGCGGGTGGCTCGCCATGGTGCGCAAGAGCGGGGCGATGCTGCGCCAGAGCTTGCACGGCCTGTACGAGCTCGCCGTCGGCGGCACCGCGGTGGGGACGGGGCTGAACGCCCATCCCCGCTTCGGGGAGCTCGCGGCGGCGGAGCTGGCCCGCGAGACAGGAGAGCCGTTCGTCAGCGCGGAGAACAAGTTCCACGCGCTGACGAGCCACGACCAGCTCGTGTTCGCGCACGGGGCGCTCAAGGCGCTGGCCGCAGATCTGATGAAGATCGCGAACGACGTGCGCTGGCTCTCGAGCGGGCCCCGCTGCGGCATCGGCGAGCTGACGATCCCGGAGAACGAGCCGGGCAGCTCGATCATGCCCGGCAAGGTGAACCCGACGCAGAGCGAAGCGATGACGATGGTCGCCTGCCAGGTGATGGGCAACGATGCGACGATCGGCTTCGCGGCGAGCCAGGGCAACTTCGAGCTGAACGTGTTCAAGCCGGTCATCATCCACGCCTTCCTGCAGTCGGTGCGCCTGCTCGCCGATGCCGCCGACTCGTTCCGTTTGAACTCTCTCGACGGCATGGAGGCGAACCGCGAAGTCATTCGCCGCTACCTGGACGAGTCGCTTATGCTCGTCACGGCGCTGAACCCGCACATCGGCTACGAGAACGCGGCGAAGATCGCCAAGAAGGCGCACCGCGAGCAGCTCACGCTGCGCGAGGCGGCGGTGCAGAGCGGCTTGCTCACGGCCGAGCAATTCGACGCGGTGGTGCGGCCGGAGGAGATGATCCACCCGAAGGAGTAGCCGGGTTGTACATACAACTGAGAAGCGCTGTGCTATAATGGTTCACAGCAGGGAAGGGCCGCCTGATCTCATGGCGGCCCTCCCTCTTGGCAGAAATTCCAATATTCCAAGAATGTAGCATGAGGTGCCGATTCCGACATGGCTTCCGAATTCAAAGTGACACCCAAATATATGCAGCTGAAGCATGAGATCCTCGCCTGGTTCGACGCAGGCCGGTACCGGGCGGGAGATCAAATGCCAACCGAACACGAGATCGCCGAACAATACGGCGTGAGCCGGCAAACCGTCCGCCAGACGTTCGGCGAGCTGGAGCGGGAAGGCCGTATCCATCGCGTGCAGGGCAAGGGCACCTTCGTCTCGGCACCGCCCGCAGCTCCTGCGCTCGAAGGTCCAGCAGCCGTGAAGACAGTAGGGCTCGTGACTACGTATATCTCCGATTATATTTTTCCCCACATCGTACGAGGGGCGGAAGCGGTGCTCCGGGAGCGCGGCTACCGGATGCTCCTCTCCAGTACGGACAACGACAAACGCGAAGAGAAGCTGAGCCTGGAGCAAATGAGGAGCGAGCCGCTCAGCGGCCTGATCGTCGAGCCGACGCGCAGCGCCGAGGGCAATTCGAATCTGGGCCTGTATTTGGCGATGGACTATAACCGAATCCCCTATGTCATGATCAATGAGCGTTACCCCGAGCTGAGCTGTCCGGTGATCAAGGTGAACGACGAGGGGGGAACGTTCCAAGCGACGGACCACTTGATCCGTCTCGGCCATCGGCGGTTGGCCGGCTTCTTCAAGGTTGACGACCTGCAGGGCGTTAACCGGCTGAAGGGGTTTCTACGCGCCCACCAGGAGCACGGAGTCGCTCTCGCGCCGGAAGCCGTCGTCCACTACACGACGGAGACGAAGGCGCACGAGCCGTACCGGGCGGCCATGGCGCTGCTGGAACGGCCAGACCGGCCGACCGCCTTTGTCTGCTACAACGACGAGCTGGCGGTCAAGCTGCTCGAGGCGATTCGCCAAGCCGGGCTTCGCGTGCCGGAGCAAGTGTCGATCGTCGGCTTCGACGATTCCGCCTACGCGACCGCGACGGAAGTGAAGCTCACGACACTGACGCACCCGAAGTTCGAGATGGGCGCCTTGGCGGCCGAGTGGATAATCGGCATGATCGAAGGACGGCCGCTTGCGCAGCTCGAGCATATTTTCGAGCCGGAGCTGATCGTCCGAGATTCCACCTCCGAACCGTTGTGAAAGGAAATTACATTCCATCCAAAAAATTAGCGATGCTTTTCGACGAATTGCCTATAGCGGAATTCCACCGGGTTGCGGACAATGGAGAATAGGAAGTGATCCAACAGTCAACCTAGGGGGTGGGTGCGATGAAAAACGAATTGCAGCAATACGCGGAGAGCCGCTCGCAGGGCGGCCTGGAAATCGCCAAGTCTGTGGAACTGTTCCGACGGTATGCGTTCGTGGAGATGAGCTGCGTACGGGCGCTGGCCTACTGGTTCCTCCAGGAGCCGGATTGGGAGGTGAAGCTGCGGCTCGGCTACTTCCTGTTCGCGCATGCGGAGCGGGTGTTCGAGCTGCAGGGACGACTCGAGGAGATGCGGGGCGGGCATCGCGGCGTCAGCATCGAGCCGGCGCTCGAGCTCGTAGGCGAAGAGCTTGTGCAGGCGCCGGATCCGCAGAGCTTCTTGGCCGGACTGTCGCTCGTCGTGCTTCGACTGACGGACGCGTACCGGGAGCATCTCGCGGCGGCGGACCCGTCGGCCAACGCGATGGAGATTCGCATTCTGCAGCGGCTCGAGCAGGACGCCGAGCGGGAGTGGAGGGTGATCGGCGACATCCGCAAGGCAGACACGCAGCCCAAGCGACTCGAGGTAGCGGAGTGGAACTTGTATATGGAAGGGCTGATCAAATCGGCAGGCGGGCTGAACGGGTGCAAGCCAAGAGTAGCCGGAACCGCCCATCGCCCGGTCTCTCCGCGCATAGCCTGGCCCACCCCGATCGTCTTCAACGACAGGTTGCACACAGCCGATCTGGGCACGTACGAGGAGAAGAAGACACTCCCGCTTCGCGAACGGTGCATCGGCGAATTCGAAGTGTATTTCAATGAATTGTATGCGGCCGCTTTGCTCGCCACGATCATCTACGACTCTTGGAAGCTCGAGGCGCCGAGGCAGTATTTTCTGGACATCGCGCATCACTTCTGGGACGAGGTGCGCCATGCCGAGTTCGGCGCGCTGCGCCTTCGCGAGCTGGGCGTCGAGCCGAGCAAGATCAACATGGTGCTGTTCGAGCGATCGCAAGCGATGCCGCTCCTGCACCGGCTGTGCTACTTGACGCTCGGCCTGGAAGTGTTCTTCATGCCGCGGAAGAGCGAGCGGGCCCGCTATTACGAGCAGGAGCGGGATTACCGGTCGCAGCTGTTCGCGGACGTCGATTGGTCCGAAGAGGTGAATCACGTCCGATACGGGAAGAAGTGGATCGACTACTTCCTGCGCGACGATGCGCGGTCGGTCGAGGACGTACAGGCGGAAGTCTCGCAATACCTGAGTGAATACCAGACGGCGACGCAGACGAGCCGGCAGGCGCCTTGGTGATGGGAATCGGTGAACTACCAATAACCCGCCGGGTCATCCCCGGCGGGTTTGTTTTTTGGGCAGCGTCAACAATCACCCTTGCACCTATTGTAGAACTCTTCCCCTTCACGGACACAGTCCAACATCGATTTTCCCGTCGCTCTGCAACTCAATACGACGCGCGCTTCGGTCACCCGGCAGACAGGTAACACGATGAAGCAGGGCAGATTCGGCGACACCGTATTCTTCCGCCGGAAGGCGAGTATCTCTCTTCTGAGCCTCCGGAAAGCGGCTAGTATCGCCGGACTCAGCTGATTGACAAGATTGCCGTTGATCGCTCGGAACGACGATCGGATACAGGAGGGTCTCGCTCTCTTTTTGCAACGACAACTCCCTGCCTTCTTGCACGGACATGCAGGTTTCTTCTTGCAAGCGCAGGCCGGTTTCGTCTTGCGATTGCATCCCGCCGATCTCGGCAATACGCTGCCGGATGAGATGAGCAGAGGCTTCCCGTTCAGAGCGATTTGCAGTACTCCGTTCAGCCGGCCATTCGGGACTTGCTGCGTTTCCACCACGCTGATCTTCAATACGCCCAACTTCGTCTTCACTGCGGCGCACGCTGTGAATCTCGCCGTATTCCCTACTTGTTTAAACAATACCGCCACGAAGCATCCCTCCCAAGTTCGTACTCCCTAGTAGTAGATGCGAGAGTGCTTCGTTTGGAAACGGGAAGTTGTCCAATAGAAAGCCTATATAAAGAAATGATAGAAAAAAGCTCCCACCACAAACTTTCGTTTGAGAGGGAGCCTTCCCTATGAGCTGTTACCGATGCTCCTGCTCCAACCGCCGCATGAATTCATCGACCGCGCTGTAGCCTTGCATCTTCAAATAAAAGTTGTTCGCGGCGGCTTCCACGAGGCCTGCTACGTCGCGTCCGGGCTGCAGCTGAATCTCGATATGCGGGATGCGGACGTCCATGTACTCCGTGAATTTCGGCTCCAGCTCGAGATCGTTGTTCAGTGCGTTGTCCTGCCACTTGGTGAGCTCGATGTCGAGCACGATCCGGGTCTCGTCCTGGAACGCGCGCCGGCCGTAGAGGCGGGACACGTTCACGAGGCCGATGCTGCGCAGGGCGAGAAACTCCTTGTTCGTCCCATTGTGTGTGCCGAGAATCGTCTCCGGGCCGATCTTCTTCAGTACGACCATATCGTCCGCGACGAGCCGGTGGCCGCGCCGGATAAGCGTATGGGCCGTCTCGCTCTTGCCGACCCCCGACTTGCCGCGCAGCAGAATGCCGATGCCCGACACGTTCACGCAGACGCCGTGAATGGCGATCTCGGGAGCGAGCGCTTTGGCTAGGAACGTATCGACCAGATCGAGGAACCTGAACGTCGGCTGTGCCGTACGCAGGAGCGGGATGCCCTCCCGTTCACAATGCTTGGTCAAATACGGCAGCCCCTCCAGGCTGCGGGTCACGACAAAGCAAGGCGGATGATATTTCACCACATTGCCGATCCGCTCGTTGCGATCCTCGTCGGACAGCTTATGCAAATACGCGATTTCTTTGCGCCCCAACACCTGCACATGGGCATGGGAGAAAAAATCGAAATAGCCGGTAAATTCCAGCCCCGGGCGATGCGCCTTCGGCTTCTCGATCGGTCTATGCAAATGTTCGCCTCCCACCAGCACCTCCAGCGAGAATCGATCCACTAGTTGTTGGACGGTTACGGTCCCGATCGCCATCCTCATCTTCCTCCTTTGGGTAATACCAGATCATACGATTATATACGGTATATACGCGGGAAACCCTGCCGACAGTTCATTTTTTCGCAAGGAAATCGTGACCATTCTATGAAGTGTGGCGAAGGATGGAGCAAGGGGCTTGGAGTTTGAACAAAAAATGAAATAGTTGTGCAACTTCTTCCATATAAGGGAGGGGGCAAATTTGGTATGCTTGTAAGCGTATTCTTGACTAGTCTAAGGAGGAATGGATGATGATGCGCACCGTGACAAGGAAAACGGCAATGGGTCTCACCGCTCTGCTGCTCCTGCTCCTGCTGCTGCCGGCAGGCGCGGCCGTGGCCAAGGACAGCGAGTATGCGTTCTCCGCCTATGCACTCCGGGATGCGGCAGGGACGAAGCTCGTCCTGCAAGTTTCCCCGACACAGCCAGGGGGGACGGCTCCCGACACGATCAAGAAGCTGCAGCTGAAGCTGTACGACACGCAAGGCAAACATGTGGCTACCAGCAATGAAACGGATCTGGCCTCGCCCGGAGGCAAGCTAACGCTGAATGTCGATCAGGCGTCGCTGGGGGACACGATCTCCGCTCAGGCGCTTGTGCAGACCGAACAGACCGGCAATACGACCGTGCTGGAGGCGAAGACTGCCGTCACGGAGTTTGCCGTGAACCCGGGGCGAGTGGTAGTACCGGATTTTCAGGGCTATGGGGCCCAAATGAACATGCACCTCTACACGGCGCTTAACGATCCATCTCGGGGCTTCACCGGAAACGAGCCGCCCAAGGAGCTGGAGAACGTCGAAGCCAAAGTGAAGGCGCTGAAGCCGGGCTTGACCCGGATTTTCCTCTCGCCCGTGAACTTTGACGCCGGCAACGAGAACCGGTTGGAGTCGTTCATCCACACGGTGGAGCTGGCGCATGAGGCGGGGGCGATCGTCAACGTAACCTGGTGGTTCATCGAACGTGCACCGGGAGACGATCCGGTCAAGCAGGCGGAGCTGATGCAAGAGAATATGCGGCAATTCGCCGACACGCTCATCGACCTGGTGAAGAACCGGGGCTTGACGGCCGTTCGGCAAATTACGATTCAGAACGAAGTGAACACCAGCTGGGTGAAGCCGGAGCTGTACGAGCAATACTACCGGCTGCTCAACACGTACCTGAAGGAAGCGGGCATCCGCGATCACATCCAATTCGTCGGCGGGGACCTCGTGTACAACAATCAGCTGACCTGGTTCACGTATATGGCGGATCATATGGGCGACGTTCTCGACGGTTGGTCGGTCCACATCTATTGGAACTATTGGGATACCGCCTATATGCAGCAACGGTTCCGGGACATCACCGGGATCTACCAGGCAATCGACCCTGCCTTGCGCAAGCCGCTCTCGATCACCGAATACGGCGTACGGGGTTACAAGTTCTATGATAACGATCCGAAGCGGCCGATCATGAACGTGAATCCATACCGCCGCGGGGCGCTGACCGCCACGCTCGCGGGCAAGTACGGGGATTTCGTCACCGGCATCAACGAGACGAATATCGCGGCGTTCGAGCAAGCTTGGTTCGACATGCAGGCTGTGAACCTAGGCTTCACCGGTCTGGCGAAGTGGGACGCTTACCGGGCGCAGTATGACTTCACTTATCAGGATTACTCGCTGATCGGGTACTTGTTCGACCCGGCGCCGGGTCAGGATCGTTGGCCGCTGCGTCCGGCTTATTACATGCAGTGGCTGATGGCCAATACGACCGGTGAAGGCTGGCAAGTGCTCGGCTACAACAACAGCGATACAACCGGGCTTAAGCTGATCACGCCGTTCCACGGCCCGAACGGGGAGTGGACCGTATTCGCGCTGAACCGGGACGGGACCGCCGGTACGTTCAGCATCGGCTCACTGCCGGCCAACACCCAATTCAAGGTGCTGGTCTGGAACGGTGGCGGCGCCGGCAAGGTCGCGGAAGCCGGCACGGTGAACTCTGGCGCGGGCGGTGCCGTTACGGTCGAAGTTCCGGCCGGGAGCATGGTCGCTTTGACGACTGTAGCGGGGTTGAGCCTGCCGCAATAAATAACTTTTCGAGGAGCCCCTTACGAGGTAGGGGCTCCTTCGTTTTGAACAGGAGGAGCGGAGTCATGACGATAGCGGATTTTGGCGCGGGAAGCGCCACCGTTTGCAAAAAGTTGCATGCTGCTTACATCGAGTTTCCTCGAATTTCTTTTCCGCAGCTCATGCAGTATTTGTGGGTAGGATCCGTGATTTTATTTCCGCAGAAGGGACAGTAATTCACACTGCCCGGGATCTGAAGCTGTTTCTCTCCAGGTTGCTCAAGGGAGCCCTTACGTTCGGCTGCGAGAACATTCAAAGGGTCCGGTTCTTCGCCATGCTCTGTAATATCCAGCAATGACATCCGGTTCGAGCGAGTCGCGTTCATAAAGTGATAAATTCCCTGAATGATGGCTAATCCAACAAAGACGACACCAAAGATTACAAAAAAAGGAGGAGCCCCCATCGACGCAGCTGAAAGGGTCCAAAACACACCAAATGCCCCTACCGCAATACTCCCTATTGCGCCCAGTGAGGACGGCCCACGACCCGGCTTTATGCTTCTCATTCCTATCTACCTTTCGATGTACAGAATATAACCATTATATTCTCATTTTCTTCCATCTACCACATTTTCGGGTATGGCCAACATTTTTTTCGAGAGGTAATGAACTTTCCTTACCGGTTAAACGTATTACTGACGTGATAGATAGAGCATCAAAAGAGAGAGAGAGGGAGATTGGGTTGAAAAAAAGCTTAATCACGTTAAATGGGAAATGGGCGGTAACGACTCTACTAGCGGCAGCGTTAACGGTACCGACGGTGGCGCACGGAGCTGGAGCCGCACCCACACCGGCACCTGTATCCGCACCCTTGGCGGAATTGAAAGGCCTATCGGAGGCTGCCGTGCAGGCGGAACAATTAGTACCGGCCCGCTTGGTGGCGGAATCGCTGGGCGCGCAAGTGACATGGATGGATGAGACTCGCAGTGTGGACTTGAAGCGAGGGAAGACGGCCGTTCGTGTACGAATCGGGGATACGCAGGCTACCGTTAACGGGGAGAGCGTTCAGCTGTCGTCCGCCGTTCAACTGATTGACGAATCTACATATGTGCCGCTGGAAGTCATACATCGTGCATTCGGCAGCGGCATCGGTTGGGATGCGCAGCTCCATCAAATCGTCGTCAGCGAGAAAGACTACGGATCCCAAGCCACTCTGTTCCTGCATCAGCTGGAGAATGGACAATACTCCGAAGCTTGGAGCCGATTGAGCGCGACGCTGCAAGCCGTTCTGCCGGAGCCGCTGCTGAAGGCCATCTGGGAAGGCAACAAACCGCTGTTCGGCCGTTACCTGCAGATGAACGTGGTCGACATACAGACGAATGCCGTACATAACAGCGTAACCTTGGAATGTGTGACCGAAAAAATGCCGATCCAGCTCACGCTCCGTTTCGCTCCGAGCGGGCTCGTGGACGATTGGTCGCTCACCCCGGCGGCCGGACAGGCGGAGCCTTATCAGCGTCCCGCGTATGACAAGCAAGATGCTTATAAGGAACGTGAGGTTGTGGTAGGGGAAGGCGCTTTGGCCTTGCCTGGCACTTTGACGCAGCCGTTGGGGGAGGGGCCGTTCCCGGCCGTCGTGCTCGTCCAGGGCTCGGGACCGCATGACCGGGATTCCACGATCGGCGGGGCGAAGCCTTTCCGCGACATTGCGGCCGGTCTCGCGAGCCAAGGTATTGCGGTGTTACGGTATGAAAAGGTCACGAAGGAGCATCCGTTCAAAGTACAGGCGATTCCGAAATTCACGATCGATCAGGAGTCTGTGGATGATGTCAACCGGGCGATCGACGTACTGGCGGGCACGAAGGAGATCGACCCGAAGAGAATCTATGTGGCGGGACACAGCCAAGGCGGCTTCGTGCTGCCGAAGATCGTGGCTAAGGACAGCAGTCATCGCATCGCCGGCGTGATCGGGCTTTCCGCTCCGAGCGGTACGTTCGTGGATGTGCTGCAGGAGCAGCAGCAAGTGCTGATCGAGCGGATGAAGCAGGCCGGCCTTCCCGTCGAGGGGGTCGTGCAATCCGCCGCTATGTGGAACGAGATCGCGAAGCTCGTGAAAAATCCCGAGTACTCCAAAGATAACCTGCCGCAGCAGTTCCCGATCGGAGGAGCGTATTGGTGGTACGAACAGCGGGACTACGCCGCGGCCGCGGCTGCGAAGGGCCAATCGACGCCGATGCTCTTGCTGCAGGGCGAGAATGACTGGCAAGTGCCGATGACCCAGCTGGAAGGGTGGAAGCAGGCGCTGGCCGGCCGCACCGATGTGACGTACAAATCTTATTCGAAGCTGAACCATCTCCTGACCGAATATGACGGCATCTCTACCGGGATGGAATACAACCGGTCTGCGAACGTTCCGGAGGTCCTGATCCGCGATATGGCGGACTGGATCCGGGGTTTGGAGAAGTAAGGTTATAATTTAAGCCTATTAAAAAGCTATTGTACCCAAGCCTCGAGGCTTGGGTACAATGCGTTTTCTACCACGATCTTGGGAGTGTAGCGAATGCTTGCGGACCTAGCTCCACCGATCGGTGCGGCTGCGATTCGTCGCGGCCGAACAGCTGTACCCGCAGTCGTTCCGACGAGTTGTTGGCTAT
Organism: Paenibacillus sp. HJGM_3; assembly: GCF_045062745.1. NCBI lineage: Bacteria > Bacillati > Bacillota > Bacilli > Caryophanales > Paenibacillaceae > Paenibacillus > Paenibacillus sp. HJGM_3. Next base: position 191,743 of record NZ_JBJGED010000003.1, read on the forward strand.
GAGCAGGCGATCGGCTAAGACCGCTATGTCGAGCGACCACGCCGCAGGAGATGCCTCTTCTGCGGGCCGCCCGTCGGCAAGCTCAGCAGTGAGCGAGCACGCCTCGGTGAGATATCCGCTGCTGAACGAGCCCAGGCGGCCGCTCCATGTCCATGCCTCCGGCTCGATCCGGTTGCTCCCCTCGTAGACGGCCAGCCGACTGCCGAGCGCGAAGGCGAGCGGCTTGGCCGCCGTAACCGTCCGATCCGCGTCGCCGAAGTTGGCGTACACGAGGCAGCCCTGCGACTCGAACACCATCGCCTGCCGGTCCGCGCCCTCCAGTTGCACCGTCTCGGCCGCGTGCCGGGCCGTCTCCTCCAGCGTGCGGTTCGGCAGAGTGAATACGGTGAGGGAAGGCAGGCTGTCGCCGGGCTCCAGTTCGACTTGCTCCCGCGCGTTCAGCACGAGCGTGTTCTCCACTCCGGTATACTTCGGAAACTCATGACGATTCCAATATTGCATGCCGGCCGAACCGAGCACTTGGAATCCGACCTGCTGATCGAGGTTGAGATAAGGGACCGGCATGAAGGCATCCCGTTCATCCGGAGAACCGCCGAACATTCCCTCGAACGTCTTCGCCGTTCCGCCCGGTCCGTACAACGTCCGGTAGCCCCGCGCCACATCCGGAAGCTGCTTGTAGCGCTCGTTGCGGACGCCTATGATCCCCGTATGCATTCGCCTGATCCGGCATTGCTTAACGGCATGAATTTGTTCCATATAGACCGTACGCCCATCCGGCAGCGACACGAACGCCACATGCTGCAGCAGCTCCCGGTCGCCACGCGGAATCGCCGCGCATGCCCCGAAGCCATCGGCTTGCGGGACCACATGGGCGCGCTCGACATGACGGACGCGGGTTTCGTTGGTGAGCCCCTTCACCCCGTTCGACGTCTCGAACTCAACGGTGCCGACGTAGTTGTTGAACATCGGCGTCAGACTCCAGATCCCGGATTCCGGCAGCGTAAGCCCCATCACATTGCTGCGCCAGTTGAACGCGGAGAACGCCCTTTTCGTTTTATGAATGATAAAGCTCCCGTACGGATAATGATGCACGCCATCCATTCTCCGGTGGAACGCCTCCCGGTCGCTGGGAGGGACGCCGTCGCCGCCGAAGCTGTGCAGCAGGAAGCTTTTCAGCAGGCTAAGCATGTTGAGCGGTTCGATATGCTTGAGCGACTGGAACGGGGTGAGCCAATATTCCTCCGCCTTCTCCTCGACGAGACACCCGCTGGAGTGGCTAAGCTGCACTTGTTCCATCCGGCTGAGCACGTCCCGCTCGATCATCGCCGCATCCGGATGCTCATGCACCACGTTCATGACTGCGTGCGTGAAGAGCGACTCATGCTGCTTGTTGTAGTACCAGTCCTGACCTTGCACCGCAATGCCGAAGCCGTCGGCCTGAATGCACTTCAGGATAACCCGCTCGTAGATCTCCTCATTGTTGTACAAAGCGCAGGACAACGCCTCCTCGCCGCCAATCCAGGCTCCCACGAGATGGGTCGCGCGCAGGTTGATCCCGGACTTCAGATAGTCCGGATGCACGAAGCCGTGATTCTCCGTCGTATAGTCAGCGTGGAGCGTGACGTTGATGAAAGGTGGAATCTCCGTTGGCGCCGTCCGGCGAGTCTTCGCGGGAAGCACCTTTTCCTGAATGTAGCAGTCCTTGTAAGACACCACCGAATTAAGCGCCCAACGGATGAATCCGGTTTTCCACTTCTCCGCGTTCGGATGGTCCGGGAACAAATTCATCGCGGCACTTATGCCGTTAGCCGTCCAGGCGTTCTCTTCCTCCTGGGTGTCGTTGTACACTCCGCTTCTCGGACGGACCTCGCACCACCGGTCAGCGTACGATGCTGCGATCGTCTGCACCATCAGCTTCGCTTCCTCGTCCAGATCATCCCACAAGAACTGGGCGGCCGTGCAGAGTGCGGCGATACTGTTGCCGGTCTGCGTGGCGCGGAAATAATCCTCATCCGGGCGGCCCCACTTCAACCCGCTGTTCGCCGGATTGTGGCTGAGCGGCCGGACGCAGTCCTCCGGACCGGAGCCGTGCGTGAAGCCGAGGTACCGGATCCCCTGGATCGCCCTGGTTTTCAACCGTTCCCGTGAAACCCCGGTCGCTTCCTCATCGAACTCGCCGATCTTCGCCAAGACGGCGTACAGCGCGGCCGGGTAGGACGTATCCGTGCCGTACCCATGGCATCCGCCGAAGAAATGCCCGCAGTTCGGGCGGTTCGGCCATTCCTCGAACGTCGAATCGCAATACGGCACCCAGCGCAGCAGCATGTTCAAGTAGCGGTTCGACAGCTCGCCCTTCCGGACAGAGGCCCATTGGACCGGGCGAATGCGCCACACCTGCTCGGCCTTTGTGAACGGAATCGAAGTCATGTGCATCCCTCCTCACCCAAATTTCGAACGTGAACTGTCGTGCGAAATATGGGTAGTATGCTTTCATCGTACTGGTAGAACGGTTGGCCGGATATGGCGGGGATGGCACGATTATGGCTTTTTTTGCCGTACTTATTGGGGGAGGGGCGCTACGCGCTGATTTTCCAGATTAGCCGTACGCGTGTTTCGGTGCTGCTCTAAAGTAGATTTTTTACTATACAGATCGGCCATGCGCCTCATTCACACCATGCCCTAACAAAATTATGCTAGTAAATTTGTACGTACAATTTTATAATAATAATCAGAATTGATCTCATTTTGTGGGTGGTGGGACAAGGTTGTCAGTACAACTAAAAGAGCAAGTGTTGGAGGCGAACCTGGATCTTCCGCGGTATGGGCTCGTGACGTTCACTTGGGGGAACGTGAGCGGGATCGACCGGGAGCGGGGACTTGTCGTCATTAAGCCAAGCGGCGTTCCGTACGACCGGCTGCGGGTGGACGATCTCGTCGTGTTGAATCTGGAAGGCGAAGTGGTGGAGGGGAAGCTGAAGCCTTCCTCCGATACCCCGACGCACTTGACGCTGTATCGGGCTTTCCCGCAGATCGGGGGCATCGTGCATACGCACTCTCCCTGGGCTACGAGCTGGGCGCAAGCTGGGCGCTCCATTCCGGCGCTTGGCACGACGCATGCCGACTACTTCTACGGCGAGATTCCGTGCACGCGGGCGATGACGGATGCCGAGATTAGCGGAGCTTACGAGATGGAGACCGGCCAGGTCATCATCGAGACGTTGCGCCAGCATGGCCTCGACCCGGCCTTCATGCCGGGCATTCTCGTGAACAGCCATGCGCCGTTCGCCTGGGGGAGCGATGCGCATGAGGCGGTGCACAATGCCGTCGTGCTGGAAGAGGTGGCGAAGATGGCGCTGCACACGTACCAGCTGAATCCCCGGCAGGCGCCGATGAATCAGGCGCTGCTGGACCGGCATTTTCTCAGAAAGCATGGTGCAAACGCTTACTACGGTCAAAGGAAGGAGAGGAACTCTTAATGGCTTTCACGGCGAAATATGCGATAGGCGTCGATTACGGAACAGAGTCGGGGCGCGCGGTGCTGGTGGATTTGTCGAACGGAGCGGAGATCGCCGATCATGTGACGTCGTATCCTCACGGCGTCATCGACGAGCGGCTGCCCGGCACGGGGCAAAAGCTGGAGGCGGACTGGGCCTTGCAGCATCCCGGCGATTACTTGGAGGTGCTGAAGCGGTCGATCCCGGCGGTCCTGCGGACATCGGGCGTCGATCCGTCGGCCGTTGTCGGCATCGGCATCGACTTTACCGCCTGCACGATGCTGCCTGTCGACGCGGCGGGGGAACCGCTGTGCCTGCAGGCGGGCTGGAGCGGCCATCCGCATAGCTGGGTGAAGCTGTGGAAGCACCACGCGGCGCAGGATGAAGCGAATGAGATCAATCGGATCGCCGAGGCACGAGGAGAACGGTTCTTGGCGCGGTACGGAGGGAAAATCTCCTCGGAGTGGATGCTCGCCAAGGTGTGGCAAATTCTCAACGAGGCGCCGGAGGTGTATGCGGCCGCCGACCGATTCCTCGAAGCGACCGACTGGGTGACGCTGCAGCTGACCGGCCGGTTCACCCGCAACAGCTGCACAGCCGGGTACAAGGCCATCTGGCACAAGCAGGACGGCTACCCGGACCGCGCGTTCCTGGCCGCGCTCGATCCGCGGCTCGCCGATCTGGCCGAGACGAAGCTGCGAGGCGACGTCTCGCCGCTCGGGACGCGGGCCGGCGGCCTCACCGACGCGATGGCGGCGGTGCTGGGCCTACGGCCCGGCACGGCTGTAGCCGTCGGCAACGTCGACGCGCATGCGGCCGTCCCCGGCGTGGGCGTCGTGACGCCGGGCAAGCTCGTGATGGCGATGGGCACGTCCATCTGCCATCTGGTGCTCGCGACCGAGGAGAAGCCGGTCGAGGGCATGTGCGGCGTAGTCGAGGATGGCATCATCCCCGGCTACTTCGGCTACGAAGCGGGGCAGTCTGCGGTCGGCGACATTTTCGCCTGGTTCGTGGAGCACGGCGTCCCAGCCGCGGTGCATGAGGCTGCTGAAAGCGAAGGGATTAGTGTCCACGAGTGGCTGGAGCGGGAGGCGGCGGCCTACAAGCCTGCCGAGACCGGCCTGCTCGCGCTCGATTGGTGGAATGGCAACCGTTCCGTGCTCGTCGATACGGACTTGACCGGGCTCATACTCGGGCTGACGCTGCAGACGAAGCCCGAGGAGATCTACCGGGCGCTGCTCGAGTCGACGGCGTACGGGACGCGCCGCATCATAGAAGCGTTCCACCAGAGCGGCGTGGAGGTGCATGAGCTGTACGCCTGCGGCGGTTTGCCGCAGCGCAACCGGCTGCTCATGCAGATCTACGCGGACGTGACGAACCGCGAGATCAAGATCGCGGATTCCAAGCAGACGCCGGCGCTCGGCGCGGCGATGCTGGGCGCGGTGGCGGCCGGGTCGGCCGCCGGCGGCTACGACAGCCTCGTGGAAGCGGCAGGGCGGATGGCGCGGGTTAAGGCGGAGACGTTCCGGCCGATCCCCGAGCATGTGACGGTGTACGAGGAGCTGTACCGCGAGTACATGGGGTTGCACGATTATTTCGGTCGGGGCGGGAACGATGTGATGAAGCGGCTGAAGGCTTGGAAGGAGCAGGCCGGCAGGGCTGACACGGAGTCGATCGCCGCGAACGCTGCCGCTGCTGCAACTGGAGAGTAATTTGAATAAGACGGAAAAATCGTGTTACTGGCCGGGATCGGGTCGAGTGGGCGGAAATAAGCCGGAAAAATCGTGTTGCTTATAAAACCAAATCAAATCGAAAGGCAGGAACTCGAATGATCTACGCCCAACCTTACGAATTCTGGTTCGCCACCGGCAGCCAGCACTTATACGGGCCGGAGACGCTCGCGGAGGTCGAGGCGCACTCGCGCGAAATGACGGAGCGCCTGAACGGAAGCGGCGCGCTGCCGTTCTCGATCCGGTTCAAGCCTGTGCTTACAACGCCGGAGGCGATCCGCCGGCTGTGCCTCGAGGCGAATGCCGAGCCGCTCTGCGCCGGGATCGTGACCTGGATGCACACATTCTCGCCTTCGAAAATGTGGATCGCCGGCCTCACGGAACTGCGCAAGCCACTGCTTCACCTGCATACGCAGTATAATCAGGACATTCCATGGTCCGACATCGACATGGACTTCATGAACTTGAACCAGGCGGCTCACGGGGACCGCGAACACGGCTATATCGCCGCCCGTATGGGCCTGGCCCGCAAAGTCATCGCGGGCTACTGGGGCAGCCGCGAGGTGCAGGACCGCCTCGCGAGCTGGATGCGCACGGCGGCGGCCGTCACGGACAGCCGCCAGCTGAAGGTCGCCCGGTTCGGCGACAACATGCGGGAGGTCGCCGTCACCGAAGGCGACAAGGTCGAGGCCCAGCTGAAATTCGGCTGGGCGGTGAACGGCTACGGCATCGGCGACCTCGTCGAGCGGATGCGGGCGGTGTCCGACGCGGACGTACGTCGGCTGTTCGAGGAATATGCGGAGCTGTACGACTTGCCGGACGGTGTGTCCGGTTCCGGCGGTGTCACTTCACGCGGAGTCTTTCCAGCCGCCGAAGCCGAGCACACCCGCGCCTCAATCATGGAACAAGCGCGCATCGAGCTCGCGCTCCGGGCGTTCCTGGAGGAAGGCGGCTTCGGGGCCTTCACGACCACGTTCGAGGACCTGCACGGCATGAAGCAGCTTCCCGGCCTCGCCGTACAGCGGCTCATGGCGCAAGGCTACGGCTTCGGCGGGGAAGGCGACTGGAAGACGGCCGCGCTCGTACGGACGCTGAAGCTGATGGCAGACAACGTCGGCACCTCGTTTATGGAGGACTACACGTACCACCTCGAGCCGGGCCGCGAGCTCGTGCTAGGCGCGCACATGCTCGAGATTTGCCCGACGATCGCCGCCGGCCGTCCTCGCATCGCGGTGCATCCGCTCTCGATCGGCGGCAAGGAAGACCCCGCCCGGCTCATCTTCGACGGACGCGAAGGGAGCGCGGTGAACGCCTCGCTCGTCAACATGAGCGGCCGCTTCCGCCTCATCGTGAACGAGGTCGACGCGGTCGCACCGCCTCATGAGATGCCGAAGCTGCCGGTAGCCCGCGTTTTGTGGGAACCGCAGCCATCGCTCAGCGAGTCGGCGGAAGCGTGGATTTACGCCGGCGGCGCGCACCACACGGCGTTCTCGTACGCCGTAACCGTCGAGCAGCTGGCGGATTGGGCTGAGCTGTCCGGCGTAGAATGCGTCGTCATCGACAAGACGACGAACCTCACTCGGCTGCGCCAAGAGCTGCGATGGAGCGAGCTTTACTGGCGGATGAACATCTAACTGTAAGGAAAGGCCGCCCGGAGGAAGCGATAAACGCTTCACTCTCGAGGCGGCCTTTCGCCGTTCCCCGCGCCGCTCGTGCGGTACTGCTGCGGCGACATGCCTTCGAGCTTTTTGAAAGTGCGGCTGAAGTAGAACGGGTCGGCGAACCCGACCGACTCGCCGATGCTCTGGACGGTAGCTGCGGTATTCCGCAGCAGGTGCTTCGCCTGCTGGATCCGAAGCTGCTGGGTGTAATGGACGATGGTGAGGCCGGTGTATTTTTTGAACACTTGGCACAAGTACTCGTACTTCCGATCCACGACCCGCTCCAGCGTCTCCTTGGTCACCTCGTACACATAGGCATTGTTCAAGTGGTTCACCAGCTTGCGGAACACCGCGTACGAGGCGGGGAACGTCACATGCGTCTCGCTCTGCTCGAGGAAGTCCGTCGAGAGAAGGCGCAGCAATTCGCCCAACAGCAAGGTGGCTTGAAAGCGAAAATATCCCTTCGGCCGCTCCAGCGTATCGACCAACTCTTCGAACCGGCTCAGCACCTTGTAGCGGTGGCGGGTCTGGAATCGTCTCGGGAGGACGAGGCTGTCCTCGATCGGACCGGTGCTGGAGCTCGTCCGCAGCTCGGACCGGTGCGCCTGGACAATATTAAGCTCGGCCGCAGGCTCCGCGCCGAATTCGGCAATCTCCGGGGTACAGGAGAATTGCGCCCAGAAGAACTGCCCCTGCCGCTCGGACGGCTTCCAGCCCCGGTGCTGCTCCCACGGCATGAGCAGAAGCGCCTCGCCCGCCTGCAGCGTCAGCTTGTCCGAACCCGTCTGGAGATGAACCGTCCCGTCCGCCACGACGATCAGCTCGTAGAACGGGTTTTGGTGAACATTCACGAAGCTGGATGTGTTGGCGTCGAACAGATCGGCCCATTTGACGTCGAATTGGGACAGCCGGGAGAACGAATAGTACATCGCAGCCTCCTAAGTGCGTATGTTTCTGACTAGTTTTGACCCCGTGCAAATCGTAAGATCGTTCATGGCAAGCCCACAGGTCCGCTCTTATACTGACAGTATATCACCGCAGCGATGCGTTTAGGGAGAGTGGAGGGCCATGGGCACACGGATATTGAACGAACGGGACTATTACCGGATCGTATATGGCGGTTGGCTGGGCAAAAATATCGGGGGTACGCTCGGGGCACCGGTCGAAGGGGTGAAGCAAAAGCTGGAGCTGACCTTCTACCCGAAGCTGCCGGACGGGCCGCTCGAGAACGACGACCTGGACCTGCAACTCGTCTGGCTGCACGCCCTGGAGCAATACGGGCCGGGGTTGACGTGCCGTGAGCTCGGGCAGGAGTGGGTGGACCATATTTTCTTCCCGTTCGACGAATACGGGTATGGCCTTACGAATCTACGGAAAGGCTTGCAGGCGCCGGTCAGCGGGTCGTTCAACAATCCGTTCCGCGATTGCATGGGGTCGCCGATCCGCTCGGAGATCTGGGCGATGGCCGCCCCCGGCGCTCCCGACGTGGCCGCCTATTACGCGTACCAGGATTCGGCCGTGGACCACGCCGGAGGAGAGGGCGTCTATGGGGAAGTATTCTTCGCCGCCATCGAGAGCGCCATCTTCTACGAGCGGGATCGGGACCGGCTGATCGAGATCGGCTTGCGCTACATTCCCGAGCAGTGCCGGACATCGCTGGCGGTGCGGGATCTCGTGGGGTGGCACCGCGAAGGCATCGGCTGGGAGGAGGCGCGGGCGCTCATCCAGCGGCATCATGGCGATGACAACTTCACCGACGCTCCGCAAAATATCGCCTTCACCATCCTCGGCTGGCTCTACGGCGAAAACTTCGAAGACGCGATCCTGAAGGCGGTCAACTGCGGGTATGACACGGACTGCACCGCCGCAACGATCGGCGCCATTCTCGGCATGCTGCTCGGCCCTGAGGGACTGCCGGATCGGTGGGTGAAGCCGGTCGGAGACCGGGTCGTCGTCAGTGCGCCGATCAAGGGTTTTCCGGCTCCGTCCAATCTCGAGGAGCTGACGCGTCGGACGATTCAGGCGGGCAAGCGGGTGCTGGCGTTCTGGGATACCGGCATCGTTGTTTTGGACGGTCAGCCGACGGACTGGACGGGCGCAGAAGCGGCGGTGACGGGGAAGGAGAAGGAGAGGAAGCAGGGAGGAAGCGGGGCAGCATCGGCCAGCGTGATGCAGGCTCATCTGGCAACGGAGCTGGAGTATTGGCGCACGAGCCGGATGACCGAGAACCGGTACGCGCTGCCGCAAGGCTCGGTGGCCGATCCGAACGTCGAGCTGCGGCTGGACTTCGGTGCGGAAGGGCCAGCGATCGGACTCGGCGGGACGGTCTCGTTCGAGCTGACGTTCGCCAATCGCTCGCGCATCACGCAGTCGGGCCGCTTGGCGCTCGAGCTGCCCGAAGGCTTCACCACCTCGACAGCTCTGCCCGCCGAGGTGCAGCTCGAGCCCGGCGAAGCGGTCCGCTGGACCGTCGCCGTGACGAACGGGCGCGAGCGGCCGGAACCGGCCTATGAGCTCGCGGTTGCATGGTCGCGCCGGCATGACGGCCACGGCTGGTCGGTCCAGCGCGTACCGTTCGCCCTCTTCGGGGCGGCGCACTGGACCGTCTGGGGGCCGGCCGACGCGGCCAGCACCGAGGGCACGGCGATCGCGTGCCCGGGCAACCGCATCGCCTGGCCGGCGGCGATGGCAACCGCGTCCGCGGCCTCGGCTGCGGGCCGCTACCGAGCGTCCACGCGCCTCGAGGTGCCGTCCGCCCGCTCCGTCCGGCTGATCGTCGCCGCCGACGGCCCGATCCGGGCTAGCCTCGATGGCCGGCCGGTCATCGATTGCCCGGCGGCGCTCGAGTTCATGCCCGCGTACCACCGTGCGCCGAAGGAGCAGCACGTGGAGCTGGAGCTCGCTGCCGGCACGTATAGGCTGGACGTCGAGGCTGAGCCGAAGCAGCCGGGCGTCCCGCCGCGTGTCTACGTACTGCCCGTAGCCCTACGCACCACCACCTCTCCGGGTCCGCACTACTATTACACCGATGTCCAGCTGTTGCCTCTGCGTTAGCTGAGCTCCATCGCTTCCAGCATCGAGGCTTCGGAATAATGGATCGAGCGCCGCAGCTGATTAGCCGTCTCGCGGCTGATGGCCCCTTGCTCGAACTGCGCCTGCACTTCGTTGCGTTCCGCTTGGATGGCCTTTAGCCGGATCTCTTTCTTTTGTTGGCGGAAGTGCTTGTCGGTCGGCGTCTGGCGGAATCCGATGTTCAGCCGGTCGATGATCTCCGTATAGGAGCCGATTACCGCTTGGCAGGCGTACTGGTTGCTGGCCTGAATCTGCTTGCGGACGGCTTCGATCGCGGCTTGGGACGTCTTCATCTTGGTCTCTTTCAAAACGGACAGATCCTGCGGCAGCGTATGCGGTCTCCCACGATGGAAGAACGGCGCCAAGAAGCGGGCCGTGATTCGGGCCATCCGGGCCCGGAGCTGGTACAGCTTGAGGTTGAACCGGCTCGACAGGGCGGCCTCCAATTGATCGATCATTTTGTACAGCGCTCCGGCGGTCTCCTCCGTAATGTCTTCGATCTCCAGCAATCGGGCTACCTCTTTGCGTTCTGCCGCAAGGGCCATCAACCGGATCCGGGCTTCCATCTCGCTGAGGTGGGAGCCTTCTTGTTGCTCGAGATCCTGGCGCAGCTGCCGCTGCATCATACGATTGTAGTCGGCGATAACCGAGAGGGAGGCGGTTTTGTTGTCGTCGTTGATTTCTTCCTCCACCGCCCGGATGGCGGCTTGCATAATGGCGACCCGAGCCGCTTGCGTCGATGTATTCGGGCCTTCCTCCGCACCGTCCGGCTCTCGTCCCGTCACGAGGGGCAGGACGAAGCTGGCCAAGAGCAGCGTGAACAGGATGACTCCCGCGGCGAGGAACAGGATGAGGTCGCGTTCCGGGAACGGACTGCCGTCCTGCAGGACATATGGGATCGAGAATGCCGCCGCCAGCGTCACCGCCCCCCGTACCCCCGACAGAGAGGTAAGCACCGAGTCGATCAGGCTGGGCTTGGGGAGCATGCTTGGAAAGGTACTATTCCTTCGGGGTCCCCGCAAAGTACTAGGTGTAATCTCCGAAGCCCCTGCTTCACTTTGTGGGGTAGTCCACTTATACGCCCCGCGCCAGAACGAATATATCCAGATGAATCGCAGCAGGATGAGCGTTCCGGAGATCAGGATGATGTAAAGAAGGACTTGCCAGTTGCTGATCGAAGGCTCTTCGATGATCACCGCCAGTACCTCCGGGATCTGCAACCCCAGCAGCACGAATACAAGCCCGTTCAGGATGAAAAGAATGACCGTCCATGTGCTGTTCGAGACGATTTTCAGCTGCGCCATGGAAGACTCGGTCCGGTCGCGAGCGATCGCGTGGACGATCCCGCCGGCGACGACGGCGAGGATGCCGGACATGCCGAGCTCTTCCGCCGCGAGATACAGGAGGAAGGGCGTCACAATCTGGATGAGCATGTGCACGGTGACGTCCTCCATCCCAAATCGGCGCAGGAAGACGCGGATCCAGATGAGGAGCCAGGCGACGATCGTCCCGACCACAAGCCCTCCGAGTGCGATGAGGATAAAGGTGTAGGATGCCGTGAACAGCGAGAACGTCCCGGTCACGGTGGCCGCTACCGCGAATTTGAAGGCGACGAGGCCGGAGGCGTCGTTCATGAGTGCTTCGCCCTCCAGGAGACGCAGCACGTACTTGGGTAGCTTGATGCGCCCGGACAACGCACTGACCGCTACGGCGTCGGTCGGAGACAGGATCGCCGCCAAAGCGAAGGCCGCCGGCAGCGGAATCGTCGGGATGAGCGCGTGAATGACGAGTCCGCCCACGAGCACCGTCGCGAAGACGAGGCCCAGGGCGAGCAGCAGGATCGGGGCGCGCAAAACCCACAGCTCCTCGCGGGGGATGCGCTTACCGTCGTTATAGAGAAGCGGGGCCACGAACAGCACGAGGAACAGCTCCGGATTGAGCGGCATATGGGTCCCAAGCTCGAACATAGCGGCCGCCGCCCCCAGCGCGATTTGGAAGAGCGGTACGGAGATGAAGGGAAGGAATCGATTCAATACGTTCGACATCCCGATCAGGACAAGCAGCAACAACACACCTAGAAACAGTTCCATTGAACGTCTACCGCCTCATTATCCACGAATTTTCGACTCATTTTGCATTTTTCCCCATTATAGATCAAGTGGGTGCCGGAATGCGAATGGAGGACGGACGGGTACGGAGATGGCACGAGAAACCATCTAACTCTTGCTGATGAGGCGGGTCCCGTACCGAGATAGCGCGAAAAACCAAAATAACTCGGGTTGAGGGTTGGGTCGCGAAGCGAGGCGAAACGAAACGCAGTTGTAATTTGTGCTGGACAGATACGAGGGAACGGAACTACAATGTCACTATAAAGTATGTTTGTACGTACAAACGGATTTGTGGGCTGTTTGAATAATACTCATTCATTTAATGCGGCGTATAAAATGTGAGGGGTTGAATTTGTAAATGTCGATCTTCAATTATAACCTAATGGAGGAATATCACGTATGGAGCAGCAAGAGGCGCGCGTGAGGACCGTTTTGGGTGATGTGCCTGCGGAAGAGCTGGGGATTGTGTACGCGCATGAGCACTTGATCATTCAGGGTGGGCTGGGCGTGATGAAGAACAAGGACCTGCACCTGAACAGCGTGGAAAAGGCGATCGCCGAGGTGGAGGACTGCAAACGGCTCGGGGCCCGAACCTTCATTGATTACATGCCGCCGGGCACCGGGCGGAATGCCGCTGCGCTGGCGGACATCGCGAAGCGGACGAACACGCATATCGTGGCGGTGACCGGCTTTCACAAGCCGATGTACTACGATGATCTGCACTGGATCTACTCGTATTCGATCGATCAGATCGTGAGATTGCTCGTAGCGGAATGCGAGGAAGGGATGGACCGGCACGGCTACAACGGGCCTTACGTCGACCGGCTTGCCGCCAAGGCAGGGGTGCTGAAGGGCGCCTCCGACTATAACGCCATCCACCCCGTCTCGGCCAAGCTGCTCGAAGCGGTAGCGCTCGCCCAGCGGGAGACCGGCGTGCCGATCGCCACGCATACCGAACACGGCACTTGCGGCCTGCAGCAGATCGAGCTGCTGATGAAGCACGGCGTCGATCCGGGCGACGTGATCATCTGCCATATGGACCGCAACCCGGACCTCTATGTTCACAAGGAGCTGGCCGCAACCGGCTGTTACCTGGAGTACGACAATGCTTCGCGTATCAAGTACCATCCCGACTCGAGCGGTGTGGGCTTGATCCGGGGGATGATCGAGGCGGGCTATGGCGACCGGCTGCTGCTGGGGACGGATTTCGCGCTGCGCTCCTACTGGAAGGCATATGGAGGCGGGCCCGGCATGGCGCATCTGCTGGAGACGTTCGTGCCGCGGCTGCAGGCGGAAGGGGTGGCGGAGGCCGATCTAGACCGGATGCTGCGAAGCAATCCGGCTCGCGCCTACGCCCTGCGTCCGACAAAGCGTTCGGGGAGGACATCATGACGAATCCGAGATTCGAAGATCAAATAGCCGTAGTCGTGGGCGGAACCGGCGGGATCGGCCTGGAGACCGTTCGCCGGCTGCGGCAGGAAGGCGCGCAGACGGCCGTGATCGGCCTGGAGTCGCCCGAGCAATTGTCGGAGGAGCAGCGGAGCTTGCTCGTCGATCCCCCGGGCGCCCTGTATCTTCAGGCAAACGCCGTGTACGGGGAGCAGCTGGAGGAGGCGTTCCAGCGAATCGACGAGTCGTTCGGCCGGATTGACGTGCTCGTGCATGTGGCGGGCATCAGCGCCCGCCGCTGGGGGGACGGCCCGCTCGATCGGTGCACCGAGGAGGGCTGGGACCAAGCGATGAGCGTAAACGCTAAAGGGGTGTACCGGAGCAACCGGCTCGCGCTGCAGCGCATGATCCGGCAGAAGAGCGGCGCGATCGTCAATATTTCCTCTGTGCTCGGCATGGTGGGCGTCCGCGACCACTTCGCCACACACGCCTATGCGGCGAGCCGCGGGGCGGTCATCGCGCTGAGCCGGTCCGCCGCGGTTTATTACGCCAAGGACAACATTCGGGTGAACGTCGTCTGCCCCGGGCTGCTCGATACGCCAATGTCGCAGCGGGCGGTCCGCGATCCTGTCATTCTCGAGGCGCTGACCGAGTTCCAGCCGCTCGCACCGCACGTCGGTTATCCGCAAGACGCGGCAGCCGCGATTGTGTTCCTGGCTAGCCGAGACGCTCGGTTCATCACCGGCATCGCATTGCCAGTGGACGGCGGCTGGACTGCGCAGTAACAACCCTTTAACCACATCCATCCCTAAGGAGAGTAACCAACGATGTCGACAGCACACAATTCTTCTCATACCGGCCCCAATCTGGTGAACGACTTCTTCACGGGAGCCCGGCAAGTGATCGAGCGGATCGAGCGGACCCAACAGGAAGCGATCGCGCGCGCCGTAGATCAAATCTTCCGTTCCATCCATAGCGGGGGCGTCGTCCACCTGTTCGGAAGCGGGCATTCCCGTATGGCCGTCGAGGAAATGTATCCGCGCTACGGCAGCTATCCCGGGTTCCACCCGATGGTGGAGCTGTCGCTGACGAACCATCACGCGGTAGTGGGCAGCAACGGTCAACGGCAGGCGATGTTCCTGGAAAATGTGGAGGGCTTCGGACGCGTCATCGCAAGGGAAGTGCATTACGGCCCGCACGACAGCATGATGCTGTTCTCCCACAGCGGCACGGGCGCCGTCGTGATCGACATCGCGCTGGAGATGCGGGAGCGGGGCATCCCGCTCATCGCCGTCACCTCGGTCGGCCACAGCGAGCGGAGCCGATCCAAGCACAGCTCCGGCAAGCGCCTGTATGAGCTGGCCGACATTGTCATCGATAACGGCGCGGTGCCCGGTGACGCCATGGTACACATTGAGGGACTCGAGACTCCGGTCGGTCCCGGCTCGACGATCGGCAATACGGTTATTGTGAATACGATCAAGTGCCAGGTGGCGCAGCGGCTCACGGATGCCGGCAAGCCGCCGAAGGTCATCACCAGCTCCATCTTCGTCGGAGATGAGGAGTCCAAGCGGCTGTTCGACGCGTCTTACGAAGAATACTGGCGTACGACACGTACGTTGTAGGAGGGACTTGCATGCCGAATTGGCAAGGGATACCGCACGATCAAAAAGCAGTCGATGTCCTCGTGTTGGGAGGCGGCGCAGCCGGCGTCTGCGCGGCGATCGCCGCGGCGCGAAGCGGGCGGCGGGTGCTGCTCGTCGAAGGGCAAGGCTGCTTGGGCGGCTCGAGAACAGCGACGGGTGTCGACACGTTCTACGGCTTCTACACGCCGAAGGAGCAGCGCCGGATCGTAGGCGGAATCCCCTGGGAGATCGCTCAGGAGCTTGCCGCACGGGGCGCCGCGTTCGAGCGGCCCAACACGTACGGCGCCGGGACGGGCATTACGTATGACGTGGAGCAATTGAAGCTGCTGTACGAAAGCCTCGTGCTGGAGGCCGGAGCGGAGCTGCTATTCCATACGTACGCGAGTCTCGTGCAGACGGAGCAGGGCCGGGTTACCGGCATCGTACTGGCCAACAAGCTCGGGTTGACCGAGGTGTCGGCCCAAGTCTACATCGATGCGACGGGCGATGCTGATATCGCGGCGCGAGCGGGCGCTCCGTTCGAGAAGAACGCCGCGCATGAGCTGCAGTCGCTGTCTACGATCTTTTTCATGGGCGGCGTCGATACGTCGACGGCCAAGACGATCTCCCACGCCGGGCTCGCGGAACGGATGCGGGAAGCGAATCAGTCCGGCCGCTACACCCTCCCCCGCGAGGAAGGCTCGTGGCACATTACGCCGCATCCGGGCGTCATCCAGGCGAACATGGTGCGGGTGAGCGGTGTCGATGCGACCGATCCGTACGCGCTGACGCTGGCGGAGGTCGAGGGACGGAGGCAGACGCAGCAATATGTCCGGTTTCTGCGCGACTGCGTCCCTGGCTTCGAGGAGGCCTATCTCCTGAGCACGAGCTCGCAAATCGGCGTTCGGGAGACCCGCCGCATTCTCGGGCACTACGTCCTCACGGAGGAGGACGTCGTGAAGGGCGCCAAGTTCGACGACGCCATCGCCTGCTGCGGCGCCCCGATCGAGGATCACGGCGCAGGCAAGGACACGCGCTGGGTGTACGTGCAAGACGACGGGAGCTACCAGATCCCGTACCGCTGCTTGCTGCCGCAGGGCGTGAGCAACCTGATCGTGGCCGGACGCTCCTTGTCCGCCACGCACGGTGCGCAAGCCTCGGCGCGCAACTCGGCCCAATGTATGGCCATGGGCCAAGCCGCCGGTGTGGCGGCCGCGCTATGCGTCGAGCAGGCGCTGCCAGCAGCGACGGCGCCCGTGCAGGAGCTGCAGCGGCGATTGCTGGCTCAAGGCGTCATTTTATCCGCATCAGTCGGCGCTTCTTCACAAATCATTCCCAATTGATGTGATTGCAATCACATCTCTCCCGGCTCCTCCTTCTTATACTTGAGTTATCCAAGGACAAGAAAGCGAGGAGATTAGTCATGCTAAGCGAACAAACCATCCGCATCATTAAATCCACGGTACCGGTGCTGGAGAAGTACGGAACGGATATAACCAAACGGTTCTATCAAATGATGTTCACCCGTCATCCGGAGCTGTTGAACATATTCAATCATGCGAACCAGAGCCAAGGCCGGCAGCAGACCGCGCTGGCGAACGCCGTCTACGCGGCGGCTCTGCATATCGACAAGCTGGAGACGATCCTGCCGGTCGTGAAGCAGATCGCTCATAAACACCGCAGTCTTGGCGTGAAAGCCGAACATTATCCAATCGTGGGGGAAAATCTGCTGGCTGCGATCAAGGATGTGCTGGGCGAGGCGGCGACGGAGGAGATCCTGCAGGCTTGGGCGGAGGCTTACGGGGTCATCGCGAAGGTGTTCATCGAGGTCGAGGCCGAGATGTATCGAGAGTCCGAGCAGCAAAAGGGAGGATGGGCCGGATTCAAAGCGTTCCGAGTGGAGCGCAATGTGAAAGAGAGCGATGTGATCACATCGTTCTATCTGGTGCCGCTGGACGGAGACGCCCTAGCTTCATTCGAGCCGGGGCAGTATGTGAGTGTGAAGATGGACATCCCGGGCGAAAAAAATACGCACATCCGGCAATACAGCCTGTCCGACGCTCCAGGTAAGGCTTACTACCGAATCTCCGTCAAGCGGGAGGATGCCGCACCGGGCAAGCCGGCTGGGAAAGTCTCGACGTACTTGCACGAGCGCGTCCAGCCGGGAGAGGTGCTCTGGCTGTCGGCGCCTGCCGGGGAGTTTACGCTCGATCAGCAGGACACCCGGCCGATCGTCTTCCTTAGCGGAGGCGTGGGCTTGACGCCGCTGGTCAGCATGCTGAACACCGTAGCCGATACGAATCCGAATCGTCCGGTCACGTTCATTCATGCCGCTCAGAACGGGAATGTACACGCCCTGAGACGACAAGTAGAGGAGTTGGCCGGCCGCGCCCCGCAAGTATCCGTCTTCTGGTGCTATGATCAGCCTACGAGTCAGGACAAGGCCGCCAAATCTTACGATAAGGAAGGGTACATCGACTTGCCATGGCTCCAACAAGTAATTCCGACCAAAGAGGCTAGCTTCTACTTCTGCGGTCCCGTACCGTTTATGAAGAAAGTAAACAGCCTGTTGAAGGAATGGGGCGTTGCGGCAGCCGATATTCATTATGAATTTTTCGGGCCGGCCGGCAGCTTGGAGGACACCGCAAGCGAAGTCGCCAAACCGGAGCCAGCCGCTCGCGCCGCAACATTAAGACCGGTCACTTCGATCCCGCTTGGCTGCGCAGGAGCCGATTGATCGTCTCACGGCGAAGCCCGAGGAATTGGCCGATCTCGTCCTGCGTCAACACATCGGTCAAGGTGGCTGGTGAGATGAAAGCCTGGAACCAGGCTTGAAGCTTCCGGAGCTTCTCGGCAGGCGTAACCTCGGTCACCTGGTCGATCCGCTGCTGCATCATGCGCAATTTGTCCTGCAGCAGCAGGGCGATCGCCCGGTATCGCTCGGGGTTGTCCTCCAGCTCCTCATACCACGTTGCGGCGGGCAAGACGTCGACCTCGCAGGTAATGAGCGCTATGGCGGTGCCGTAGTAAGGATTCGGGCTGATCAGAGAATGATGAGGAATAATTTCATTGGGTATAATTAGATTGACCAGGATTTGCGATCCGTCTTGATGGACTCGAACGATTTTTAACAAACCGCTTCTCAAGTGATACAACGGACCGGTTTCTCCTTGTAAGAATAAAGTCTCGCCTTTATGTAAGATCATGCCGCCTCCATAAGAATGAGCAAGCGAAGGCCGATGTTCCGGCTTTCGCTTGTTCGGTTTTACTCCACGTCGATCGGGTGCCGAATCTGATCCTCGTACAGGTCGATGAATAATTTCCCATTCGTTCCTTGGACGGCATAGCAAATTTGCTCGACGTCCAGCTTTCTTTTTTCGAGCTGATGAGTCAGCCATGTGGAAGAGATTCCGGACTTTTGTATATTTTCGCTGATGACTTTCCCGTCCATGATAACCTCGATCGGAAACTGATCTTTCACCGGAGGCAAGGACAAATCTTTTCGCGTCACAGTCCGGTATTCGGGCTTCTTCAGAACCGACAGCTTCCCGTTCAGCTCAATGATGGCATATTCCACTTCTTCAATATTGAAAATCTCCTTCTCCCGCAGCTCCTGATTGAGCGTATCGAGCGAAAATTTCAATTTGCGCAAATTATGCTCCAAGACTTTACCGCCTTCGATCAACACCGTGGGCTTCCCCGAAAACCATTTTCTTAATGTTCGGTTTTTCAAGGTAACGTAAGCGATGATGTAGGCAATTCCGCTGAACGTAAGCAGAGAGGCGATGAGAAGCCAGGTCTTGAAATAAGTGTTGAAGGCAATGTTGGCGGTGAGGGCGCCGAGCGTTATGGAAGACACGAAGTCATGGTAAGTCAACTGGGTAATCGTATGCTTGCCGATGATTCTCGCTATGATCATGATCAGGACAAACGAGACCGCAGTTCGGGCGATGATATCGAGGAATGTGCTCATGCTGCTTCTCCTTCGTAGGGTAGCGACTTCTTGGCAACAATTACTATTCGTTGGAAGGGAGGAAAATATGCAGCATGCCCTCCATCAACAAGTCGGAATGTACCACTCGATCACACCTGCATCCTGCAACTCCGAGGTGAAGATTTCGTACCGAGGCTTGGACAGGTCTATCTTGTACTTCGCCTGATTGTCCGTTGTACAAACGTTGGCCCAGAATTCCCCTACATGCTCTTTCCTGAATCGGAATGTCACATAGTCCCCCGCCGGAAGCGTGAAGGCGACCATACCAGCAGGGACTTGTGCAGCATCCGAAACCTCTACCGCGACGAGGGGAGCGGGGAACTTGCCGGATACGACGAGGTAAGGCGTATCGTGTCTTCGGGTCGCGATCGTATGTCTATGCTCTTCCAGCAGCTGGAACATAGCGCGCTCGTCCTCCATACTCCGGCCTTGATACCCGATCAGGGCCACCTCCGGCATCCGGGAAATCCGTGTTTCCACAATCTCGGTAAAAGTCGCCATGTACTAACACATCCTTCAAAGTAGAATTGATTCCATTATTGCCCAGATGTCGGGGCTTGTAAATCGGTAGGCGTGGGACCGGCTCGGCTCAGTACGGTTTGGTGTTAGGGAGGGGGAAAAGAAGGGTACTATAAATTGACAACGACAATCCAAGTTGATAAGCTTCTTATTGATTAGTTACTTATTAATTTTTCGATTTACATACACACGAGGAGGGATTCATGATGACGCAAAAACTAACCCCTGAAGCTGCCGCGTTCCGCAAGCCGGAGCACGAGGTGCTGCCTTTGTTCCTCAACCGCTGGTCGCCCCGCTCGTTCCAGGACAAGCCCGTACCCGACGAACTGGTGCTGCAAGCTTTCGAGGCGGCCCGATGGGCTCCTTCCTCCGGGAACGGTCAGCCGTGGCGGTATGTGATCGCGAGAACGCAGGAGGACCGGGAGAAGTTCCTCACGTTCGTGAACGAATCCAATGTCGAGTGGTGCCGCAAGGCGCCAGTATTGGCCGTAGTCTTCGCGGGCCAAGTGACTCCGCACGGCAACGTGAACCGCTGGGGCGGCTTCGACGCCGGCGCCTCGTGGGGCTACTTGGCGCTTCACGCCACCGAGTTGGGGCTGCACGCCCATGCGATGGGCGGCTTCGACAAGGAGAAGGCCAAGGCGACCCTGCAAGCGCCGGACGACTATGAAGCGATGGCGGTCATCGCCCTCGGATACCGCGGCGACAAGGACCAGCTGTCGGAACGCAACCGGGAGCGCGAGCAGCCTTCGAGCCGCAAGCCTCTGGCGGACACGCTGTTCGAAGGTGCATTCGGACGATCGGTTCAATAGTCCGGGAGCGGAATATTTCAGAGGTGGAATAAAAGCGCACACCCGTATCAGGGCCCAGCTGTCGAGTCAACCGGACTCGAGGTTGGGCTTTTCTAATTACTATTGTCCCTGCCAATCGTAAGATAAGTTTACTTTTCCATAAGTCCCGATCAGCCGCGTTTTCCGGGATTTGCTATTGTGGGAGCAAGAAGTTCATCTCACGTACCAGGGAGGCTGTCGGTTATGACCACCGCTGTATTAAACGATCAGGAAGTGGAGTTTTACAAAAAGAACGGGTATTTGCTGCACAAGAAGCCGCTCTTCAGCGAAGAGAAGATGAACGGTCTGCGGGCGCTATTCGAGGAGCAATTGGCTCAGAAGGGAAGCAAGCTGTCCGATGAGCTCGATACGCCGCATTTTCGCGAGGAGCGGCTGCTGGAGTACTTGTTGAGCGACGAGGTGCTCGACCTGGTGGAGCCGATACTCGGGCCGAATATCGGGCTCTGGTCGAGCCACTTCATCTGCAAGGATCCGTACAAAGGCCGGGCCACGCCGTGGCATGAAGATTCGGCTTACTGGAAGGGGCGCCTCGACCGCTTCGACCAGATCGTCACCGTCTGGCTCGCCATCGACCGGAGCTGGAAGGAGAACGGCTGCATGCGCGTCATCCCGGGAACGCATAATAACGGCTTCTCCGAATACGAGGAGATCGACAAGGCGGACAATCTGTTCGGTACGCAGATCAAAGGCGTCGGCGACGATCCCCGGGCCGTCTACTTCGAGCTGGAGCCGGGAGAATGCTCGCTGCACGATTCGCGCATCATTCACGGCGCCACGCCGAACACGAGCCCTTACCGCCGGTGCGGGTACACGATGCGGTACTTCTCGACCGAGTCGAAGGTACTGCCCGAGCGGAATTCGAACTTCAAAATATGGCTCGCCCGGGGCCGGGATATTGCCGGCAATCCGTTCGTCAACGTATAATGGCCCTACAAGGAGACGAATGGGCGAGGGGGGAGCGTCGTGGCGCAAGAGCCGAAGCGGTTGACGAATCAACAATTCATGGACCATCCGGCCTCCGCCTACCGTCTCTTCGTCCGGGCAACGGATCATCGGATCGACGTGCATTGGCACGAGTTTTTCGAGCTCGCGCTCGTCGTCTCCGGCGAGGGGACGCATAACTTGAACGGCCGGTCCGTGCGGCTGCAGCGAGGATCGCTCTTCCTGCTGACGCCGGCCGATTTTCACGAGCTGATCCCCGACCGGGGCGAGAGTTTGAGGCATTACAATTTCATCTTCTCGTATGAGGCGATCAAGCCGGAGCTGTTCGACATCCTGTTCCGGGACCGGCGTAAGCTGGCGTGCACGATCGAGGAGCCGGACCTCGCCCCCATGGAAGCGGAGTTCGAGCGGATCCGGCAGGAGACGAGCGAGGAGCGGCTGGGCGGCCATTGGATCGTGCTCGGCGCGCTGGAGCGCGTCATCATTGAGCTGCTTCGCCGAACTTCGCCGGATGGGGTGGAGGCGAGGGCCGACCGGAGCGCGCCTCGTCCAGGCGAGAAGCCGACCGAGACGCTGATCCGCAAGGCGATGACGTACGTGCAGCTGCGCTTCCGGGAGGAGCTGTCGCTCGAGACGGTGGCGCAGCATGTCGGCTTGTCGCCGAATTACTTCAGCCAGCGGTTCCGGGAGACGGCGGGGATCACGTTCCAGGCTTACGTGAAGGAGCTGCGGCTGAACTTCGCCAAGTCGCTGCTCGCGGTGTCGGCGCTGCCGGTGACGGAGATCTGCTTCGCCTCCGGCTTCAATACGCTCCAGCACTTCGAGCGGGAATTCAAGGGCAAGTACGGCTGTCCGCCGGGCAGCTGGCGGGCTGCCCATGTTCGCTTGCATTAGTTGGCATGTAGCCGCAGCTGTGCTCTGTGCACAGCCTTGGATATTTCGTGGACGCGTGTAAGTTGATTTTGCCCACTTAGAGCCGGGTGCGCTCGGGATTAGGGGCGTATAGTTCGATTTTGTAGAATTGGAAGGCAAAGTTGCAAGGGTTGTACTCCAACGTCATGCTCCAGTTTGGCAAAATCGAACTAGAGCTCCTTCTGCAGGCAACGGCCTCGCCGTAAGCAGGCAAAATCGAATTAGAGCACACTCCGACGAGTCATGCCTGTGCGATCTCACCGATAAAAAAGGCTCTTGTAACGTTGACGAATCCCCGTTACAAGAGCCTCTTCTATGTCTATTTCCCGACCACGCCGTACAAGTCGACTCCGTCCAGCTTGATCGTCACGCGCACCCGCGTGTCGGACAACGGCTCGACGGCGACCTCGCGGGCCTCCTCGCCCAGCTCGGGGCTGCGGACGACGGCGGCTGTCCAAGGCGCCGCCTCGAGTCCGGCGAAGTCGATCTCGTAGACGAGCCGGTTGTCCGTGCTGAGCGAGCGGATGTCCTGCAGCACGACGCCTCCATTGTGCGCATCCGTATACTCCGGATGCGGGATCGCTTCGAGGGCGCGGTTCATCAGGTGCAGCACCAGGCCCTCGTCATGTACTCGCAGTCGGAGCGCCCAGCGGGCATCGCCCGCGACCTGGCGGATACGCGGCGCGAACGCGCCGGCCGCGGCCAGGCGCTCCAACGCCGCGGCCGCGTGCGAGCCGCTCGCCGCCCGAATCGCGGCGGCGATGGCCGCTTCGCTGCCAGGCGAGCCCTCGCTCGCGGCAGCGCTCGAGGCGGCGGCTTCGCCCGCCGCTGCAGCCCCGCCGGCTGCTGCGTCCAGCAGCCGCAGCCCGGGATAGGACGCGGCCAGGAGCGCGTCCGAGAGCGGCTCGGCGCGGCGGAACCCGCGCTCGTCATGCGTGCCGAACGGCAGGCTCAGCCACGCTTCGCCGCCGTCGGCGAGAAAAGCCTGCACCGCCGCGAATTGAGCGGCGGACACGCAGCCGACCCCGTCGAGCACGAGCGGGGTCCGTTCCGAGCGCAGCGCGTCGGCGTCGGCCAGCTCGTCGGTCCGCACGATGCGGTAGCCGACGTTGTGCTCGACGAACGCGCCCGACCAGCGGAGCACACGGTCCCAGTGCTCCGTACCGTCCGTGTCGCGCCACCCGTTGTCGCGGCAGTAGCGGTTGCTCACGAGCCGCACTTCGGCGACGTCGCGGCCGGCCTGGCCGTCGAGATCGCTGTGCGCGAGCTCCCATCGGTTCAGCGGGCCGACGATGGCGTGCGTCTCGAGCAGCGGAACGGGATCGGCCTCCAGCCGGCCGGGCAGCGTGCTGCTCCAATTGGCGACGCCCCAGAACCGGCTGAGCGCCCAGCCGAGGTAGCCACCCTTCTCGAAGATCGTATAGCTGAGCGCCATCGCAGGCGCGTCTCCCATGTGGGCGGCGATGTCCTTCTGCTGCAGCGCTTCGGCGTCCGTACGGACCCAGTGCACGCTGCCGGTGCCGAACCCGCAATTCTCCAGCATGACGTAGTCGAGATGGGGGACCATTTTCTCCAGATTGAGTGAGACGGCGTTCAGGATAATCGGACCGGTGCTGGAACAGCACGTCGACAGCGGCTTGTCGGGAAAATAGCTCTTGATCAGCTTCACATGATCGGCAATGATATCGGTCCGCAAACGGATCCAGTCGCGGAAGACGGGATTGTCGTAATTGCCCCATGTCGTCGGTGCGCCGGAGGTGTCGCCCCAGAACGACTTGTCCTCGAAGGGCGGAAGCTCATGCCCATAGTCCCGCCGGAAGCGTTCCCGGCAATGCAAGCAAGCGCATGTGGAGAACCAGCCGTAGTCCGCCATGTCGTCCACTTCGGCGCCGTCCAGATCGACCTCGCGGGTCAATCGCTCGAGGTACTTGCTGTGCATCTCCAAAAAGGCTGGATTGTTATGGCAGAACAGCTCCGCCTGGTAGGCCGTCGTGTAACCCGGCCGGCCGTCGCGCACGTCGACTTGGCACAAGTCCCGGAACCGGTAGCCGAGGTACCCGGCGTATTCGGCTGCGACCGGATCGTGATGCAGCAGCACGTGGTGGCGCTGCGCCCGATGCAGCCTCGCCGTGTCGTCCGCCCCGCGGGGGCGCTCGACGAGGTTGCAGGAATAGTGGTCGAAGAACCGGATGCCGTATTGGTGCAGCTCCTCACATACTTCGTTCAAGTACCCGTGCAGCTGGCCGAAATAGTTGGCAAAATCAAACCGGATATGGAAACCGAAATTCAGGGCGGTGTCGATGCCGGCTTCGGCGAACCCTTCGGCGCGGCGTTTGATTTTGTCCCGGACGGACTTCTGCGGCCATTGCAGGTCCTCCAGCGTATTCCACCAACTGGCTACGCGTCGGGGCTTGAAATAAGAATAAGGCGCTCTTCCTTCCATAAGTCCTCCTCTGGCCATGGACATGGCCCCCTCTATAGGGATTTTTAGTTACAGGTATGGTATAGGTCACGATGTAAGCACTCTCATTCTATCACAATGCGGCGAAGCCTAATACTATGAATTTTGGGGTTGATCTGAGCGGGATAGAGCACCATTAAGCCGCCCCAATTTGGAAGGGTTAGGCGAGAATACACCGAGATAGCTGCAATTTTTTCATCTAATTTGAACTCATAACCTTCCGCGAAGGCAGTAGATGAAAAAATTTCCTCTGTTGGTCCCAAGTCACCCAATTTCAGCCCGTTTTTATGGAATAGCTGCAGATTTTTCTTTTATCAGCCTGGAAAAACGTAAGTTTCAGAGATTAACGGATATTTTTTCATCTGTTCTAAAATGACCCCATGCCTACAGATCCCCTGTTTCTTAACATTCTGAAACTTTTGCCCTCCACAACGTATTACTTACTTACTATCACTATGAACGGAAGGAGATGAACGGGCGATGGAGTTCTCAATGGACTTCTCTGCGCTATTCTGGTTTATTGCCGGTGTAGCGTGGCTGGTCGGCGGAGCTTGCGTGCTGCTGCCGAGCCGGAAGGAGTCGCATCGCTCGGTGCAGCCTTCCCGGACGGCCACGCCTGTGCCGGACCGCGCCTGGTTCCCCATCTCTCCAGGCAGGAGGATCTTCCGGCGCAAACAGCCCGGGGTTCGAGATTCCCGCTCCGATGAGGAAGCGGCTTCGGATACGAACGCGAGTGCACGGTTCGTAACGAAGTCATTCCGCAAAGGAGAATCTACAGATGTATACATGGTTTCACTCTATATCCGCCATCCTCGTTCCGCCGCTCTCCGGCCTTCATGCGTTAACACATGATTGGGGGATCGCCATCATTGCTCTGACCCTGCTCGTCAAGACGGGGCTGTCCTACTTCAACCTGCTGGTCGCCCGCCAGCAAGTCCGCAGCTCGGCGATGCAGCCGAAGCTGAAGGAGATGCGCGAGCGGCTCGCGTCCGCTCCGCAGCAATTGATGGCCGAGACGATGAAGCTCTACCAGGAGCATCGCGTCCGGCCCTTCCAGCCCTTCGTAGGGCTGCTCGTGCAAATGCCCGTCCTGATGGGCATGTACGGCTTGCTCGTGACGCACGGCAGCACGATGACGTCGGTCCTGCTGCCTTGGGCCGCCCATCTCGCCATGGCCGATCCGTACCACGTCGTCCCGCTGGCGACCGCTCTGTTCAGCTTCGTGACCGCGCTCATCCCGCTCACCGAAGCCTCAGCGTCGATGAACGCGGCCGTAACCTCCGGCGCGAGCCGCTGGGTGTTGGCGGCTGTAGTCGCGCTGCTCCCGCTGCTCTTCATGTGGCGGTCGCCGATCGCGCTCGGGCTGTATTGGATGGCCGGCACGGCGTTCGGGCTTCTGGAGCGCGGCTTCTACCGCACGCGGTGGGGGAGGGCTCTGCTCGCCAAGTGAGCCGGCTCTTGCCGGATAGCATACATTTTCCCCTTGTCGGCTCGTTCGATTTGGAGTAGTCTGTATCTGTTAGTAAACCCCACAAAGTGAAGTAGGCCTTCGTAGCTTATTCCTAATACTTTGCGGGGGCCCCGGGATTTAATAACGGACGGATCTGATAGAGACACCGCGCTTCAAGGGGAGGCACCTATGTTAGCGACGATTAATAGACAGCTGGAGAAGTGGCTTCCACTGCTCACACCGCTCAGCGTGATCACGGGCTTGCTGGCTTCGAACGTATTCTCGCATTTCACTTCGTGGGTTCCCTGGGTGTTCGCGTTCATGACGTTCGCCGGAAGCTTGAGTATGAATCTCAAGGATTTGCAGCGCGTCGTCCTGCATCCCTTGCCGATAATCGTGTTTATGATCAGCCAGCACCTCGTCATGCCGCTCATCGCCTGGGGGGCCGGACATCTAGCCTTCGGCGACAGCCCGCTTACGATTACGGGGCTGCTGCTCGTGTTGTGCATTCCGACCGGGATCGTGAGCTTCATGTGGGTGTCGATCTATAAAGGCCATACCGCGCTTACGCTCTCCATGATCTTGATCGATACGATGCTGTCTCCCTTTATCGTACCGTTCACGCTCTCCTTGCTCGTGGGGGCCAAAGTGCAGATGGATCCGATCGGGATGCTAACGCAGCTCGTCTGGATGGTTGTCGTGCCGTCGATCTTGGGTATGCTGCTCAATCAGCTCACGCGCGGTAAGGTGAAGACGACCGTCAGCCCGAAGCTCGCGCCGTTCTCGAAGATCGGACTGATCACAGTCATCATGATCAACAGCTCTTTCATCGCGCCATACATGACGGTCTGGAATCTCGACGTGCTCTACATTGCGCTCGTGTGCGTGTTCGTCGTATCGCTCGGGTACTGGTTCGGGCTCGCGATGGCGAAGCTGCTGGGGCTCGGCCGGGACATGACGGTGAGCATGGTGTTCAACTCCGGGATGCGCAACAACAGCGCGGGCGCGGTGCTCGCGATTACGTTCTTCCCGCCGGCGGTCGCCCTCCCGACGATCATCGGAATGCTGTGCCAGCAGATGCTCGCCTCGCTCTTCGGCTACTTGTTCTTCGGCCGTTCGCGCTTGTTGTCGGGGAAGCCGACCCGTCCATTGGAGCCGATCTCGGGCGACCTTGCGATCGGGATGGAGCGCAAGTAATCGTTCAATTGAAGCCAATTAAAAACCACAACGGTACCCACTTCGGTATCCGCTGTGGTTTTTTGTTGTCCTTTTTCTTGAACCTGTGGAAAAAATGGCTCCCCGCATGTATAATAATCAGTATGCATGATTATATATCAAACATACAGGTTGGAATAACGGAGGTAAGCCTGTGAATGTGAATTCGCTCCGCTACATGCAAGTGAAAGAGCAGCTGGTTCAGCTTATTGCTTCCTTGAAGCCGCACGACCGGCTGCCCTCGAGAACGATTTTATCCGAGACGTACCAGGCAGCCCGCACTACGATCGAGAGGGCGATCTCGGAACTAATCGGGGAAGGGCTGCTGTATGCGCGGGACGGCAGCGGTACATATGTTACGGAGAAGCCGACCGGCCGTACGATCGAACCCGACAAGGGAATCGCGAACTGGGGGCTGCTCATTCCCGATATTCTGCATTACATTTACCCGGGGATCGTGCGCGGAGTCAGCGATATTGCGAGCGACCGCGAGATCAATCTCATCATCTGTAATACAGATAACGAGTACGAGAAGCAGACGAAGTATATTCATAAGCTCGCCGGGAGCGGGGTGCAGGGGGTCGTGATCGTACCGGCCATCAGCGGAACCGTCGACTTGAACCCCTTCTACAGGCTGCAGGAAGCCGACATACCGTTCGTGTTTTGCCACCGCTTCGTAGAAGGAATTCAAGCACCCAGAGTCATTTCGAACAATTTTTATGCCGGGTACATTGCGACCAAGCACCTGATTGCGAACGGATATGAGCGGATCGCCTATATTTCCAGGCCCGTCTATTCCACATCGTCGGAGCGGTACCAAGGGTATGTCAGCGCCTTGATGGAAGCGAACATACAGGTTCGCACGGAATGGGTCCTCTTCGAACCCACCTTCGAGACCGAAGGGGAGGGCTACATCAGCGCTCAGCGTATGCTCCGGATGGAGGAAAGACCGGATGCGATCTTTTGCTTCAATGACGGGATCGCCAAGGGCGTCTGCGATGCGGCGGCCGAAATGGGGCTTGCGGTCGGTTCGGAGATCGGTGTTGTAGGTTGTGACAATACGAATATTTGCGAGACGCTCCCCATTAAGCTGACATCCGTCAAATTCCAAACCTACGAGATGGGGGCGCTCGCCGCACAGCTGCTTCAAGAGAGACCTTCGCAAGACAACCAGACCGTAGTGCTTCAGCCGGAATTATGGATCCGAGAAAGCTCTTTAAAGAACTGATGGAGTGGGGTGGGAACGTCATGACCGGAATACGGATTCCGTGGTTCGGCCGGATGAACCGAAGAACGTTTTATCTGAAGCTCATTATGACGACGATCTTGATTGCCGTAATTCCAACACTGATTTCCAATCTAGTGGCTTACAACAAAGTTTCAACAACGTTCGAGCAGGAGACGGGGAGAAGCAAGCAGCAATATTTGAACCAGACGATCAATGCGATCGAAATCGTGCTGAAGCGGATCAAGGATAATGCCCAGCTGCTGGGGCTCAGCCAATCGTTTCAAGATTTCGAGCGGTTTCCGAACATCGGCTACTATGAGAGCCTGAGTGGTGAAATTCCGCCGGAAGACTTGCCCATGCTCTATAGCTATCTGGAAACGAAGAAAAATGCGCTCTATACGCTCAATGCGTTTAAAATGTCCAATGAATTCGTGGATTCCGTCTATTTCTATGACAGCAGCAAAAGCCTCGTCATCACTTCGGAGAACGGCGGCTTCAACCGTCAGTTTCCTCTGCAGTCGTTTTACGATACCGAGTGGTACGAAGCATTAGCCGGTGGGACGGATAACCCGTTTATCCTGGATACCCGAACGGTGCAGCAAGGTCAGTCGATCCCTAAGAGCTTGCTCTCCATCGTCTACAAATCGGCCAAAAAAGGGAATGCCCTCATCATTAATCTGGACGCGACCATGATCTATTCGGAAATCGTGGACAAACTGAACCTCCAGGATCATATTTTTGCGGTTTCCTCCAGCGGAACCATCATGCTGCACAGCGAGCCGCTCCAAATTCAGAAGCCATTGACAAGCCTTGTACCGGAGAATGAATCGATTCTGGGGAATACAGGCTCTTATGTGACCGAGCGGGATAAGCAACAAATGTTGGTCAGCTATGCCACATCGCCGCTGCTGCAATGGACCTTTGTCAATCTCACAGATTTGAAAGCGCTTTCCGGTGAAACCCTGTCGATCAAGCAGACGATCATATGGTCGGCGCTGCTTCTGATTCTGTTCTCCATGGCGTTGTCCTACATTTCCTCCCGGAGCTTGTACAAGCCGATATCGCGTCTCAATGCCCTTACAGGCGCCAGGCTGGAGCGGAAGTCGGAGCACAACGATGAAATTCATCGCATCGGGAGCTTCGTTCAGTCGACGATCGACGAGCGGGACTACTATAAGGAGAAGCTGGAGGAAAGCCTGCCGTTTTACCGGGAACAATTCAAATATTCGCTGCTGCACAAGCACTCCCTGACCCTGGATGAGATAGAGAAGAAGAAGGCGTACCTCGGCATCGAGATCGGTTCGCATGACCTCGTACTGCTGCTGCTCATGCTGGAAGACGGCTCGAACCGGCACTCGGAGCCCGATGTGATCTCCGGCGATCTCTATATGATGCGGGTGATGGATGCGATTCAGAACAGCCGTGCGATCCAGGTGAGCTATTTTCTCGTGCATGCCGAAAAAGATAAAATTGCGATCGTGCTGAGCGGGTGCGGAACCGACTGTCAGCAGGTGGAGCAGCTAGCTCAACATTTACTCGACGAACTGAAAGCGGAGCTGCAGGCAGACTTTACGATCGGGGTAGGGCGCGTCTGCCCTTCGATACAGGACCTTCCTCAAGCTTACGAAGAGTCGCTCGAAGCGTTGAAATACCGAATGATATACGGTAAAGGCAATGTGATCTCCGTCGACGAGATCGGGATCGATACCGGGAGCGATTTCAGTTATCCGAAGCAGAAGGCCGAGCTCCTGCTCTCCCACATCAAGACGGCGCGTGAAGCCGAAGCGCTGCGCATCTTCGAAGAGATCGTAGCCGAGATCAGCGACCATAGAACGAGGCTGCATTACAATCAGATTCAACCGCTGTTCGTGCAGCTGCTGACGGAGTTTATGAATACCTACAACCAGCTGGGGGCCGATATCCGGGCCATCTTCGGAGGCGGGGCGGACCCCTATCGGGAGCTGCTCGATCAGGAATCCCTGGATAAGATCAGCCGATGGTTCCGCTCGCTAATCCACTCTACAACCGTCTATATCGAACAGGAACTGAATGCGAAAGGGAACCATCATATCGCCAGAGTGATCGAAATTCTCGAACGGGATTACAACCGGGACATTTCCTTGAACTCCGTGGGGGAGCAGCTGAACTTGAATCCCGCCTACATCAGCCGGCTATTCAAACAAATTACGGGACAGCCGTTCGTGGAGTACTTGAAGCGCGTCCGGATCGAGAAGAGCAAGGAGCTGTTGTCGCAGAGCAACATGAAGATCAATGAGGTCAGCAAGCAAGTAGGCTACGAGAACTCGTATTATTTCATAAAAGTGTTCAAGGACATGATGGGACTCACCCCCGGCGAATACAAAAAACTGGTCGGTTCCTGATATAAGGATATTACGTTTTTGACATGTAGAAATCGTTGTACGGAAGTGCAATTTTTATTATATGAAGCGCTTCCATCGGATGCTATTTTAGCACTGAGCAAGGTTTGGCTCTTCGTTGCCGTGGCCTTGCAGATTATATAGATAGGGAGGATCAACCGCATGAAAAAGAAAGCGATCAGCATGGGCGTCATTACTGCACTGGCGGCTTCTACACTTGCTGCCTGTTCCAGTACGAGCGAGGGCGATGCCAAGAGCAGTCCGGACTCGTCCAAGACGGCCGATAAGGCCATTCACAAAATTTACATCTATCAAAATACCGGCGCCTTGAACCAGAAGCCTGAGGGGAGCGTTCCCGATAAGCTGGAGGAAATGAAAAAAATGTACATGGAGAAGCTCAAAATCGAGCCGATCGCCATCGTACCGCCTAAGGGAGCGGAAGCGGAGAAGCTGAACCTGCTCTTGGGGTCCAATGACGAAATCGATACCTTCCAGGGGAATTGGGACGACTATGCCTCGAAAGGTGCGATTATCCCACTCAATGACCTGCTCGACAAGTACGGGCAGGACATCAAGAAGGCTTGGCCGGAGAAAGCCTGGGAGTATATGAAAGATAAGGACGGGAAAATCTGGGGCATCCCGCGGGGCGAACCGGCCGTCCATTATCCGATCTGGCTCCGCTCGGATTGGCTGAAAAAATTGAACCTGCAGGTTCCGAAGACGATCGATGAGCTGGAGGCCGTGCTGAAAGCCTTTAAAGAGAAAGATCCTGACGGGAACGGCAAAGACGATACGATCCCGATGATCACGGATCTTAACGGGATTAAGAATGCCCTGATGGGCGGATTCACGGAGTATGGAAACAGCAACTGGTTCGATGCGGCGGATCAGAAGCTGAAGCCGGTGGAGCTCGCTCCCGGGTTCAAGGATTTCGTGGCCAAGATGGCGGACTGGTACCAGAAAGGGTACATCTACAAAGAATCATTCGCCAAGTTCGATCCGCTCGAGCTGCTGAAGACGAACCGGGTAGGCACTTCGTCCCTGTGGTATTCCCGGATCACGCTGCTGTTCCCGCAAATCAAGCCTACCCTGCCGCCTGAGGCTGATTATATAAAGACGACGGATATCACGGGGCCGAAAGGCAAAATAATGACCGCCTCACCGGGTAGCACGGGGGCCATGGTCATTACGAAGAAGGCGAAGCATCCGGAAGACGTGATGAAGTTCATTAACTATCAATATCAGGACATCCCGACCAATCATCTGACCGCCGCCTTCGGGACGAACTGGAACTATATCGGCAACAGCAAATTCGATATCGAATTGAAGGAGAAAGAGCTGCAATACGCAGGCGAATATATGGTTTCTCTGGGAACGGCCACCGAGCTGAAGTATGCGTTCCAGGATCCGGTTAAGAAAATGCACGCCGATTATTTGACGAAAGACGCCTTAAAGGTGGAAGTCGCGAAAATGCCGATGGATGCTACGATCATGTACGACAAGCAAAAGCTGGCCGACAACATCCCGACCCTGAGCGATATCAACCGCTTGAGAAGCGAAGAATTGGTTAAATTCGTGACCGGCGCAAGACCCTTGAGCGAGTTCGACAAATATATCGACCAGCTCAATAAGGCCGGCCTCGACAAGTGGATCGCGGAATACACGAGACAGTATAACGAGAAGAAAAAGAAGTAATTGGAAGAAGCCCTGTTCCACGGCGGCTTGTGCCGAACCTTTTCGGTCCCAGGCTGCCGTGAATCGGGGTAGAAAGGAGGAGAGCCTATGCCACCCGCGAATGCAGCGATATCCGAATCCTCCCGTACTGAGCGTGCTGCCAAAAGGAGGCTGTGGCCGGCCGTTAAGATTCACCGATTTTATTATTACTTGATCCTGCCCGGCCTGCTTTACTTTTTGATTTTCGACTATATCCCGATGTTCGGTGTCATCATTGCGTTCAAGGATATCTCCCCGTTTGAGGGCGTGAGCGCGATTTTTACGAGCGAATGGGTCGGGTTCAAACATTTTGTCCGGTTCTGGAACTCGTACTACTTTTGGAATGTGATGCGGAACACGCTGTTGATCAGCGGCTATAAGCTGTTTTTCGGATTCCCCGCTTCCATCCTGCTGGCGCTGCTGCTGAACGAGTTGAGATCCGCCGTGTACAAGAGGATCGTACAGACAATTTCATATTTGCCGCATTTCATCTCTACCGTTGTTGTCGCCGGGTTGACCATGATGGTGCTGTCGACCGACAGCGGGTTGGTCAATTCGATCCTCGTTTATTTTGGCCGTGAGCCGATTCATTTCCTGGGAGATCCCGATTACTTCCGCAGCATTCTGGTCATTTCCCACGTCTGGCAGTCCATCGGCTGGGGCAGCATCCTGTATTTGGCGGCGATGACGGGGATCGATCCCGGCTTGTACGAAGCGGCGCGAATGGACGGGGCCAGCCGGGTGCGCCAGGCATGGCACATTACGCTGCCGGGCATTACCCCGGTGATCGTAATCATGCTCATTCTGTCGATCGGCGGTCTGCTGAATGCCGGATTCGAGAAAGTGCTGCTGCTGTATTCCCCCGCGGTGTACGGCGTGTCGGACATCATCGACACCTATGTGTATCGGGAAGGCTTGACGAAGCTCAACTACTCCTTCGCGGCCGCTGTCGGATTGTTCAAGAACATCTTGGCTATGTTCCTCATTCTGGGAGCGAACTATATCGCCAAAAAAATGAACCAGACAGGCATCTGGTAGGAGTGACCGACTATGCGTACATGGAAACCTACCGTTGGCGAACGCACATTCGATGTGTTCAATGTCGTGCTGCTGGCCGTGCTGTCCTTGTTGTTTATCATCCCTTTCCTGGCTGTGTTGTCCACTTCGTTCATAAGCGCCGAGGAATCGATGAGGCGGGGGGCGTTCGTCCTTGTTCCGGAAAAGCTTGATTTTGGCGCCTACGAGATGCTCCTGAGCCGCGGAATGATCATCTACAACGCATACAAAGTGACCTTGTTTCGGGTCCTTGTAGGCACGTTCCTCAATTTGCTGTTCACCGCGACCTTGGCTTACGGTTTGTCACGCAGGACGCTTCCCGGCCGCAACGTATTCGTGTTGATTATTTTTCTCACGATGATTTTTCATGGAGGCCTTATTCCGAACTATATGCTGATCGATAAGCTGGGGTTGAAGGACTCGCTGTGGGTTCTGATCCTGCCCGGACTGATCAGCGCCTGGAACTTGTTCATCATGCGCAATTTCTTCATGACGCTGCCGGAGGAATTGGAAGAATCCGCGGTTATCGACGGCGCTACGCCGGCCTTGATCCTGTGGAAAATCATCGTGCCTCTGTCCATGCCGGCCATCGCGACGATCGGACTATTCTACGCCGTCCACCATTGGAACGATTGGTTCGGAGCTTCCATCTACATTAACGATCAGAGCAAGCAGCCGATCCAAGTGGTGATGCGCAATATTTTGCTGACCGGCCTTGTCCATGATGAAACGCAGATCGAATACATCAAGGATCCGCCTCCGGCGGCTGCTTTGAAGTCGGCGGTCATTATTATCAGCACGGTTCCGATTTTGGTCGTGTACCCGTTTATTCAAAAGTACTTCGTCAAAGGCGTCCTGGTGGGATCCATCAAGGGATAGTTGGCGCCGATATCGGGGTTCGGAAGGAGAGACTGACATGCTGCAGACGCAAACTTTATTCGTTTCGGGAGAGAACGGCTATCACACGTATCGAATCCCCGCCATTCTGACAACGGGGAAGGGAACGATACTCGCCTTTTGCGAGGCGAGGCGGAATGGCGGAGGCGATGCCGGCGACATCGATGTCGTCCTGCGCCGCAGCTTCGATCAGGGAGAGACGTGGGAGCCGGTTCAGGTGATCGCGGACAATGGTTCCGACACGATCGGCAATCCGTGCCCGGTCCAGGATCGGGAGACGGGGACCGTCTGGCTCTTGCTGTGCACGAATGCGGAGGATGGGCATGAGCGCGATATACTTGCCGGGAAAGCGGCTAGAGGCGTGTGCGTGATGAAGAGCGACGACGACGGTGCGACTTGGTCTACGCCTCTTGATATTACCGCGGATGTGAAGCGGCCGGATTGGACCTGGTATGCAACGGGTCCCTGTCATGGCGTGCAGCTCCGGAGCGGCCGCCTGCTCATCCCGTGCAATCATGCTATGCTGGATCCCGCCGAGGAGCGGTCGGGGCCTTATCATTCGCATGTCATCTATAGCGACGATCATGGGGCGAGCTGGCGGATCGGAGGCATCGTCGGGGCTATGACGAACGAATGCGCGGTGGCGGAGCTTCCCGATGGCTCGGTGTACATCAATATGCGAAGCTATCATGGGGTGAACAGACGGGCGTTCGCGTGCAGCAGGGACGGCGGCTTGTCGTGGTCAGAGATGTCGATGGACGAAGCGTTGGTCGAGCCCGTCTGTCAAGGCAGCGTGATCGAGGACGGCCTGGGAGGGATTCTGTTCTCCAATCCGGCCAGCACGACGAGGGAAAAGTTAACGGTGCAAATTAGTCTCGACGGCTGCCGGACCTGGACCGCGCAGCAAGTGGTGCATCCCGGACCGTCGGCTTACTCCGATTTGGCAGTCTTGGGAGACGGAACGGTGCTTTGTTTGTATGAATGCGGAGAGAACCGGCCTTATGAACGGATCGCCTTAGCGCGTTTTCCGGCAGGGACATTTCGAAAGGCGAAGCTAGGATGAGGAAGGAGCCAGTGATGGAGAGCATGATGAGTATTGCGACAGATCCGAAAAGTAAATATCGCGGCGTGTTCACGGCATTGGTCACCCCAATGGATAAGGACGGGCGTCTCGATCCGGAATCGCTCGAACGGTTGGTCGAGCATCAAATCGCGCAAGGGATTCGCGGGTTCTATGTCGGGGGAAGCACCGGGGAAGGCTTCTTGCTCACGAGTGAAGAGAGAATGGCTGTGCTCGAGACGGTCGTTCAAGCGGCCAGAGGCCGCGTGACCGTCATCTCCCACGTGGGATGTATCAGCACGAAGGAAAGCATCCGGCTGGCCCGTCATGCCGAACAACTCGGGGTGGATGCGATATCCGCCGTCGTGCCGTTTTATTACAAAGTTGGTCCTGGTGAAATTCAAGACCACTATCAGGCCATCATGTCGGCGGTCTCGCTGCCGATGATCGTGTATCACTTCCCGGGCGCGACCGGAGTCCAACTGTCTCTCGGCTTCTATGAAGAGATGGCGCGCCATCCGCAATGTATCGGCGTTAAATTCACATCGTTAAATTTGTTCGAGATGCAGCAAATCCGCGAACGTTGCGGAAAAGAGTTCCTCATCTGGAACGGCCATGACGAAGTGTACGCGGGAGGCGCTCTCATGGGAGCGGATGGGGCGATCGGCAGCACCTTCAATATGATGCCGGCCTTGTTCACGAAGCTGTATCAGCATCATAACCGTGGGGAATACAGCCAGGTTCAGCTCCTGCAGGCTCAAGCGAATGCCGTCATTGCGCACATGTTGAAGTACGATGTGATTCCATACGAGAAATATATGCTGTATTTGCAAGGCATCATCCGCAACCCGGCCGTAAGGATGCCGCTCAAGCAGTTTACATCCGGTGAACGGACGGAGCTCGAGGCGTTTTACTCTGCATCGAAAGTTCTGGTTCACCCGCAGCCTTAGCGGCCTGAAAACAAATCGCCCTCCCTTAGCCGGCTTGGCTAAGCGGAGGGCGACTTTTTTGTATCCGTC
This sequence comes from Paenibacillus sp. HJGM_3, assembly GCF_045062745.1. Classification (NCBI taxonomy): domain Bacteria; kingdom Bacillati; phylum Bacillota; class Bacilli; order Caryophanales; family Paenibacillaceae; genus Paenibacillus; species Paenibacillus sp. HJGM_3. The sequence goes on from NZ_JBJGED010000003.1 coordinate 228,517, forward strand.
CGGTGATCGGAACGTAGTTCCGCTAATTGGATTAAAATCTCTCTAAGGGAGGGTGAAGGAGAACGTCATTCCCTTAATCTCTTCATATCCCGCTCATATAAACCGATTCCTCCGGAATAGTGGAATCACGTTCCCTTGAGGTAGCGATTTCTCTGTTCTCGAGGGGGATAGCGGAACCTCGTTCCGTACCAACTTCCATTAAGGCTTTATGTTAACCCGAGCAGACGTGCGAGAGTGGGAACTTAGCGGTTCGTACATAAAAGCGTGAAACAAGGCATTGGAGTTAACGTTTCCTGAATCGGCATATAAGCTACCACTAAGGACGAACCCGCTTCCCCGAAATACTTCGATAGAAGCTTATTTTACTTCGTCCTAGTCCCCTTATACGGCGCACAAGACTGCCGCTCGATGAGCTGAGTGGAAATCAGCATTTGCTTGGGAGGGACCTTCGAGTTCTCGAGAAGATCGATCAGCACTTTGGCCGACAAATTGCCGAGGGCCTCCTTATCCTGCTTGATGACGGTGATAGGAGGATTCTCGTAAGGGAACGCGGAGAAATCGTCAAAGACTAGCAGGGAAACATCGTCGGGGATTCGTTTTCCCGCCAAACGCAAATGATGGATAATCGAAATCCCGGCCCTGGCATTAATGGCGAAGATCGCGCTAGGATTCAGTTCAGCCAGCTTGGCCCAGCTAGGGTCGTTTGGGTCGAACGGGTCGGAGATTTGCACACTTCGCGTTTCGATATCGGTTAGCCCTGCATTTTTGGCTTGCGAGAAAAATCCGTTGGCTCGATCCAGTTCCCAGTGCGGCGGGGTGTGCAGACTGACGAGCGCCAGATCGGGATGTCCTAGACCGAGCAAATATTCAGCCGCCATTCTCCCGCCGTTGTAGTTATCGGAGCACACATTGTACAGCTGATTATCGAATCCGACAACCTTCCGGTCTCCTACGAACACCATCGGAAACCGCATCTCCATTAACCTGCCGAACCCATTCAGATTAGCCGTGCGGGAAAGGACAATAATGCCTTCTACACCGGTACGCATTACTTTATCCGCAACATCATCGTTGAAATCTTCGCCTATCCGCCAATGAATCCCTATAAAAACTACATCATAGCCATTGTTCGAAGCGTCCTCGGAAATGCCTAATAAAGTATCTCGGAAAAAATCTTTCTCGAAATCCGGATTTTCGCTAAAATACAAAATCCCAATGGAGCGGTTTCGAATTTGCTTAGCCGATTCGATTTTGTCTATGTTATAGCCGATGCTTTTGGCGATATTTCGAATTTTGAATTTGGTGTTCGATGAAATCTTGGCGCTGTCCGATAAGGCTAGGGAGACCGTGGCTTTGGAAACTCCGGCGATCTTAGCGATATCCTCATATGTCGGCATGATCTTGTTCTCCTTAGGTATTGTGCTACTACATATCATACTTGATGTTTGTTAACTAATCAAATAAACATTTTAACCTAATCATTTAACAGACATAAAATTGTTAACCTGGTGTTAACCTTGATTACCGGTAATATAAGCCGTTCATCTAACGATCAAAAATAAAAATGTGTTGAAAACGCATCCAGTCTCATGTACTATGTGTTTAGGTTAACGAAGTAAACATTAGGTTAACAAGTTAACAAAACATCAAGGGCTTCTTATTTCCAGAAGGGAGACAAAGGGTAATGTCGATTCACAGTACGGAGGTTGTCATTTTGGGAGCAACGCCTGGGGGAATTGGTGCGGCTCTTGCTGCGGCAAGACGGGGGAGGCAAACGGTATTGATCGAACCCAGCGCTTATTATGGCGGACTCATGACTAGCGGTCTCGGAATGACGGATATTCACTCTCTGGATGCGGCAGGGTCGGTATTCAGGGAATATGCCGGCAAGGTACTCGCCTATTACACAGAAACTTATGGACCGGATTCGGAGCAAGTCGTCCATTGCCGCAAAGGGCTGCGGTTCGAGCCGTCCGTGGCCAAGCGGCTGCTCAGGGACATGCTGAACGCGGAACCGAACTTAACACTACTCCTTTCCCATGAGCTCGCCTCTGTTGAAATGGATGGAAACAGCCTTCACGCTATTACCGTACATCCGTTGAACGGAGGGGAGAACGTAACCTATAAGGCCCGTGTCTTCATCGATGCGACATATGAGGGAGACCTGGCCGCCAAGTCGGGCGTTTCTTATTCCCTAGGACGGGAATCCCGGGACGAGTGGAACGAGGAATACGCCGGGAAATTGTATCAGGTGTTCAGGACCAAGGAAATTTTGCCGGGCAGCACCGGGGAAGGCGATGAATGGATCCAGGCGTATAATTTTCGGCTGTGTCTGACCAAGAATCCTGATAATCAAGTCCCCTTCCGAAAACCGGCCAACTACAACCGGGCGGATTACAGCAGCCTCGTGGACGATGTGCTTGCGGGAAGACAGAAAGCGATTAATGAAGTGATTAATATCGTACAGATCCCGAATGGAAAATCGGATACCAACAATCATCACAACTGCATGTTGTCTACCGACTTGCCGGAGGAAAATTTGAATTATCCGGAGGGCAGCCGAGAAGAAAGGGAGCGCATTGTCAAGCGGCATAGGGAGTACATACAGGGATTGCTGTGGTTCTTGCAAAATGACGAGGAGCTGCCTGCCGGGTTCCGCGAAGATGCCCGACAATGGGGGTATGCGGCGGATGAATTCGAAGACACGGACCACTTCCCCCCGCAAATGTACGTTCGGGAAGCGCGCCGGATTCATGGAGAGTACGTGTTCACGGAGAATGACGCCAGGCTGGCGCCGGGCTTGGGCCGAGCGCCTATCCATTACGACAGTATAGCGGCTGGAGACTACGGAATCGATTCACACGCCGCTCGCAAACGCGATCGGACCGGAGGCCATCTCTCCCTGGAAGGGTTTATGGCGATTGGCTGGATTACAGAGATTTATCAAGTTCCCTACGGCGTGATGGTCCCCCAGAGAATCGACAACCTGCTTGTGCCGGTGGCCGTCTCCGCGACTCATATGGGGCTCGGCACGATCCGCATGGAGCCTTGCTGGATGCAGATGGGTTATGCCGCCGGGGTTGCGGCGGATGTAAGCCTCTCCTCCGAGGTTACGGTACGCCGCATCTCGATCGACCGGCTGCAGGACGAGTTGCTGCGCGACAACCAGGTCATCACTTATTTCAAGGATGTCGAGCTGGGAACGGAAACAAGTAAAGCGGCCCAGTATTTCGGGACCAAAGGGTTCATTACGAGCTATAACGCCGAATTGGGAGAGCCCATCACTGTAGCCGAAGCATCACGTTGGGTGAGTACGGCAAGAAGATTCGAAGGCGGCAACAGGATGCCTTGTTTGCCCGCCACAAACGGGATCTTGCCTGCGGGAACAGACATGGGGCCGAGAAATCCGAAAGCGGATGATCTCTCGCCATCCGAATATTGGGAGGTGAACCCGTTATTAAGCCGATCGATGGTTCGAAGATGGTCACGTGTTGCCGCCAAAGCACTTGGGGTGAACATTTCGGATCAATTGTCGGAAGAACGTGAAACCGTTACCAGAGGGGAATTACTGGTCGTGCTGTATACGTTGTTGAGAAACGCAAGAGCTATATAAATCATAATCGGGGTGATTTGGGTGCGGGTATGGAAGAAGTGTGTTTTGGCGGTCCTGGCGATGGCCTTGGTGTTTCTGGTCGGATGCAGCAGCGGCAACGAGAACGACAACCCGGATAAAAGCAATCCGCCAACGAGCGATAAACAACAAACTTTGTTGGAAAATATGGGTCCGCTAACGTTAACCTTTTTTAAAGAGGATCCCGGCGTGTCCGCAGAGACCATTGATGAATTGGTGCGCAAGAAATTTCCGCAAGTGACTTTGAAAATCATTAAAAGCGGAAAAGGGACTACGATCGATGAGGTCACCGCAAGCGGTGAAATTCCCGACATCATCTCTATGTCCTTGGGCGGGCTCTCGAAGCTGAAGGATTTGCAGCTGCTTTCCGATCTCACCCCCTTTATCCAAAGCTATAAATTCGACCTGAACCGGCTTGCTCCAGGGGTTGTGGATGTAGTGAAATCTTATTCCGACAACGGCGCCTTTCTGGTGATGCCGTTCGAGCTGAACAACAATGCGCTGTTTTACAACAAAACGATCTTCGACAAGTTCGGGGTCCCCTATCCGAAAGACGGCATGACGTGGGAAGAGTTGTTCGAATTAACCAAAAGGCTAGTCCGAACCGAAGGCGGAGTCCAATATAACGGGTTTCATTATAACTTTCTTAATATGGTTTATAAAAATCAATTGGGCCTCACCTTTGTCGATCCCAAGACGAATAAGGCGACGATTAACAACGATCAATGGGCGCGTTGGTTGAAAGTGATGACAGCGTTCTACTCCATTCCCGGGAACCAGCCGCCTGTGGACGAAAAAACCGCATTTCTGAAAAATCAGACATTGGCTATGCGTACCGGTCCGAATTATATTACGGAATTGGCGGCGGCCGGAGCGAGCGGATTAAATTGGGATCTCGTTTCGTTGCCCCATTTCAGCGGAATGGAGGCCAGCTCGCAGATGAACGCTCCCTTTTATGCCATCCCGCCGACAAGCAAAAACAAGGATGCGGCCTTCCAGGTCATTTCCTATCTTTTATCCGACGAGGTCGGGATCGCACTGGCCAGACAAGGCCGAATTCCGATCCTCAAAAGCGAAACGGTGCGCAGCGAATACGGAAAAGGCATCCCCGGCCTGGAGAATAAAAACTTGGCCGCGTTGTTCAAAGATACGATCGCCAAGCCGGTCCCCTTTACCCCATACGACGGTATTGCCAAATCGATATTCAACCGGGACGCCTTGACTCCAATGCTCAGCGGCGGCGTCGATGTAAATACCGTGCTCCGGAAGGCGGAAGATGAGGCCAATAGGCAGATCGGGCTGGGACTGAAAGTCATGCAGTAACTGCTTGCCAACCGACTTCATATACAGCTGTGGAGGGAAATACGATGTTTTTTACGGAAGAAAAATTGGCGCTCCGGATCCGGGAATTAGCGGGCTTCCGATACCGGGATGCTATGAAAATCCCAGCTTTCCGCTTTCAAATCGACGAGAAAGGCGAGAATGGAACGTATCCTCCCGAAGGCGGCCCATGGAATGAGATGCGTCCCGGCGACCGCTGGAAGGGCCACGATCTATATGCGTGGTTGGCGGCGGATGTGGACATTCCCGCAACGTGGGAAGGGCGGTCGGTCGTCGGTTTGTTCGAATTCGGCGTCGTTGGTGCATCGGGGGCCTCATGTGAAGCTCTGCTGTATATGAACGGCTCCCCTTACCAGGGCGTGGACGCGAACCACCAAGAAGTGTTTTTCCCAGAGAATGCTGCGGGAACTTCGCCCTCCCTGAGATTCCGAATATGGTCGGGACTTACGGGCGGAGGATCGACGAAGCCGCGGGAGTTGGAACTGAAGCGGGCCGAGATCGCCTGGTTGGACGAGGCGGCAGACGATCTCTACTATACGGGCTGGGCGATCATAGAGACGGTCAAGGAGCTGGACGAACGACTGGCGGAGCGGCATTCGCTGCTCCAAGCCCTGAATCATGCGATGAATCAGGTGGACTGGGCCAATCCGGGATCGGACGCCTTCTACGATTCGGTCGCGGAGGCCCGCGCTTTGCTGCGAGATCAATGGAGCCGATTGGAGAAGCGTCATCCCGTAACCGTGCATTGCATCGGCCATACGCATATCGACGTGGCGTGGCTGTGGCGGCTTAGGCATACGAGAGAAAAGGCGGCGCGTTCCTTCTCTACCGTCCTGCGTTTGATGGAGAAGTACCCAGAGTATGTATTCCTGCAATCCCAGCCGCAGCTGTACGAATACATCAAAACGGACTACCCGGAAATTTATGAGCAGATTCGCGCCAGGGTGCACGATGGACGCTGGGAGGCATCCGGGGGGATGTGGCTGGAGGCGGATTGCAACGTGCCTTCCGGGGAATCCCTGGTCCGTCAAATTCTACTAGGCACCCGATTTTTGAAGGAAGAGTTTGGAGTCGACTGCACTTATTTATGGCTGCCCGACGTGTTCGGTTACAGCTGGGCCCTGCCGCAAATTTTGCAGAAGTCCGGCATCCCTACATTTATGACGACGAAGATCAGCTGGAATCAGTACAACCAGATGCCGCATGACACGTTTATGTGGAAGGGGATCGACGGTTCGGAAGTATTGGCTCATTTCATCACGACGCCTAGACCGGGGCAAAAGGACGTGAAGCGCCACGGGTACAACGGCGTGCTCCGAGCCGAGACCGCACTGGGGCTCTGGGAGCGGTATCACGATAAAGGCTTGAACAAGGATCTGCTGATGTCGTTCGGCTATGGCGACGGAGGCGGAGGAGCGAACCGGGAGATGCTGGAGCATCGCCGCCGTCTCGCGGAAATGCCCGGCATCCCGAATATGGTTATGAGCCGGGCGGACGATTACTTCGAAAAGCTGCAGCAAACGGTAGCGGAGACCGGGGAGTACGTCCATAGCTGGGACGGAGAACTGTATTTGGAGTACCACCGCGGCACGTTAACGAGCCAAGCGCACAATAAGCGAATGAATCGCAAACTGGAATTGCTGTACCGCGAGACCGAATTCCTCTGCACGCTGGAGAGCGTGCTCGGGGCCGATTGGACCCGCTACCCGCAGGCGCAGCTGCAGGAAGGCTGGAAGATCGTCCTGCGCAATCAATTTCATGACATTATTCCAGGCTCGTCCATCCATGAAGTGTATGAGGATAGCCGCGAGGAATATGAGGAAGCGGCAGGTATCGTCACGAACCTATGGCAGGGAGCCGCGGAGTCGTTGGCGGGCGGCGGTGAATCGAGCGGCACGATGACCGTCATCAATTCGGCGAACTGGGAGCGTACCGATTTATTGAAGGTTTTTGTTGAGTCGGAAGATCGGGAGGAGCGCCTCTGGACGGATAGCCGAGGTCAAGAACTCCAGGCCCAGCGCTGCGAGGGCTATTGGTTGGTGGAGACTTCGGGACTCCCTTCCATGGGCTACGGTGAGGTCCGATATAGGGAAGGAACTTCGGGAATCGAACCGGCGAAGAAGCCCGTACCTTTCACCGTTCAACCCTCCGGAATATCGACGCCGTATTATGAGTTGGAGTGGAACCCGCTAGGCCAGCTCATTCGCCTGTACGATAAGAAAGCCGGGCGGGATGTATTGGGGAAGGGCGCTCGCGGCAATGTATGGCAAGTTTTCGAAGATAAGCCCTTGATGCACGATGCCTGGGATATCGATCTGTTCTACCAAGAAAAGATGCGCGAAATCGAGGGGATTCAGCGGATTGACGTGAAAGAAGCGGGGCCGCTCCGTGCGGTGGTCCGATTCGAATGGACCTATGGAAACTCGGCGATCGTGCAGGACATGATCCTCTACAGCGGCAGCCGCCGGATCGATTTCGTTACGAACGTCGACTGGCACGAGCGGCAGCAGCTTCTGAAGGTTGCGTTCCCGGTCGATATCCGCGCCACCGAAGCGACATACGATATTCAATTCGGCAACGTGAAGCGCCCGACTCATTGGAATACGAGCTGGGATCTTGCGAAATTCGAAACGGTCGGGCACCAGTGGGCGGATTTGTCGGAGCATGGGTACGGGGTCAGCCTGCTGAATGACTGCAAATACGGCTATGACATAAAAGGCCATACGATGAGGCTGACCTTAATCAAATCCGCGATCCGTCCCGATCCGACGCAGGATCAAGGCGAGCATACCTTTACATATGCTTTGCTGCCGCATATCGGCGGGTGGTATGAGGGGAATACGGTTCGCGAGGCGTGGCAGCTCAACAACCCGCTTACTTATAGAGAGGGTAAACCCTTGCACCCGGGCATGTCGCTGTTCCGAACCGATACAGACAGCGTGATGATCGATGCGGTGAAAAAAGCGGAGGATAGCCGACGTGTCGTGCTGCGCCTTCACGAATTTGCAGGCGGTCGCGATTCTGTGGAAATCGCCAGCAGGTTGCCCATTCATTCATGGCAGGAGTGCGATTTGTTGGAACGCCCCATAGGGGAGAAGTGCACGCAACCCGTTCTTCGTTTCCCGATCGCTCCTTATGAAATCAAGACGTTTTTAATCGAGATTGGAGAAACTCCCCAACAACCTTGATGGATGGCGGTGACCCCTATGCGGCTCGTCGGCCTCGGAGACAGTATAACGGCAGGCGCTCATGTACGGAATGAAGATACTTTCTTGTATAAGCTGGGTCAAAAATACGGCTGGAGCGTTGCGAATGCGGGCGTGAATGGAGCAACTTCATCCCGCGCTCTTGAGCGATTGTCGCTGATTGTTCCGCAGAAACCGGATATTTGCTTGATCGCGTTCGGCATGAACGATCACGTGGCCGTTCGATGGAATGAGCCGCGCGTCCCGCTGCAGCAATTCCAAGACAACTTGACGACGATATGCCGTACGGTCAAGCATACGGGTGGTCTTCCGGTCTTGTGCACCATTCACCCCATCATCGAGGGGGATGCATCCGGGTATTACTATTCCAGGCATCCAGAGGAATGGTACCACGACCCGCTTGGAGCGCAGCGCTGGATCGATCGCTACAGCATGGGTGTCCGGGATGTTGCGGAGGCGAGCGGTGCTCCATTGGCCGATATCGCCCGGTACTGGAGCGATCGCCTGAGGGACGGGGTCTCGCTGGCCGATCTGCTCTTGACGGAACACAATTGCGGAAGGAAAGACGGGGTGCACCTGACGCCTCGGGGACACGACTTGTATGCGGCTTGTTTGTCGGAACTATTGGATTCCTACAGCGTGTAAAACCTTTGTTTAGGAGGGGTATTAAATGGAGGATCAAGGGCCTGGCAAAACAATCTCCAGAAGAAAACTTCTAGCTTCCATGGCGGCGACAAGCGCTGCCGTAATGTTTGCGGTCCCGGCGTTCGGGAAAGAGGCGACGGTCAGCGAGGCGGTGTACGGGAAGAAAGACGACGATAAAATCAAACTGAAAGATGTTCAGACCGAGCTGAAGAGCGTCGATCAATTGCGCCATACACCTGGCGTTGCGGATGGCCAGCAAGTGAGTTTGCTGGGCTATTACGAGGACACCCCCGGAACAGGCGGCGGCACGGTGTATTGGGATGCCGATAGCACGGAGGCCGATAACGGCGGCACGGTCTTCGCTGTGGCCGGGGTTGCCGACGGGCGATGGAAGCGACCCTATACCAACCGCTTGAATCTCGGCTGGTTCGGATGGAGGGGCCTCGGCCTGGAAGATGACTCCGCGCGTATGCAGGCTGCGGTGAATGCGCTTGTAGCCGGCGGCGTGATCGAGACAGGTCCCGGCATCGTCCGGATCGAGCATACGGTAACCGTTGTTAGTGTGCCGATCGTCTTTGAAGGTGCCGGAAGTACGGACAATGATGCGTATGCTACGCAATACGTCGTGGCTACAGGAGCTGAACATGGCTTTCTGCTTTCCGGGGTTCGCGGCGGAGGCTTCTCGGGCCTGCAAATGCGGGGCGAGGGGTTAACCGGAGGCAGCTTCATCGCTACGGAACGCAACGGCACGGCCGGCAATTATATGCTCTCCTTTTACAATGCAAGATTCAAGAACGGCTATAACGGTATTACGCTTAGAGCGTGCAACACCGTCAGATTTCAAAACTGCGTCTGGTCCGGCTTTAACGGGGAGCAAGTCATTTTACTAAACGGCGTTAACGATACATCCAGGGCAGACCCGGTTGAATTCTCGCAGTGCGCCATCGCGGCGGGAACATCGAATCCGAATACGGATAACCTTGTTATTGACGGTTCGGGCGGCTCGATCAAGTTTTTTGCAACGGCGATCCTGTTCGGGAGGCATGGATTGTGGCTCCGAAACACCACGGGTCAGGCGGGACCGAAGTTTCTGTACTTTGAGGGCGGCGGGTTCGAGAATGCGCATGGGGTACCGGTGCTGCTGGAAGCCGGCTCTCAGGTACAATTCGCCAATACTTACATCTCGTGCGACGGCGAAGAGGACAATGTAAGGATTGCGCCCAGCTTCACAGGCAATGCGACATTTAACGGCTGCGTGATTCGGGGCTGCGGCCGGAACGGCATCGACATCGCTTCGTCGCGGGTCACCGTCACCGGCTGTCTGATCGGCAACAATGGCAGAACTGCGCATCCGGCGTTTGCCAGGACCATTTCTAACGTTTCCGATAATGGCTCCGGCGGGGTTCGCATCACTACTAGTGCAGCGCATGGCTGGGTCACGGACGACCGGATCAGCATTCAGGGCGTGTCGGGTACTGCAGAGGCCAACGGCAAATGGAAGATCACGGTGGTTAGCCCGACCCAATTCGATCTGCAGGGCGTAAACTTCGCGAATAGCTACCTTGCGGGCGGAACGGCTTGGCGCAACGGTGCGGGCATCAACCTCAGGTCTAGCGCGTCCCGGGTTGTGGTGGTCGGCAATGTCATTGGCGCTCTGGCTGACGGCGTTCAGCGCCAGGATTATGGGGTTGTCAGCGAAGCGGGGGACGTGCTGGTCAGCGATAATGATCTAAAGGGAAACACGGTAGGGCCTTATCTGTTAACCGGCACTCAGTCCAGTCAAACCCGATTCATAGGCAATAAAGGCATCGAACAAATTGACGGATGGTTAAGCGCACAAGTTCCGGGTCCGGTTGCGGCGGGGCTTTACGATCTCAAAAACTTTTTATATCTCGATGGCCAGAAAATCAGGATTGTGAAAGTAACCGTCAAACTAGCTTCCGGAACGTGCGACGTGCGGCTGGATGCGGACGGCTCCAGTGCCGGAGGCAGTGCCCTCGCTGCATCCTCCGCGCTGCAGTCCAAAAATCTGGCCGCCCCTTACGCGGTTGACGGCATTAGCGGTCCTAGAAAACTGCAGCTGCGAGTTCTCAATGCTTCTTCGGCTCAGGGGCTTGAGGTGCAGTTTGCCTACCAGGTTGTCAGCTAACTAAAGGAATGAAATAGGCTGTCGAGAGCCCCATGGGCATCCGACAGCCTATTGATGTTTGCGTACGATGTCCCAGCGCTAGCCCCACTGCTGCCGCCCATACTCGAGCGATCTCCCAATCTGCTCGCCCTCGAGGCACTCCAGGATGATGTCGGTATACGGCTTGCGCTCCTGGGCCAGTTGGAGGAAGAGCGGCACATTGACGTCGCCTTCGCCCAGCGCCGTCGGCGTGAGCAGGCTGTCGCTCCGCAGGAGCGCATCCTTCGCGTGGAAGGCGACGACCCGGTCGCTCAGCAGGTCGAACGCCTCCCGGACGATCTCATCCTGCCGGCCGGCGTTGTCGGTGTCCAGCAGGCTGCACGGATCGAGCACGACGCCGAGCGTCGTAGAGACGACTTCGTCGAGCATCCGGCGCATATCCTCGGCGCGCTGGATGACGAAGGGGATGGACGGCTCGATACCGACGATGACGCCCCAGCGTTCCGCCTCTTCCGCCAGCTCGTAGAGCGAGTGACGGAGAATGCCCCACGCCTTCTTTTCATAGTCGTCGGGGAACTCCTGGCAGTACGTGTTCAGACGGCCGGTCTCCGTCGCCACCACGCTGCAGCCGAAGTCCCGGCAGAACTTCAGATGCTCCTTGAACCGCTTCACGCCTTGCCGGCGCACGTCAGGGTCCGGATGGATCGGGTCGATGCCGCATTCCAAGACGGCGATTCGCACCCCTTGGCGCTGGAACGTCTCCGCGATATAAGACCCGAGCCCCGGGCTGAGCCGTCCCGCGGTGCAGTCCAGATCGGACAGCGCTTTGTCGAGCGCGAGCTGGACCGAAGTGAAGCCGGCGTCGCCGGCTTGCCGGGCGAGCTCGGCCACGGGCAGGCGGCCGAAGCAGTGGGCATGTATCCCAAACGGACGTGTCAACGTTAGTTGCCTCCTTCATGGTTAGGATCGCGCGTTCTTCCACTCGGCCCAAGCTTCTAGGTAAGCGGGCAGATCATCCGGATGGTGGCGCAAACACGTGGCGATCCGGCAATACAGCTGGATCACCGTCTCCCGGATGAGGAGAGAACGGGGAAGCGGTCCCGAGTCGCCGGTCGGCATGGCGTCAGCCGCATCCAGCAGGGTGTCCGGCGACAGATCGTCGGGGGAGGAGCAGAAGGCGAAGACGAGATCGTAGAGCGGCGGCCCGATCATGGGGCTAGGATCGATGACGCCTGTCAGCTCTCCCTGCTCGAACAGGAAATTGTGAACTCCGCAGTCGCCATGCAGCCAGTAGGCCGGCCCGATGCCCGGCCCGGCGGTCTCGAGCACCGCCGCGGCGTGGGGAAGGGCGAGCTGCTGCACCATCGCGTGCTCCTCTTCGGGGAGCAGGTCGCCGATTGCGGCGCGGGCTTCCTGGATGCGCTCCTGGATGAAGTCTAGCCAGGAATCGGCCGGTTCATCCATCCACCCCCAGCCGTGGTGATCTTCCGCGACGACATAGGCGCCGATCAGCCGTTCGGCGACGGCTGGCAGCCAACCCTTCTTCGGGCCGCGGGCGGGGAAGGCGCTCCCCTGGATATAGGAGTATACGATGAATTCATTTTGTGGATCGGCATAAAGGAGTCGGGGCAACAGCGGGTTGCCGCTATAACCCGTCAGGAATCGGGCGGTGATATAAATTTGCTGCGGATCGTCCAGTTTCAGCACATAAGCCGGTTGACCGGCTGCCTTCAGCACGTACACGGTACCCAAGGTCGTCCCTCTCAACCGCTCGGAGACCTCGCAATCCGGTTCGACAATCCCCTTGTGCTTCAGCTCTTGAACCAAGTTCATCGGATCGGGCAAATTCGGATGCATGTCGTTCCCTCTCTTCCAAGTGGAATGGAAATACAGGACGGATTTTACATTGGTGACAGCACGTTACTTAAAGGGGTTTACGGTTCTAAGTATACCAGAAGGAGATGTCCCGTATAGATGAAAAATTCCTATAACCGAATCCGGTTCCTCTTGCTATAATACTAAAGATGGAAAAAATAGGACTGTAGGTGGATATGGTGGCGAATGCCGTGTTACGGTGGGTCAGTTTGCTGCTTGTGCTAATTTATATCGGCGTTATGATAGCGGGACAACGGCATTGGAATATGAACCGGGAGCGTCAGGCGCTGCTGCAGCCTGTGGGTTATGCGGCAGCCGAGCAGGCCGTGCCCGGCGGCGGCTCGTCTCCGTCGTCCGGGAGCGCAGCCGCTTCGGCCCCGTCGGGCAAGCCGGACAAGCTCGTCGAGGCGACCGATCCGGCTTGGCTGTACACGAACGGATCGTGGAGCCAGGCGAGCGAATCGGGCTGGGGCGAAGTGAAGAAGGCCGCGCGCATAGGGCGCAAGGCTCAGTTGATGACGAACAGCCCTTCCGCGGTGTTGAAGCAGCGGGCCATTGGCGGTACGCTCACCGTCACGGTGGACAAGCAGCCGGTCGTACGCCAGACGCTGCCGGCCGACGGCTCCGCCCTCGATATCCCGCTCTATAAGGGGGCAGCCGGCTGGCATACGATCGAGATCGCTTTCTCCCATGCCGCGGAGATCGACGGCTTGTGGATCGAGAACGGCTCCGAGCTCAAGCAGCCGGCGTCGCCTGCTGCGAAGAAATTGGTCGTGCTCGGCCACAGCTACGTCGAGGGGGGCAACGCGACCGATTGGGGCGCGAAATCGTTCACCGCTCTCCTCGGCGGCCTGCTCGGCGTCGAGACGGTCAATCAGGGCGTCGCCGGGACCGACGTCGCGGTGAATTCCGGCAAGGACGCGCTCGACAGCGGCCTGAACCGGTACCGGGCGGACGTCGTTGCGGAGAAGCCGGACTACGTACTGCTCGTCTACGGCCTGAACGCCATCCCGTCCGACCCGAGGAAGATGCAGGCGGATTACACGTCGTTGTTAACGGCGTTAAGGAAGGAGCTGCCGGCCGTCCCGATCTTCGTAAGCGGGATCGTCTCTACCCCGAGCTACAGCGACAAGCAACTGCAGCCGTACAACGCCAGCATTCAGAATGCGGTCAAGGCGACGAGCCAGGCGGTATTCATCGATCTGGCCGGCGCCTGGACAGCCGCGAACTACGCGCAGTATGTGTCGAGCGACCAAGTGCTGCCGACCGACGCCGGCCATCAGTTCCTCGCGGACAAGTATGCCGCGGCGATCAAGCCGTACCTCAAGTAGCGCTAGGAGCCGGTGGATCGGTAATGCCGGACCCCGACTTGCCAGACGAAGAGGCAAGGGAGGAGGAACAGGAAGCCGGCTAGCGGCAGCAGCATGTACGTCCAGCCGGCGCCTTCCGCCTTACCGAGCAAGTACAGGAGCGGCAAGTAATTGACGCAGCCGAACGGGATGACGAAGGTGAAGAAGCGCGTCACCCACTTGGAATAAATGTTCAGCGGGTACTGGGCCATCTCGCGCCCCCCGTCGGTGAAGACGTTGACGACCTCAAGCCCCTGGATCGTCCAGAAGCAGAGTGTCGCGGCGAGCATGAAGATGCCGGTGAAGATGAACGTGCCGCTAGCGATCATGAGGACGAGCAGCGCCGCCTTCGGCACCGTCCACTCAAGCTCGAGCCCGTTGATAGCGACGGCCAGCACGACGACGCTCTGGAACAGTCGGCCGAAGCGGGTGAACTCGAATTTCGAGCCGAGCACCTGCAGGAACGTGCTGCGCGGCCGGACGAGCAGCCGGTCGAAGTCTCCCCCGGCCACGAGGCTCGAGAACGCGTCGAAGCCCCGGGCGAAGCATTCGCTGACCGCAAACGACATGTGGATCACGCCGAAGCATAGCGCAACCTCGGCGAAGCTCCAACCCTGAATTTGGCCGAACCGCTCGAACAGCAGGTAGAGGGCGGCGAACATGGAGAACGGGATGAAAAACTGTCCGATCGTCAGCAGCCAGAACGAGGTCCGGTACTGCATTTGGGACTTGAACAGAATTAGCACATAGCGTAAATATAAGCTCACCGGTCAACCTCCTTGGATGACGACTTTGCGCAGAGCCTGACGGATCAGCAACTTCCCCAGCCCGATAAGCGCAGTGAGCCAGACTAGCTGCTTGAGAACACTGATCAGTGCTTGCGATACCGGGATCTGCCCGGAGTACACCCGGAACGGCAAGTCGCCGATGAGGTGGAACGGCAGCAGCTCCGCGACCTGCTGCAGCGGGCCGGGCATAAGCGGGATCGGGATGATCATGCCGGCGAGGAAGTCGCCCAGAATACCGAACAGGAGCAGCGAGCCGGTTGGCGATAATGTGACGAACACCGAGATGTACATCAGCATCGAGATCGCCACCATGACGAGCAGCCCGAGCGCGAGCGTCAGGACGAACAGCAGGAACGCCGGTACGGACTCCGGCAGATCGAGCCGGAACGGCTCCGGCAGGAAGAACGCGATGAGGAGAATCGGCGCGCAGCGCAAGAGCGCGGCGGAGATGCGCTGGGCCATCAGCTTCGCATACCAGAATTCATAGATGCCGGCCGGCCGGCACAGCTCATAGGCGACATTCCCGCTCGTGATGAGCTGGAACAGCTCGCTGTCCCGGTACCACAGCATGATCAGCGCTAGAAAAGCCTGCTTGAGCCAAGTGTAAGTGACCACCTCGTCGAGCGTCATCGTCATGGGTTGCGTCGAATAGGCGTAGAACGCGATGAATACCATGATGTGCATGAAGCCGAAGAAGAACTGGGTCGCCATCCCGGCGAACGCCGCCGACCGGTATTGCAGCCCTAGCATGAGCCGAAGCCGTAAGACGGAATAATACGCTTTCATATCCGGTGCTCCTTATACAGCTTCACGATCAACTCCTCGATCGGCTGCGCTTCCACCGCCACGTCCATCAGCTCCAACCTTCCGGACAGCTCGCTGATGACGTGCGAGACGAGCGCCTGCTCCGTATTGACCAACAGTACGGCTCTTTCGGACGTTCGCGACATGACGGTCGTCCCATGAATGTCGAGCGCCGGCTCGGCTTCCGTCTCGCGATAATCGACGGTAATCGTTTTATGCGTATCGTAGCGATTGCGCAGGTCGGACAGCTTGCCGTCGAACAGGACACTGCCTTTGCCGATCAGGATAATCCGGTTCGCCAACGCTTCTATATCGCTCATGTCGTGGGTGGTCAGGATGACGGTGACGCCTTTTTCTTTATTGATCGTCTTGATGAACTGGCGGACGGCGACTTTGGATACGGCGTCTAAGCCGATCGTTGGCTCATCGAGGAAGAGGATGTCGGGGCTGTGCAGCAGGGAGGCGGCGATCTCGCAGCGCATCCGCTGGCCCAGACTTAGCTGGCGGACCGGAGTGTGGAGGATGGCGCCCAGGTCGAGATTGTCGACCAGCAGGTCCAGGGTGGCGCGGAAGTCCGCCGGCGGAATCTTGTAGATGTCGCGCAGCAGCTCGAACGAATCCATCACCGGGACGTCCCACCACAGCTGGGTGCGCTGCCCGAAGACGACGCCGATGTTGCGGACGTAGGGGACGCGCTCCTTCCAGGGCGTGTAGCCCTTGATGCTGCAGGTTCCGTGATCCGGGACGAGAATGCCGCTCATGACTTTGATGGTTGTGGATTTGCCCGCCCCGTTCGGGCCGATGTAGCCTACGATTTCCCCGGCGGGGATGGAGAAGGAGATGTCTTTCAGGGCGTGCACCGTGGTGTGCTCGCGTACGAATAGCGCTTTTGCCGCTTGCAACAGACCTGTGGTACGTTTCGCCACTTGGAAGGACTTGCTGATCCCATGCAGTTCGATCACTTGCGCTTATTCCTCCTTATTCAATTTTGAGGTTGCTCCCAAAATGAAGCATTTACCATTGTAGGCTTCCGGCGGGAGGAGGACAAGGGAGAAAATAAGTAAAACGATTGTCTCGCCTCATCATCCTCTAGGGACGGGTTGTGTCAAGGGAACGGATGGCGCATAATGAGAGGTAAGATACCCCACAAAGTGACGTGAGCCTTTGGAGCTTATTCCGATTACTTTGCGGGGACCCCAGGATTTATACGGATGGGAGGGTTACTCATGAGCACAAGCGTCAACCAAGCGATCGTTTATTCCGCCCCCGGCTGCCAGGATTGCGAGAAGGTGAAGCAGCTCCTGAAGACCGAGGGCGTCGCCTATGAAGTAAAGGACGTGCTCACGGATGCGTCCGCGCGCGAAGCGGTCGAGAAGCTGGGCTTCCTCGGCATTCCGGTGACGGTCGTCGGTGAGCGTGCGGTCAAGGGCTTCCAGCCCGAAGAGCTGAAGAAGCTGCTGGCGGACGTTCGATAAGCTCTTGCCTTACGGTTGCCAGACGGCTCCGGCGGATCTCTGTCTGCCGGGGCTGTTCGTTCTATCTATCAAAAGGAAGGTTGTGTTGCCTGCAACTTATTACCGAAGGGATCATAAAAATCGAATTCCTTTCCTATACCAGGAATCTCCCGAATTGCTTGGACTCGTATCCCGTGAGTTTCTAATTTTTTATGAAGCTCATGAGCATCTGTGACTTTGAAAGATAAGGCCTGTAATTCCCATCGGTCCTTAGATTCTGTAAGGAATATAGGAGGTCCTGACGGCACTACAAAACAGAATCCGTTCCATTTCAATTCAAGGTATTTCTCGTACCAATCTTTCGCCTTTTCTACATCCGGCACTGGGATGAAAATGGCCGTAATTCCTGTAATCATTGTTTGATCTGGCATTTGATTACTCCTCTATTCAAAAGTATGGTTATTGTTCAAAGCCTTACTACCATCTTATTGATTTACCACATTATACCATATATTGAGCATGGTCAGAATGCAGTTTCGTAATATAGGATTTGGGGAGTCCGGTCCCGAATGCTAGATAGATATGGTGAATCCGAATGGAGGTTGGAAGCCCATGAGTTGGAATGACAAGTTCAGCGAGTTGGCCAAGCAGCTTGTCGAACATAAGCCGGCAATCTGCCCGACGGAACAACCCGACGGACGGATCGACCTGGAGATCGCAGAGCTGCGAACGGACGGTTTTGCGGGAGAGCGTCTAGCCTATGCGTTGGCCGTGAAGGCGGGGCTTCATCTGTTGAACGAAAGTCTCGATCGCTCGCATACGTTGTCGCAAGACATCCATACTTCGACCGGTAGCTATTGGCACGGCATCATGCATCGGATGGAGGGAGACTACGGCAACGCGAAATATTGGTTTCGCATGGTGGGCAGCCATCCCGTGTATCCGGAATTGTTCGAGCAGGCCGGCGGCTACATGCGCAGCGAGACTGAGATGGTCGCCAGCTCAACGCTCAAGAAATTGTTGGACCGGTTGCTGGCCGGGAACGGTTGGGACCCTTACCTGTTCGTAGATCTGGTGGAGCAGTGCGTGACTTCACCGCGCGATGAAGCGGCTGAGCGGCTGCTCAAGCATGTGCAGTGGCTGGAGATGAGGCTGCTGCTTCAATACAGCTACTCCCGGAGCGGCGGGGGAGACGAGTTACTGACGAACTGACCTAGGATAGATAGAAGCGAGAGTAGGTGCCGTGCCGCTGGGCGGAGCCTCTCTCGCTCTTCTTTTTTTGGAGATAAAGGTGCAAATTTTACGAATAAAAAGACAAAGAAATTCGGCCTCGCTCCAAGCTATGATGGCGATAGGAGGGAGGCCGGAGTGCGTGATGCGCAAGGGCCGACCCTCACCATTCTAACGAGGGAACGGAGTGGAATTGATGTTGAACCAAAGGCCATCGGATTCGGCAGATCAAGCCGACAGCGGGAGTGTGAGCAAGGAGAGGAGCGGCAAGGGATGGACGCGAAGATCGGTGCTGGCGTCGATGGGGGCGGCGGGCGTCGCCTTGGTATGCAGCCGGGCTCTAGGGGAGCCTAGGCCGGAGCTTGCCGCAGGGGCGGTCTCGAGTTTGGCGGCGGCGGGCGGGCAGGCTCCCGGTCCGGTGAGTACCGCCTCCTCCGGCTCCTATCCCCAAGTCGACTACGTCCAGCTGCTCCGGGAGCACAACGAAACGGCCGTGACGCTCTATGCCAAGGTTACGGGTAACCGCAGCGTGGAAGCGCTGATCCCGTTCAAGGGCAAACGCTGCGCCCACTATGCCTTCATCAAAGACACGAACGACGATTTCATCAAAATGCAGTACGGGGCCGTATCGGATCTCGACATCCAGTACATGCGGATGAACGCTCTGGATTATGCGAGCAAGACCGGGACGTGGGTGACCGGATTTCCGCCTAACGACTATACGACGCAGGTGGGCGCGACCTTTACGTTCACGTTCGAAGGGACCGGCTTTAACTTTCAGCATTTCACGGATACACGGGGAGGTGTCTGGCAGCTCAGTGTGGACGGGGTCGTCGCAGCGTCGGTCAGCACCCACATCGATGCCGTGCCCGCCGATCAGAAGTTTACCGGCAACTACGCGTCTCGGCCGGTTGCGCGAGGATTGGCGAACGGGATGCATACCGTCGTCGGTACGTTCCAAGGCGACGATCCCGGCCATCCGCCCTCCGGAGGGCCCGGCACGTCTAGAGGCTGGGTCCGCAATGCGGCAAGCTACTCTTCGCAGGACGACAAGTACCGGACCGCCATCATTTACGGAGAGAGCCAGACGCTAACCCCGGTTAAGCGGTTCGACGTCCTGCATTCCTGGAGCAACAAGGAGTTCGCGCTCAACATGACCCCGGCGAATTCCGGCTTGCCCTACCATTTCCTCCCTGAACATGTGAACGTAGGGACTGTGTTCGCCGTTTCCCAGCGCGTGTACTTCGACGATGCCGAGATCGTCGACTGGACGCCGGACGCCTCGGTCCGGCCGGTGAAATCGGTGAAGATCGTGCAGCAGCTGCTAGGCCGGCATCCCGGCGATCCGTCCAACCCCGTGGCCGAGATTCAATGCGTCCACACCGTCAGCGCACTGGGCGTCTCGATCAAAGCGCGGGTGAAATGGCTGCGGCCGGTTACGATTCTCGCCGGCTATGGCATGATGTTCCCCGTAGTCGGCTCGTTCGCCGACAAGTTCATCACGAGCTTCGGCAATGTCTATGCCGCCACCGCGACCGACGGCAGCAAAACCGATTTGGCCGAGAATGATCAAGCGGTCAGCTATGCGTACATTCATAACGCTTCCGGAACTTCCGGCGAGCCGGATACGGTGGTCGCGATGACGATCCAGGATATCGCCAAGACGCTGCGGCAGGGCATGCCGGGCCAACGGAGCACCGGCTCGGTCGTGTGGCTGCAGCACCGGGACGCCACGATGCAAAAATTGTACCCGCAGCCGTTCGAGCAGTATACGGCCGCCGCAGGGGAAACGTATGAAGCCGGGGGAACGTTCTTCATCGGGGAGCTTCCGCTCGCGCATCAGCTCCTGAGCTAGACCGAGTTGTTTCATCCAAACGTTATGAGGAGGGAATGACATGGAGGAGCAAAAAGACAGCAAGAAGATGAGTCGCAGGAAGCTGCTGGCGGCCGGGGCCGCCGGCGCGGCGGCGGCGATGGCCGGCGCCATGATGAGCGCAACCGGAGGATCGGCCGCTTCGGTGCTGGGCGCGGTGTATAGAGAGGGAGGCGGGACCGCGAGTTTGACGGGTGCCGGTTATGTCGTCCCCTCGACGATCGAGGAGCTGCGGGCGATGACCGCCCCTAGCGCGGACTACGCTTATCTGGTCACGAATGCGGGCCAGGAGGGGCATTTCATCTACGATCCGGCGGATACGGCCTCGATCGACAATACCGGCCTTGTCCTCGTGTCGTCGAGCGGAGCGCGCTTCAAGCGGCTGCTGGAGACGCCGTACTTGAACGTGAAGTGGTTCGGTGCCAAGGGCGACGGCGTGACGGATGACATGGCGGCGATCCAGCGGACGATCGATGCCGCGTCGGCCCGGGGCGGCGGCACCGTGTTCCTCCCCCAGGGGACGTACATCGTGTCGCCCTCCGGGCAGAACCGGATCATGCTGCGCAGCAACGTCGATATCCTCGGAGAGGGCGGCGGCACTGTCATCAAGGTGAAGGACAACGCCGGCGACTACGGCATGGTGTTCGGGGCCAGCTCCGCCACACCGGTCCGGGATGTGCGAATGTCCCATCTCCGCATCGACCAGAACCCGGCGAACAACCTGACGTGCAACATCGATTCGTCGAGGACCGACTCGTATTACTGGCAGTTTGCCGTCGCCCTGTACAACTACGAGAATATTGTGATCGACCACGTTACATTCGACCCCGCCTGCGGCAACAACACCATTACCCTCAATAACGTCACCTCCCGCAATGCCGTCATTACGAACTGCCGTTTCCGTTTCGTCCGCGCGCTGGGCGACCCCGATTATGACAACTCCGCCATCTACCTGAACGGGCGCAGCCACACCGTAGCGAACTGCCTCATCTACGCGGAGCCGAGTCAGAAGGCCAGGGGCGCGATCGAGACGCACGGAGGCACCAGCGTCATCTCGGACAACATCAGCGACGGCTACTACACCGGGATCAATCTGCAAGCCAGCGAAGCGAGCGGCGTACACAGCGACATGACGGTCACGAACAATACGATCAGCAACGCCAACCAAGGGATTCAGTTCGGTCCCCAGCTGCAATACGGGATTCAAAATGTGGTGATCTCCAACAACACGATTCATTTGGCCAATTCGGTGCACCAGAGAACCCTTACGTCCGGAATCGCGACGGCGGGCAGCTCGTCGGACGTAGGACCCCATGAAAACATCACGATTACGGGCAACACGATCGTGTTCGAGGAGGAGTTTACCCGCCGCGCGTCGTTGAACGAAGGAGCGTACGGCATCGGCCTGTACCGGAACTGCGATTATACGAACGTCCTCATCAGCGACAACCTCATCCGCAATGCGCCGGTGACCGGGATCCGGATGGGCAGTACGGCCAAGGTGGGGGTGTCGACGAACATCAAGATCAGCGGCAACATGATCGTCAATGCCGGCCATTACCCGGCGACCTCCGAGCTGTACCGTGCGGGCATCCTTCTGCGGTCGACGGTGAACGGGGCCGACATCTCCGGCAATTACATCTCGGATACATACGACGAGGCGAAGGGCTTGTTCTCGATCCGGGTCAACGACTTCGACGGGACGTTCACGAACGTGACGGTGAAAAACAACCTGATCACCACGAAGCAGGGCGGCCTCTGGTTCAACGTAAGCCCATCGGTCCATCTGGAAGCGCCGCCGGCGAAGACGGTGGTGTCGTTCCCGCCGACCTCCGGCACGTACATTCAAGGCGAGATCGTACTCGTCACGGGGCTGAGTGTTGACGCGGGCAAAACGCCGGCTGGGTTCAAGGTGACGGCTACGGGAACTGCGGGCACGCTGACAGGCGTGACCGGGACAGGGGCGGTCGGGACGCCGTATCTCGTCGTGAACGACGTGTCCCAGCTGCAGCCGGAGCAATGGATCCGCATCGAGCAGGGCAATCAGCTCCGGCGGATCGTCCGCATCTCGGGCCTTGAGGTCAGATTGAACGCGAGCTTGACGGCGATCGCCGCATCGAGTCCCGTCACATTCGCCGCTCCGTCTTATATGGCCTTCGGCAGCATCGGCAAGCTGCCTGCAGTAGCCGATACGAGCGGGTCTACCTTAGCGGAGCTGGAAACCGAGATGAACCGGGTGAAACAGGCTCTGCGGGACTATGGAATTCTAAGTTAGGCGCAGCCTCGAAAATGTACAAAAAAACCGAATAAAGATGCAAAAAGCAATGCAAAAACTGCGATGAATTCTACAAAGCTTTCGCCTCTCATCCAAGCTATGATATCGGTATTGGAGCGGCATGGAAACGCTTACTGTCAATCGCTGCCGGCCGCTAAGCAATCCATTATTCGAGGAGGCTATGGGAATGAGGGAAGAGACGGACAACCGGACGATGAGCCGGAGGAAGCTGCTGAAGTCGATGGGGGCGGCCGGCGCCGCGGCGGTCATGTTCGGCACGATGATGAACGTCGTGAACGGCAAAGACGGAGCATCCGTGACGGATTCCGTATACGGCAAGGACGGGAAGACGAAGCCCAAGGATATCGCCGACCTCGCCTTCGTCGTCTCTACGACGATGGAGGAGCTGCGGGCGATGACCGACCCGAGCACAGACTACGCTTACCTGGTGACGAACCCCGGCCAGGAAGGGCACTTCGTCTATGATCCGGCGGACACGGCCTCGGCCGACGATACCGGGCTCGTCGTCGTGTCGGCGAGCGGGGCGAGGTTCAAGCGGCTGCTGGAGACGCCGTACTTGAATGTGAAGTGGTTCGGCGCGAAGGGCGACGGCGTCACAGACGACATGGCCGCCATCCAGCGGACGCTCGATGCCGCGTCGGCGCGGGGCGGAGGTACGGCGTTTCTCCCGAACGGGACTTACATCGTATCGCCTTCCGGATCGACTCGGATCTCATTGCGCAACAACGTCAACATCCTCGGAGAAGGCACCAGCACCGTGATCAAGGTGAAGGACAACGCCGGCGACTACGGCATGGTGTTCGGCGCCAGCTCCGCGACGCCGCTCCGGGACGTTCGCATCTCCCATCTGCGTGTCGACCAGAACCCGAAGAACAACCTGACATGCAACATCGATTTGTCCAGGACGGACTCGTACTATTGGCAGTTCGTAATCGGCCTCTACAACTACGAGAACATTGTCATCGACAACTGTACGTTTGACCCTACCTGCGGCATCAACACGATTACCTTGAACAAAAACACGGCGAAAAACGCCATCATCACGAACTGCCGCTTTAATTTCGTCCGCGCGAAGGGCGATCCTGACTACGACAACTCGGCCATCTATGTGAACGGGCGCAGCCACACGGTATCGAACTGCCTGTTCTACGCCGAGCCGAGTCAGAAGGCGAGGGGCGCGATCGAGACCCATGCGGGCACGAGCGTCATCTCAGGTAACGTCAGCGACGGCTACTACACCGGCATCAACCTGCAGGCAAGCGAATCGAGCGGCGCATACTGCGACATGACGGTCACGAACAATACGATCAGCAACGCCAATCAAGGCATCCAGTTATGGCCCCGGCTGCAATATGGCCTCAAGAATGTGGTGATTTCGAACAATACGATCCATTTGAGCAACACAGTGCACCTGCGTTCGCTCACGACCGGCATCTCGACCGCCAGCGGCTCCGTGGACGTAGGGCCCTACGAGAACATTACGATTACGGGCAACACGATCGTGTTCGAGGAGGAGTTCACCCGCCGATCCTCATTGAACGACGGTGCCTTCGGCATCAGCTTGTTCCGCAACTGCGACTGCACGAATGTCGTCATCAGCGACAATCTCATCCGCAATGCGCCGGTTACAGGTATTCGGGTGGGCAGCGGGACCAAGGTGGGCGTGTCGACGAACATCAAGATTACGGGCAATATGATCGTCAACGCCGGGCATTACCCGGCCTCGTCCGAGCTGTACCGCGCGGGCATCCTGCTGCGGTCGACGGTGAACGGGGCGGACATCTCCGGCAATTACATCTCGGATACGTACGACCAGGCGAAGGGCTTGTTCTCGATCCGGGTCAACGACTTCGACGGGACGTTCACGAACGTCTCGGTGAAGAACAACCTGATCACCACGAAGCAGGGCGGCCTCTGGTTCAGCGTAAGCCCGTCGGTCCAGACGGATGGGCCGCCGGCCAAGACCGTGGCCTCGTTCCCGCCGGCCTCCGGCACCTACATTCAGGGCGAGATCGTGCTCGTCACCGGCCTGAGCGTCGACGCCGGCAAGACGCCCGCCGGCTTCAAGGTTACGGCCACGGGGACCGCTGGGACACTGACCGGCGTGACCGGGACGGGTGCCGTCGGGACGCCGTATCTCGTCGTGAACGACGTGTCGCAGCTGCAGCCGGAGCAATGGATCCGCATCGAGCAGGGCAATCAGCTCCGGCGGGTCGTCCGTATTTCGGGTCATGAGGTGAGATTGAACGCGAACTTGACGGCGACCGTGGCATCGAGTCCCGTCACATTCGCCGCCCCGTCCTATATGGCCTTCGGCAGCATAGGCAAGCTGCCTGCCGTAGTCGATACGAGCGGGTCTACCTTAGCGGAGCTGGAAACCGAGATCAACCGGGTGAAACAGACTCTGCGCGACTATGGCATCCTAAGCTAGTCGCAGCCTGGAAAAAGTGCAAAAAAACCGAATAAAGATTCTATGATTCCATTATTCGAGGAGGCTATAGGAATGAGGGAAGAGACGGACAGCCGGACGATGAGCCGGAGGAAGCTGCTGAAGTCGATGGGGGCGGCCGGTGCGGCGGCGGTCATGTTCGGCACGATGATGAGCGTCGCGAACGGCAAGGACGGCGCATCCGTGACGGATTCCGTATACGGCAAAGACGGGAAGACGAAACCCAAGGATATCGCCGACCTCGCCTTCGTCGTCTCAACGACGATCGAAGAGCTGCGGGCGATGACCGCCCCGAGCGCGGATTACGCGTATCTGGTCACGAACCCGGGCCAGGAAGGGCACTTCGTCTACGATCCGGCAGATGCGGCTTCAGCTGACAATATCGGCCTTGTCGTCGTGTCGGCGAGCGGGGCGAGGTTCAAGCGGCTGCTGGAGACGCCCTACTTGAATGTGAAGTGGTTCGGCGCCAAGGGCGACGGCGTCACGGACGACATGGCGGCGATCCAGCGGACGCTCGATGCCGCGTCTGAACAGGGCGGCGGCACGGCGTTCATCCCGAACGGGACATACATCGTATCGCCTTCCGGACAGAACCGTATTTTTCTGCGCAACAACGTCAACATCCTCGGAGAAGGTACCAGCACCGTGATCAAGGTGAAGGACAACGCCGGCGACTACGGTATGGTGTTCGGCGCCAGCTCTGCGACACCGCTCCGGGACGTACGGATCTCCCATCTGCGCGTTGATCAGAACCCGGCGAACAACCTGACGTGCAACATCGATTCGTCGAGAACGGATTCGTATTACTGGCAGTTCGTGATCGCGCTGTACAATTACGAGAACATCGTCATCGACAACGTGACGTTTGACCCTACTTGTGGCAAAAATACGATTACCCTTAACAAAATCACAGCGAAGAACGCCATCATCACGAACTGCCGCTTCAATTTCGTTCGCGCAAAGGGTGACCCCGATTACGACAACTCGGCCATCTACTTGAACGGGCGCAGCCACACCGTATCGAACTGCCTGTTCTGCGCGGAGCCGAGTCAAAAGGCGAGAGGCGCGATCGAGACGCACGCGGGGACGAGCGTGATCTCCAATAACATCAGCGACGGCTATTACACCGGCATCAACCTTCAAGCGAGCGAATCGAGCGGCGAGCATTGCGACATGACGGTCACGAACAATACGATCAGCAACGCCAACCAAGGGATCCAGTTCGGCCCCCGGCTCCAGCACGGCATCAAGAATGTGGTGATCTCGAACAACACGATCCATTTGATCAACACCGTACACCTGCGTTCGCTCACGACCGGCATCTCGACCGCCGGCAGCTCCGTCGACATCGGCCCCCATGAGAACATTACGATTACGGGCAACACGATCGTGTTCGAGGAGGAGTTCACCCGCCGCTCGCCGTTGAACGAAGGAGCGTACGGCATCAGCTTATACCGGAACTGCGACTATACGAATGTCGTCATCAGCGACAATCTCATCCGCAATGCGCCGGTGACCGGCATTCGGGTAGGCAGTACGACCAAGGTGGGGGTATCGACGAACATCAAGATCAGCGGCAACATGATCGTCAACGCCGGGCATTACCCGGCCTCGTCCGAGCTGTACCGAGCTGGCATCCTGCTGCGGTCGACGGTGAACGGGGCGGACATCTCCGGCAATTACATCTCCGATACGTACGACGAGGCGAAGGGCTTGTTCTCGATCCGGGTCAACGACTTCGACGGGACGTTCACGAACGTCTCGGTGAAGAACAACCTGATTACCACGAAGCAGGGCGGCCTCTGGTTCAGCGTAAGCCCGTCGGTCCAGACGGATGCGCCGCCGGCCAAGACGGTGGCGTCGTTCCCGCCTACCTCCGGCACGTACGTTCAAGGCGAGATCGTGCTCGTCACGGGCCTGAGCGTCGACGCAGGCAAGACACCGGCCGGCTTCAAGGTCACGGCCACGGGGACGGCCGGCACTCTGACCGGCGTGACCGGGACGGGCACGGTGGGGACGCCGTATCTCGTCGTGAACGACGTGTCCCAGCTGCAGCCGGAGCAATGGATCCGCATCGAGCAGGGCAATCAGCTCCGGCGGATCGTACGCATCTCGGGCAACCAGCTGCGGCTGAACGCGAACTTGACGGCGGCGGCCTCTTCGAGCCCCGTGTCCTTCGCCGCCCCGGGCTACATGGCCTTCGGCAGCATAGGCAAGCTCCCGGCCGTTCCCGACACAAGCGGCTCCACGTTAGAGCAGCTGGAGATGGAAGTGAACCAGCTGAAGCAGACGATGCGCAACTACGGCATGATCAGTTGATGCGCATCGGGCAGAACCAAATGAAAAAACCTCCGAATCCCCTTCGGAGGTTTTTCACCGCATGAACTAGATCGAAGCCGTGGAGCTTCCCGCCCGACCGGCGACAGCTGCGAGCCGGATCACCTTCGGCATCAGCGAGAGGCCGATGACCAGGAACACGACGCCGAGAGCGGTGCCGAAGAACGAGTACTGGTACGGCGTCAAATTCGGGAACAGCACCGTCATCACGATATCGCCCTCGTACATCGGAATGCCGAACCGGTCGAGGATGACGTAGACGAGCGGCGTGAACAGCATCGCGAATCCGCAGATGACGAACGTGACGACGACCACGAATTGCAGGATGCTGATCGGCAGCTTGACCAGATTGTACAGCACCGGCCGATAGTAGCTTTTCTCTAGGAAAATGCGACGCAGCGCGATCCTTTGGGGGGACTGGAAGTCTACGTGAGAACCGTCCCGATAACGGACGAGCTGAGCGACCATCCACTGATCGAATACATACAGGCGATCGGCGGCGGCGAGCCCGAACCAGTAAATGAAAAATCCAATGCCGAGCGGCATAAGTCCGATGCCCAGGGCGAGCAAAGTGACGGTTACGACGAAGCTGAATATCGCGAGCGGCATCGAGACGAGCAGATATGCCGTTCTGGAGCCGAAGAGCCGGATGAAATCCGGAACGCGGCTGCTTGGGGCTGTCGTGTCGGCAGCAACCATAGTGTAATTCCTCCATGTCCTTAAGTATATCTTTATAATACGACCCCGCATGCCGCGTGTAAACCGACCGCAGCACGGAGCGGTTCCCCGACCTGAGTCCAGGTTCGACCGGCATAAAATACAAGCAAACGGCCATAAAATGAAGCACGGCAGTCGGCTTCGCCTAATTTTTCAACATGAATGGTTTAAAAGTGGTTTCAATCGCACTTACGGAGTGTAAGAAGCATTTATAAACGTTCTTTATGGATCACCGGGCCGTTTACGAGCCGTGAACGGAGTTTACGCCGACCTCCGCGATTTGACTGACTTTTCTGCCAGCATGTATAATGAGGTTCAAAGGCTGAGCTCCGTCCAGATTCCGGTCTGTCGAGCCCTACCATTTTCATTTAAAGGAGGTGTACCTATCCGCCTCAACGAGGCGATAGGGAGTATTTGGATAGTGACCCGTTACCCGGTTTGTTAGTGATCAAGGCAGTGTTAGTCGTGGTGCTTTTGCTGTTAAACGCCTTTTTCGTCGCCGCTGAATTCGCGATGATCAAAGTTCGCGGCAGTCGAATTGAAGCGCTTGCACAAGAAGGCAACATTCGAGCGAAATACGCTAACAAAGTGCTCGGCAATTTGAATGCCTACTTATCCGCCTGTCAGCTAGGCATTACGCTGGCTTCGCTTGTACTGGGTTGGTTGGGCGAGCCGCTGATCGCTGCACTGATCGGTCCCCCCATGGAGAAACTGGGGTTGCCGGAAACCGTCATTCATACGATCTCATTCATCATTTCGTTCACGCTCATGACTTCCCTGCATATTACGATCGGCGAGCAATATCCGAAGACGTACGCCATCCGCAAGTCCGAGCAAGTCACATTGTTTGGCGCGATTCCTCTCGTCTTTTTCTACAAGCTCATGTATCCGCTTATCTGGTCGCTGAACGGCGCGTCCAACTGGATGCTGCGCAAGTCGGGGATCGAGCCGGATGAAGGCCATGAATCGGTGCACACGGAAGAAGAAATCCGCCTACTGATGAAAGAAAGCCACAAAAGCGGCTATATCGACAACACGGAGCTCGCGCTTGTCGACAATATCTTTGAATTCTCTGAAACCAGTGCCCGAGAAATCATGATTCCGCGGACCGAAATGGTTTGTCTGTATGCGGATTTTCCGTTTGAAGCGAATCGAGAGATCGCCATTACCGAAATGCATACGCGCTACCCGGTATGTGACCCGGACAAAGATAATATCATTGGTTTTATTCATATAAAGGATCTGCTCAAGACGAACGACCAGCTGGACGACATCAAGCAAATCATGCGCCCGATGCTGAACGTACCGGATTCGATGTCCATCAGCTCTCTGCTGAAGACGATGCAGAAGAAACGGACCGCCATGGCGCTTCTGATCGACGAATACGGCGGTACGTCCGGTCTCGTGACTCTGGAGGACATTCTCGAAGAGATCGTGGGCGAGATTCACGACGAATTCGACAATGAACGGCCGAAGGTGGAGAAGCGCGACGAGATGACGTTCTCGGTCGACGGGATGCTCCTCATCGAGGAGTTCAACGATATGTTCGGCACGGAGATCGAGACGGACAATTACGATACGATCGGCGGTTGGGTGTACTCCCAGATCGAGATGCCGCCGACGAAGAATCAGAAGGTGCCGTACGAGCAAATTATGTTCACGGTCGATGAAGTGGATCACATGCGCATCTCGCGTCTCATCGTGCGCAAGCTGCCGGACGCGGAGAAGGTCGCCGAGCAGCAAGTGTCGTAATAAGGAATGGAACAGGCCCATCGGGGTGCAACGTCCCGATGGGCCTTTTGCGTGCCTTACAGCTCCAGGATCTCGCGCAGATCCTCCTCGGACAACGCGCCGAAGCCCTCGTCGCCCGGCTGAATCACTTGATCGAACAAATCCTTCTTCTTCTGCTGGAGCTCGTGCATTTTCTCCTCGACCGTCCCTTGGGCGATCAGCCGGATCACCTGTACCACGTTCGTCTGCCCGATCCGGTGCGCCCGGTCGATCGCTTGTTGCTCGACCGCCGGGTTCCACCACAGGTCGTAGAGGATGACCGTATCCGCTCCGGGAAGGTTGAGGCCGGTGCCGCCCGCCTTGAGCGAGATCAGGAACAGCTCCTGCTCGCCTTCGTTGAACCGGCGGCACAGCTCGACCCGCTCGGCCGCCGGCGTCGACCCGTCGAGGTAAAAGTACGACTCCCCGCGCGCTTCCAGCTCCCGGCGGATCAGGCTCAGCATGCTCGTGAACTGGGAGAAGAGCAGGATGCGCCTGCCGCTCGCGAGCGCTTCCTCGAGCAGCTCCATCAGCTGCTCCAGCTTGGCCGACCCGCCCTTGTAATCCTCGAGGAAGAGCGAGGGGTGGCAGCACAGCTGCCGCAGGCGGGTGAGTCCGGCCAAGATGCGGAGCCGGCTCTTCTGGAACCCTTCCCGGCTCAGCTGCACGGCCGTTTCCTTCTTCAGCTTGGCCAAGTACGTCTTGTACAGCTGCTTCTGCTCCTCATGCAGCTCGGACGCCTGCAGCGTCTCGATCTTGTCCGGCAGCTCCTTCAGTACGTCCTGCTTCATGCGGCGCAGGAGGAAGGGGCGGATGCGTCGGGCAACCTCGTCGCGCGACATATCCTGGAACGAACGGCGCCCCTCGAACAGCTCGGGGAAGATCGCATCGTAGATCGACCACAGCTCGTCCAGCGAATTCTCGACCGGGGTGCCCGTCAGGCCGAAGCGGTGCACGGCGTCGATCTCCTTCACGGTCTGGGCGGTGAGGGTCGCGTGGTTCTTAAACGCCTGGGCTTCGTCCAGAATCAGCGTGTGGAATCTCGTGCCGCGGTACAACTCCATATCCCGCCGGAGCAGAGGGTAGGAGGTGATCCACACATCGGTCCCTGCCAGCGTCTGCAGAAGCTCCGTTCGCTCCCGCTTCGCGCCGGCGATCACTTCCGCCCGAAGAGACGGGGCGAAGCGGGCGATCTCGTTCTTCCAATTGTAGATCAGGGAAGCTGGACAGACGATGAGCGCCGGCGTGCCGTCGGTCCGGATGCGGTCGAGCTCGGACACCAAGTAGACGATCGCTTGGAGCGTCTTGCCGAGCCCCATGTCATCGGCGAGAATGCCGCTGAACCCGTAATGTGCCAGCGTCTTCATCCATTGATAGCCGTACGTCTGATAGTCCCGCAGAATGGCTGCTTGCTCAGCCGGTACGGGGAATTCGAGAGCATCGGGATTGCGCAGATGGTTCAGCAGCTGCCGGAACGGTTTACCTAGCCTGAGCTTCAGGTTGCGAAGATCATCCGCGCTAGAGAGCAGCGGCAGCCCGCGGGCGAGAGACACCTGGAGCTGACTGCCGCCGATCAGAGACTTGCGGAGATTCAGCTCTCGCATGACGCGCTCCAGCTCGCGGAACGCTTCGTCCTCCAGCGAGAAGAACGCGCCGCTCTTCAGCCGCACGTAGCGCCGCTTCTCGAAGACGTTCTGCAGGACACGGCGGACGTCCTCTTCGCCGAATCCGGGCAGCTCGAACTTCACTTCCAGCCACTGGGTTTTGTCCGGCCAATCGACTGAGATCTTCGGCGTCGTGACGATCCTGGAGACGATCGGCTTGAACTGCGAGGTGGCATACACCTGCATCCGCTTCTCCAGCTGCGGGAGTGTGAAATACAAGAATTCGAAGACGGCGTCCTCTCCTTCCAGCCAGAGCCGGCCCTCGTCGCGCTGAAACCCGGCTGCAATCAGCGCGTCCAGAATTTGAGCCTCCTGCTCGGCATCCCGAAGGATGAACCGGTTCGCGGAGCCGGTGTACGTATCCGGTTCCGGCTCCAGCGGATCGAACGAGACGTCGTCATATACGTACTCCAGTCCGGCAATGATCGTATCGTCCATCCGGTCTAGATACAGCTTCGCGCGCAGGGGAACGTCTATGACACGCTCCGTAATGTTCCTCGCCATCGAGACGGCGGCGATCGTCCTCAGCCCCCGCAGCATCCGGTTCATCACCGGCTCCAGCTCGTCGGAGGAGCACCGGATCTGTTTGGGGTGGGTGCGGTCGAGACTCGTCTTGAGCTCCCGCAGGCGGCTCAGTTGAGCGGGCTTCAGCCTGTACAGCTTGCCGTCGAACAGCGCGTACCCATACTTGTCCAGCACTTCGATCTGATCCAGATTGTGAAAGTCCAGCTGGTAGTAAGCGCTCGTCGGCTTCGTCAGCTCGACCTGGAGCGGAGGCTCGCCCTGCACGATATCCAGCGTGGGATGCGCATGCAGACCGTACTCGAACGTCATGCTCACATCTTCGTTCCACAGTGGAATCAGCTTGTCCCAAATATGGGGAGGCAGGTAGAGGGAGCGGTCTTGAATCAGCTGGTAGCCGTACGGCTTGCCGAAGGCTTGCCGGTATTCGTCTTCTTGCCGAATCGCCTCCATGAGCACCTGAATGACGGTCCAATCCGACGGTCGAAACGTATGCTTGGACGGTTCGTACGCAAAGTTTTTGGTGAAGGGATACGTCCTCCGTGACTCGATGGCCCGCAAAAAATCGTGAATCCGTTGCACTACATAGGGCCGGTTCGGTCCCGCCTTCATCTCCAGGGAGATCCAGCCTTGATTGGCATACGTGCGAGCTTGGCAAATAAATTCGACCTTGAGGGATTCCTTGCGAGACGGTTCGCCCTGGTGGAAGAAATAGGCCTCTCTTTCCGAGGCGGAAGGAGGGCTGTTGAAGATAGCCATTACCTGATCGGCTGTATAGGGGTCCCATGGGGGAAGCTTGTCCATGATGAGCGGTCACCTCGTAAAGCGTTCTGCCATTCATTATACCACTTTTGCTGTGCTATAATGGTCCCATTACCGGAATGGGCGAGGGAGAGAGGAACGATGAGTCAGCGGTTGATGAAATGGGACGGACACACGCATACGAAATTTTGCAAGCATGGACACCCCGATGAGCTGCACCTGTACTTGGATCGGGCGATCGAGCAAGGATTCACGCGCTACAGCGTAACGGAGCATCCGCCTCTGCCGGACCGATGGGTCGATGACGAGGTGCTCATGGCGGAGTTGGCCATGGAGGCGAGCGAGCTGCCGGCGTATATCGATTACGTACTGGAGCACAAGAAGCGCTATGAAGGCCGACTGGACGTGCGGCTGGGTCTGGAGCTGGATTATCTCGACGGGGCGGTTTCGTTCACCCGGGACTTCCTGGCGCCGTGGCTGCCGCAGCTGGAAGACTTGATCGTCTCGGTGCATTATTTGCCGGGGAAAGGCGGCATGCGCTGCATCGATTACAAGCCTTCGGATTTTGAGACGAATCTGCTCGCCTACTACGGCACGATGGAGCGGGTGGTGGACGAGTATTACAACCATGTGGAACGGGCGATTCAGTTCGCGGCGGGCTTGCCGGGGGACCGGCGGATCGGGCATATCAATTTGATCGAAAAGTTCAGGCATGTGCTGCCGGCCATGGACGAAGCTCAGATCCGCGAGCGGCTGACACGGATCCTGCCGATGCTGGCGAAGACCGGCGTTGGTCTGGATATCAATGCGGCCGGGCTCCGGGTGGCGACATGCGGGAAGGTGTACGTGCCGGATTGGTTCCTGCTGCAAGCATTGGAGGCCGGCGTGCCGTGCGTCTTTGGATCGGATGCGCATAAATCCGAGCATGCCGGTGCCGGCTGGGATATCGTGAGCCAGGCTGCGGCCGGTGCCCGCTGAGGTCAGGTTCCGATCAGCGGTCTAGCGTTCGTGTCGGTACCGGTGCGGACTGAGGCCGACATGCTTCTTGAATGCCTGACAGAAGTAGGAGAAGTTCGACAAGCCGACCGCTTCGCCGATGGCCCGGACCGGCTGGTCGGTCGTACGGAGCAGCCAGCACGACTGACGGATGCGGCGAGCCGTGATGTACTCTGTAATGCTGCTGCCGACCGACCTGCGAAAGAGGGCGGAGACGTGGTTCGGGGTCAGATGCACGTGCTGGGCGAGCCGATCCAGTTCGAACGGCTCGCCATAATGGGCTTCGATCCACTCCATGATCGCTTCCGCGGTCGACGAGGCGCGAGGCCGGCTCGGTCCCCCGATCTCGGTGGAATCGAACGGCCAACTCGTGCGAAGCCGCTGGATCAGCGACATGAGGAACAAGAGCTGATCTTCGAGCAAGGACTCGGACATGCTCGTTTGCAGGCTCTCCGCATGGAGTCGAAACCATGCTTCCATCTCGACCCTGCCCGGCCCCATGAGAACAGGGGATGCGGCAGGGTCTTTCCATAGCATGCGGAAGAAAGCGAGCAGGTTCGCGAACGGCTGCAGCACCGCCTCCAGCACGCTCGGCTCGAAGACGAACAGGGTGCGGACATATGGATGAGAGCTCATGTCCGTCATCTTGACCCGGTGCAGCTGGTACGGGCGGAAGAGGAACATCGTGCCGGGGCCCAGCTCGAAAATTTGTCGTTCCACTACGACGTGTCCGTGTCCTTCATGCACATACAAGATCTCCATGCCTTGATGGGCATGGTAAATTTCCGCGAACTCGTGCGTCCGGTCTTTGCGGAACGACAGTTGAACGGGATGTTGGTTCAAGTTCATGTAATTCATCAGCTTCATCATTTCGTTCTTCGTTGCCCCTTTCGTTAACGGGTGACCAACGGCTTCAATCATAAACTAACAACATTTTATCATAAGCGCACACAACATTCGCCCTTTCGCCTCTGCTACGATTAATGGAGTTAAGAAATGTAGAAAATAGAGGATCGAGAGGGACAACATATGCGCAAAGAACGGTTGATCGACCATTGGGAGCACTATACGGGCAGCTTGGGCGGCGTGTGGGAAGTATGGCGGGCGGACAAGCTGAACAATCATTACAACGTGCCATGGCTGCCGGTTCAGCTGCCTCACACATACAACGGACTCGATGTGATGGACCCGGACCGGAAGTATTATCAAGGCCCCAGCTGGTACCGCACTCGGCTTCGCTATGACAATCCGTATGTCGAGGGGCGCACCCTGCTGCACTTCGAAGGCGCGGGCCAGCGAACGAGCGTGTTCGTGTACACGCAGCAGGTCGGCGAGCACCTCGGCGGCTACGATGAGTTCACCGTCGATATTACGGAGGCGGCCGCAGCCGCTGCGCGGATCGAGCGGTACTCAGGGGCCGTGCCTATCGCGATTCAGTGCGACAACAGCCGGGAGCTGGAGACGATTCCGTCGGACGCTAGTGACTTCAACCTTTACGGCGGCCTCTATCGGTATGTGAACTTGGTGCATGTCCCGGCGATTTCCTGGAAGACGGTGCATGTAGAGCCTGTCTTGCAGCAGGAGGGGACGTGTACGGTCAAAGTGCGGGGGACGCTGTACAATCCGCTCGATAAGCAGGGGCGGCTCCAAATTCGCATTAGCATCAAGGATGCCGAAGGGAAGCTGGTCCAGGAGCAGACGGTCGATTCGGCTCCTTGGGATGGGGCTTGCGAGCTCGCGCGAGTCGAAGTGGACGCCCCTCGGTTGTGGTCCCCCGCGTCCCCGTACCTGTATCGGTGCGAGGTGATTTTGTCGAGCGAGTACGGGGAGACGCGGGAGGAGACGGCGTTCGGCGTGCGGACGTTCGAATTCGTCCCGAACGGCCCGTTCCTGCTGAACGGCGAACGCTTGCTGCTTCGCGGTACGCATCGGCATGAGGATCATGCGGAAGTCGGCGCTGCGATGACCGAGGCGATGATCCGGCAAGAGATGCGGCTGATCAAGGAGATGGGCGCGAACTTCATCCGGCTCGGCCATTACCAGCAATCCCGGATCGTACTGGACTGCTGTGATGAGCTGGGGCTCCTCGTCTGGGAAGAGATCCCGTGGTGCCGCGGCGGATTGGGGGGAGACGCCTACCGTCGGATGTGCCGGGACATGCTGAGCGCGATGATCGAGCAGCATTACAACCATCCTTCCGTCATCCTGTGGGGACTGGGCAATGAGAATGACTGGGAGTGCGACTTCGACCATTTCGACCAGCAGGAGATCCGGGCGTTCATGAAGGAGCTTCACGATATGTCCCACGCGCTCGATCCGAACCGGCTCACGGCGATCCGGCGCTGTGAATTTTGCAAAGATATCGTTGACGTGTATTCGCCTTCCATTTGGGCCGGATGGTACCGGGGGATCTACACGGACTATGAGGCCAGCAGCCGGCAGGCGTTCGAGAACGTGCGCTCCTTTTTCCATATGGAGTGGGGGGCGGATAACTTGGCGGGCCGGCATGTGGAGAAGACATTCACCGGATTCGAGTTCATTCCCCGCACCGAGGGGGCGACCGACGAGCGGGACGGCGACTACTTGCTGACCGGCGGTGAGG
Source organism: Paenibacillus sp. HJGM_3 (assembly GCF_045062745.1). Taxonomy (NCBI): domain Bacteria; kingdom Bacillati; phylum Bacillota; class Bacilli; order Caryophanales; family Paenibacillaceae; genus Paenibacillus; species Paenibacillus sp. HJGM_3. The sequence goes on from NZ_JBJGED010000003.1 coordinate 264,956, forward strand.
CGCGGGTGTCCCGGGACGGGGATTGGTCGGAGACGTACTTCTGCGAAATGATCGACTGGTACTTGAAAGCGCAGGAGCAGATGGAATGGCTGACCGGGGCGGCGCAATGGGCGTTCAAAGATTTCGCGACCCCCGTGAGGCCGGATTCGCCGATTCCTTACTTGAATATGAAGGGTATCGTGGAGCGGGATTTTACGAAAAAGGAAGCCTACTATGTGTTCCAGTCGTACTGGTCGGAGCAGCCGATGATCCGGGTGTACGGCCATACGATGCCGATTCGCTGGGGGGGCGACGGGGAGACGAAGCAAATTCGCGTCTACTCCAACTGTGAAGAGGTGGAGCTGTTCCTGAATGGGGTCAGCCTGGGTGCGAAGAAGCGGGACTCTCAGAACTTCCCTTGCGCGGGACTGCGCTGGGATACGCCGCTCGTCCGAGGGCACAATCACGTGCGGGCCGTCGGACTCAAGGACGGGGTGGTTGTCGAGGATTCAGTCGGCTTCCTCTACCAGACGGAGACATGGGGGGCGCCGGTCCGGCTTCGGCTGCAAGCCGAGCCGCAGGCGGACGGGCGCGTCTACGTGGAGGCGCAGGCGCTCGACGCAGCCGGGGTTCCCTGCCTGGACGCAGTCCGCTTCCTGCGGTTCGGCATCAGCGGGGACGGCCGATTGCTCGATAACCTCGGTACCGTGCGCGGCTCCCGCCTGATCCAGCTGGCCAATGGACGCGCGGGCATTTTCTTCGATCCGGCCGGGGCGCTGCCTGCGTCGATTACCGAGTCCGGCTTCTTCTCCGCCGGCGGGCCTGCTTCGGCCACCGAGGCTTCGCGGGCAACCGACGCCTCCAGCCGAGGAGGCGTGTCGGTCATCAGCGTGAAGTGCGAAGGCTTGCCGACCGCGTTTTTGGCTTGGGGGGATCGGTAACGCTAGGGCTGAGCTTCCGCCAATTTGCGGTCCGTCGTCTCGGCGAGCCGGGTGAGCCCTTGCTCGAGATCGAAGTCTCCCAGAGCGAGGCGTGTGAATTCATTCGTCATATAGTCGTTCGAGAGGGTATTCCACTGCGGGACCTTCAAGTACACGCTGGGCTCCGCGTACTTCAGCTCGTTCATCCATACGGAGACGAACGGATCCTGATCCGCTCGCAGCGCTTTCGCTACGACCAGGGAGACGCTGGCCTGCAAAGCGAACGCTTGGCGGGACACCTCCGTATCGTCCATCGTAAGGGACCGGATGTACTCCCAGGCTAACTCCGGCGACCGGGACGTGGAGGAAATGCCGATAAAGCCCAGATTCCCGAGATTGCTGACCCGCCTGCCGTCCTTGAAATGCGGCAGCCCGACAATGCCGATCTGTGGACCGGCTTGCGGATCGTTCCTCAACGCTTCAAACGCGCTGACGCCCTGAATAAGCATCCCGGTTGATTTCCCTAGCGTACTGACCTGATAAGCAGCCTGGGGAGCGGACAGAGGGGGTGTGATCTTCTGAACGACGGACAAATCCTTGATCCACTGCATCGACTCGACTACAGGCTTACCGTTCAGGAAACCGTTCGCGGTCTTAGCGTCGGTCGAGTATAAGCTCCCGCCCTTGCTCATCGCCATCGCCTCGATAATGCTATAATGGGGACCGATCACCGCCCCCGAGATCGCAGGGTCATCCATCGTGGGGGCATGGGCGGCCTTGAGCTTTTTGGCCGTTTCGGCAAAATCCTCCCATGTCCAATTGTCCTTCGGATACGCAAGGTTCGCCCGATCGAACCACGTTTTGCTGTAACCAACGACAACGTAAGGCGCAGCGGCTACAGGAATTCCATACAGCTTCGAACCCGAAGCGAGCCATCGGGTCAACGATTCGGGATAATAGTCGTTCAAGTTCATGCCGGCGTTTTTCGCGAGCGGGGTCAAGTCCATCAGCAACCCTTTGGATCGGTAATCCGTCCAAGAGGCGTATGACTGAACCACCACGTCAGGCTTCAGCTCCGTTACCTTCCGGTCATAATCTTGTAGAGGGACCCGGACGAAACGAACCGCCTTCGATTGGTACTGCGATTCGAACCACGTCTTCGATTGATCCAACCAGGCGGTGATTTGTTGGCCTGCGGGGTTATTCGTTGTTTCGGCAAGAAGTACCGTGATCTCTTGCGGCTGCCTCTTGATCTCGGGCTCGGCTTCACAGCCGATGGCCAGAAGTAGAATAGAGGTCATACACCATCCAACGATTCGCTTCATTCCAACTTTCCCACCTTTTTCTAGTCTATAGTTCTAGGATAGGGGGATTCTCGGACGAAGGATAGCCGCCTGTTTGTTCGAAATGGTGTTGATTTGTTGTGTTACAGCAAAGCTTCCATCTTCGCCAGCAGCCGGTTCAGATCGACCGGCTTGGTATCGTAGTCGTCGCAGCCGGCTTCGAGCGCCTTCTCGCGATCGCTGCTCATCGCATGCGCGGTCAGGGCGATTACGGGGATGCGCTGGGTCTCCGGAGCCGTCTTCAATTGCCGGGTGGCGGACCAGCCGTCCAGAACCGGAAGGCTCATGTCCATCAGGATCAGATCCGGCAGCAGCTCCGTTGCGAGACGAATCCCTTCCTCGCCGTCTGAGGCGATGGAGATTTCGTAACCTTTGCGCTGCAAGCGGCGCGAGAGCATGTCGCGATTCATTTCGTTGTCTTCCACGATGAGTACTTTAGCCATGCGTATCTACTCCTTCCGAATTCGATCGGCCTGCTGCCTTGATCACCCGCTGAACCTCCTGCAGCAAATCGCGCGTAGACGCCTGCCCCTTCTGCAGGATGTTGGCCACCCGTCCGTTCAAGCGGGACCGGTCTTCGCTAGTAATCGTCTTGGCGGTCACGACAACGACAGGTACGGCCTGCCATTCCGAATGCCGCCGCAGCTCCGCGACGAAGTCGAAGCCATCCATCTCCGGCATCATCAAGTCGAGCAGAATCACCTCGGGCACGGAGACGGCGAGCTGCTCCAAGGCGATGCGGCCATTGCCGGCCCGTGTGACCGCATAGCCCTCCCGGTTCAGCATCTTCGTGATCATCTCGGAGGTCGGCACGTCGTCCTCGATGACCAGCACGCGGCTCGCATCCTTGTCCTTCACATATTGATGGATGACGGAGAGGAGCCGGTCCCGCTGAATGGGCTTGACCAAGTACTCCGCGGCGCCCAAGGCGTACCCGAGCTGGCGGTCGTCGGTGATCGACAGCAGGATGACCGGGATGGCCGCCACCTCGGGGTCGGGCTCCTTCTTCAGCGCGGCGAGCACGGACCAGCCGTCCATCCCGGGCATCAGAACGTCCAGGAGGATGGCGTCCGGCTTGTGCTCACGGGCCAAGTCCAAGCCGTCCTTACCGTTCAGTGCGAGGAGGACGGAGATCCGCTCGCGCTGGAGCTGGCGCTGCAGCAGCTTCAGCATATCCATGTCGTCGTCGATCAGCAGCACCGTGAACCGGGGCTCGCCCCCGGCGAGAGGGTCGTTCTCGAGTTCCAAGGAGGCCTCAGCGCTGCTCTCGACGATCTCCATGTTCGGCAGCCAGACGGTGAATGTACTGCCGACGCCTTGCTCGCTCTCGACCTGGATATAGCCGCCGAGCATGGCCGCGAACCGCTGGCTAATGGCGAGACCGAGCCCGGTGCCTCCATACTTGCGCGTCGTGGAAGGATCGGCCTGGGTGAACGCCAGGAACAGCTTGTCCACCTGCTCCGGCGTCAGGCCGATTCCGGTGTCGGTCACCCGGAACCGGTACCCCGCCTTGTCCCATTCCGAAACGGACTCGATCTCCAGCCGGATGACGCCGTTCTCCGTGAACTTGGAGGCGTTGCTGAGCAAGTTCAGGACGATCTGGCGCAGCTTCGTCACATCGGTGCGGAAAAAACCGGGCACTCCGCGGATCTCCAACCGATTGCCGTTTTTGGGCATCAGGGGCTCCACGGTAGCGGCGACATCGCGGATGAACCCGTCGAGCTCGCACACTTCGAGGAAGAGGTCCATTTTGCCCGCTTCGATTTTGGACAAATCCAGAATATCGTTAATCAGGGTAAGCAGATGCTTGCCGGACGTATGAATTTTCTTGAGATCCTCGGCGAAGGCGGGCTCCCCCAAATCTTGGGCTTCTTCCTCCAGCATCTCGCTATAGCCGATAATCGCGTTCAGCGGGGTGCGCAGCTCATGGCTCATGTTGGCGAGGAATTGGCTCTTGATTTGGTTCGCTCCGATCGCCTCATCCCGGGCCCGGATCAAATCCGCCGTCCGTTCCTTGATCAGCTCCTCCAGATGATTGTTCACGTTCTTCAATTCCAGATTGGCGGAATACAGCTCACGCGTCTTCTGCTCGGCGATGGTCTCGGCGGCTTGGCGCGCCCGTTTCTCCCGCTCCAGCTGACGCTGCAGCAAAGCAATTTGGTCTTCCATACAATTACCCCAGCTCCTGTAAGGTCATGGTGAATCGGGTGGCTGCCCCTTGCTCGTCGGTCGAATCCTCGCGTTCCATACGAACCGGCTCGCCGAAATGCAGAATCGCTCCCGCAATCAAGCCTTCCGCGAGATCGGCGAAAGGGCGGGAGGACCGGTACGTCATCACGAGCATACTCGGAGACGGAGAGGCGTAGGTGAAGGCCGGCAGCTCCGCATCCGGGTACAGCTTGCGCACCTCGACATGGATATACGAGTCCACGCGGTGCAGGAAATCGAACAGCGACTGACGGGTGTCCACCATCTGCGGATGGCCGGCGGCCAGCCGGACGAATAAGTATTCGCCGAAGGACCGGACGAGGTCGGGGACGGCCATGCCGGTTTCCCGGCTGAGCTGAACGACAAGTTGGATGAACTCTTCGTGCGAATACGTGCCTAGCGAAGTATAAGCCCCTCCGGAAGGGAGATTAGCGGCTTCGATCATGCTATCGACCATCTCCAGCGAGAACCGCTCCTCCACCATCTCCAAAAAAGTAGTAAACACCATCCCCTTCATACGCTAGACTCCTCTTTTTGGGGTAAAATAATAGAGAGGAAGGCATCGGTGACCGCCGGATCAAAATGCTTGCCCCGCTGGCGATGAATTTCGGCCATCACCTGGTCGGGAGGCCAGGCGGCCTTGTACGGCCGTTCATGGCTGAGCGCGTCATAGAAATCCGCAATCGCCACAATCCGCGCCGCGAGCGGAATCTCATCCCCACAGAGCTGCCTTGGGTAGCCGGTACCGTCCCATTTCTCATGGTGGCAGACGGCGATCTCGGCGGCGGTGCGCAGGATGGGGAAGGACGCATCGCCGATAATGCCGGAGCCGATCGTCGTGTGGGTTTTCATTCGTTCGAACTCTTCTTCCGTGAACTTGCCCGGCTTGAGCAGGATCGAGTCGGGAATGCCGATCTTGCCGATATCGTGCAGCGTGGCGGCATACTCGATCTCCTGCGCCAGCTCGTCGGACAAGCCGAGCGCCCGCGCGGTCCGGCCGGACAGCCGGCCGACCCGGTGCGTATGCTCGCCGGTCTCGTCGTCCCGGAATTCCGCCGAACGTGCCAGAATGCGGAGAATCTCGTATTGAGCGGCTTCCAGCTCGGCTGTACGTTCCGCTACTTTGCGCTCCAAGTGCTGGTTATGCTCCTGCAGCTGGAGGTGGAGGAAGCGGGTCTTGAGCAAATTGCGGATCCGCAGGACGACTTCGCCCCGATCGAACGGTTTGGTCAAAAAATCGTGAGCGCCTTCGCTGAGCGCCCGCTGCTTCGCTTCCGGGGTGACATCCGCCGTCAGGACGAGCACCGGCAAATAATCGTCCTCTTGTGCCTCCTCGCGGATTTGGGCCAGGGCGGCGAAGCCGTCGAGAACCGGCATATGCAGGTCGAGCAGCACAATGTCAGGCTTCAGCTCGCGGAAAATCGACATGAATTGGGTAGGGTCGGTCGTACTCGTCATGTTCCCGAACCCGGCACGGCGCAAAATCCGCTCGAGCAGCTCGATATTATACGATTGATCGTCCATAATGAAGACGGATGCTTGGCCTAGCCATGTTTGTTCCATTAGCAACCCCTCAGAATAGTTCTAGATGCCTAGAAAATAGTTCTTATTTACAATATTTCAACAGAGACGCTGGGTTTTCCTTCCTCTACGGGATCGCGTTTGCAGGAATTGGAATGGGAAGGGGAGTGCTTTTTTGGGCCATGATATTTACACTTGTGTGGGGTTTCGTATAAGCTTAACAATAATAAGATCGGATCCTTAGATGAAAAAAGGTAGTGGTGTCAAGTGTTAAACGGGGGACTTGTGGCCTTAAGAGCCAGTTTGGATCAATTGAAGCCATCGGAACGCAAGGTGGCCGAGTATATTCTGGAGAACCCGAAGGAAATCGTCAAATATTCGGTGCAAAAGCTGGCGGAGCTGAGCGGCGTGTCGGAAGCGACCATTGTGCGGCTGTCCAAGACGCTCAATATGACCGGCTATCAAGACTTGAAGCTGCGCGTCGCCGGCGACCTGACCTCGAATGTGCCGACCGGGACGTATGAAGAGATCAAGATGGGCGGCTCGATCGAATCGATCATGCAGGCGGTGAGCAACAACAACAAGCAGTCGATTCAGGACACGCTCTCCGTGCTTTCGGATACGGAGGTCGAGCGGGCCGCCATCGCACTCTCGGCCGCGCGCAAAATCGATATTTATGGAGTGGGGGCTTCCGCCGTCATCGCCGCCGACGTCTACCAGAAGTTCAGCCGAATCAATTGGTGGTGCCAAGCGTATACGGATTTTCACGCGCAATTGACGTCGGCCGGGAGCTTGACGAAGAAGGATGTGGCGTTCGGCATCTCCTACTCGGGTCAGACCGAGGACATCATCAATTCGCTGAGCGAGGCGAAGAAGCAGGGCGCGACGATCATCACGCTGACGAAATTCGGGACGTCGCCGGTAGCGGAGCTGGGCGATATCCGGCTGTTCACGAGCAGCGTGGAGCAGAGCATCCGCAGCGGGGCGATGGCATCCCGGATCGCACAGCTGAACGTTGTGGACATCCTGTTCATCACGATCGCGAGCCGTCAGCAGGACAAGGTTATCCCGCTCTTGGAGAAGACTCGGATCGCAGTTAGCCGCACGAAGCGGACTTAGAAGGCGAGAGTTTGGAATGTTGCATAAGATGCAGTATGATTCAAGGCCAAAGTGTTGCGCGAATAGCAGCATTTTGGCTCTTTTTGCCCATTGCTCGAGTAAGCGCGACCACAAGAGGGAAAACCTCCCCCTCATTAGCCGCCAACTGGCCCGTTTACTTGTAGAACAGGGAAAACCTCCCTCTCTTCGGTCGAAATCCGCTGGATTCGAGCATGTAGCCGAAAAAAAGAGGGAGGTTTTCCCCAACACAACCGAAAAGCGGGCCATTCGGCCGGAAAGAGAGGGAGCTTTTCCCTCTCCGATCCGACTCCGCCCCGCTTCCGCGCCTGGAAGAGCCAACACCTGCACTTTCTTGATCGACTCGAGCAGCTCCTTCGCTGGCTGTACAGTAACTCCGGGTGTGGTTTCTTTGTGGGAACGGGGCGGGTGTGGTATAGTTTGTAAGATAATGAGCAGGAAAGAGATGGTGGCCATATGGCGACGAACTTTGTACAATTGGGGATTCGGAAGGAGCTGCAGCAGAAGCTGAAGGAAGTCGGGGTAAGCGAACCGACGCCGGTGCAGGCTCAAGCGATCCCTCCATTATTAGAAGGAAAAGACGTAATCGCGCAGGCACAGACGGGGACAGGGAAGACGCTCGCGTTCCTGCTGCCGATGCTGGAGATTCTCGATCCGACGCGTCCGTTCCTGCAGGGGCTGATCATTACGCCGACGCGGGAGCTGGCGCTCCAAATCTACAAGGAGCTCACTCGGCTCGCCGATGTGGTGGGCCTCAGCGTGTTGGCGGCTTACGGAGGCCAGGATCTCGACCGGCAAATAAAAAAGCTGGAGGGCGACACCCATCTCGTCGTAGGGACGCCGGGCCGGCTGCTCGATCATGTACGGCGCGGGACGCTCGTGCTCTCCGGGGTGAAGATGCTCGTCTTGGATGAAGCGGATGAGATCATGCGCATGGGCTTCCTGGACGACACGGAGGCGCTGCTCGCCGACATGTCGCAGAAGCGGCAGACGATGCTGTTCTCGGCCACGATGCCGCAGCAGGTCCGGGCGCTCGCGACCCGCTATATGAGCCATCCGGCTGAGGTGAAAATTCAGAGCAAGCATATCACTCTGGACGAGATCCATCAGTCGATCGTGGAGACGACCGATGCGGACAAGCCGGACACGCTGCTGAAGCTGCTGGAGCTGCACAAGCCCTACCTCGCAATCGCCTTCTGCAGGACCAAGAAGGGCGCCGCGTTTTTGAACAAGAAGCTGCAGGAGGCCGGTGTCGACTCGGACGAGCTGCACGGCGATCTGTCGCAGGCGAAGCGCGAGCTCGTGCTGCGGCGCTTCCGCGATGCGAAGCTGCAGGTACTGGTGGCGACGGATGTGGCGGCCCGGGGACTCGACATTGAGGGCGTCACCCATGTGTACAATTATGACTTTCCGAACGACAAGGAAAGCTACATCCATCGGATCGGCCGGACGGGCCGGGCGGGCGAGACCGGCGTCGCGATCCTGTTCGTGACGCAGCGCGACCGCATCTCGCTGCAGCAGCTGGAGCGCGGCATCGGCAAGACGCTCGAGCGCCGCACGGCCGAGGGCGCACTGCTCGCGAGCGGCACGAAACGCGCTGCCGCCGCGAAGCCGGCGGGCCGCGGCGCCCGCAGCGCCGGGCGGGACGCGTCCGCGTCCGCGGGCGCGGGCCAGCCGCGCAGCGGCCGCCGCGGGGCCGCGCGTGCCGGCGCGCCGGACGAGCGCCGGCGCGGCACGCGCGACGCCGCTCGCGGCGAAGCGCGCGGCCCGCGCCCCGGCGCGGCAGGCGCCGCCCGCGGCGAAGCGCGCGGCTCGCGCCCCGGCGCGGCAGGCGCCGCCCGCGGCGAAGCGCGCGGCCCGCGCTCCGGCGGGCGGGGCCCCGCACGCGGGCGCTGACGCCCGCCTCAAGAAGCAGCCCGGGCTACGCTCTGCAGGTAGCCGCGGCACTCAGGCAAAAACGAACGCCACTTAGGCGCAGGACCGGGCAACCGGTCAGCGCCAAAGTGGCGTTCGTTCCTTCCAAAGGCTATTCGCCCCGCCGCGTCATCTGCTGCCAGACCGAGCCGGCCGCCGCGTCGCCGCCTTCGATCCGGGCGAGCGCCAGCTGCGCTTGTAGCCGCACCTCGAACTCCGCATCGTCGACCGCGGCCTTGAGCGCCCGGATCGCGGTGGCGTCGCCGGCCTCGTACAGGAAGCGGGCGGCCCGCCAGCGCACGAGCTTGTTCGGGTCGCCGAGCGCTTCGATCATCGGCGGGATCGCCGCCGGATCGCCTAGATCGGACAGCGTGTCGCCGGCCGTGCGCCGGACCGAGACGGAGCTGTCCTTCAGCGCCTCGAAGAGGTAAGGCAGCGCCTGGGGCTCGCGGATATCGCCGAGATAGACGGTCGCCAGCCGCCGGATCGACGCTTGCGGGTCGCGCAGCGCCTGGACGAGCAGGGGCATCGTCGTAAGCGCCGGCTTGACCCGCTGCAGGGCGGCATAGCGCACCTTCCAGTCGTCGTGCGCCATACGGGCGGCGAGCTCGCTCGCCGACAGCTCCTTCAGCTCCTCCGGCGTCTGCTCGCCGCCCACGCCAGTCTCGAGCGACTTCCGCACGAGCTCCTGCAGCCGGGCGTCGTCATAGGAGGCGTCGAGCTCGGCCGCCACTTGCTCGGCGATCTCCGGCAGTTCGCCGTAGCGGACGCCCGCATCCTTCAGCGTACGCTCCCGGATCAAGTTCGGGGACGCCGTCCCGGCTTGAATCGCGGCGTCCGTGAACCGCGAGGAGAGCGCCGTGCGGAATTCCTCCAGGCCGCTCTTCACGCGTATCTGCATCGGGATGCCGCGGAACATCTGGATATACACTTGCGCTTCACCGAAGGCGGCGTGGGCGTCCGCTTCCCCGGCGCTCCCAACCCCACCGGCTGCGGCAACGTTGCTCGTTGAGCTTGGACCTCCGCCGACGGTCCCCAGAATCTCTTGCGTCTTAGCCAGAATCGCCTGCCAGTCGCCCTTCGGATTCCGGTCGATGGCGAGGAAGTCGGCCGTTCGGAATACCGAAGTAACGCCGGGAATATCGAGCAGCTGCTGAATCGCGGCCGGGGCGGAGCTGCGATTCGATTTATCGTAAGTGCGCTTGTCGCCCTTCGGAAGCGCCTCGTCCACATTGATCTTCATCGAGTTCGGACTCGGCGTCGGCTCGATCGAAACAATTCGCATTCTTCATCATCCTCCTCTTCAATGCCAATCAGACGTTGCTCCAACTACTTCTATTGTGTCACATTCCGCGACAAATGAAAAACCCCGCTCCGGGGGAGCGAGGCTCGCGCTGATCTAGCCCTCAATCCAAGTTCAATAGATGCCGGTCCAGGTACGACTCCAACCGATTCGTAATCTCGAACACCGTATGAGCGAGATCGAGATTCTCGAACACATGCGCACATTCCCCCATGTACGCCATCGCTTCGTCGTAATGGGACATATGCTTCCGGATGACGTCCTCAGCGTCGCCGCGCTCCCGCTGCCGGCTCTCGACGGAGGTCCGGTCCGCATAGAGGAACACCTCGACCACCCGCTCGCCATACACGGCCTTGAGGATGCTCGCTCCCTTCGTATTCAAGATTAAGTAAGCATGCTTGTTCGCGGCACTCAGCCGTTCAATATCGGCATGACGGATTCCGTAATAATGCCCGTCGATGAAGACGCTTTCGATGAACGCTCCTGACTCGTCCGCTTCGCGGAATTGCTCCGCGCTGAGGAACTGATAGTCTTGCCCTTCCTGCTCGCCGGGCCGGCGGGAGCGGGTCGTGCAGGACAATACCTTCTCGAGCTCGAGCGTGGAGCCGACCATATCGGCTACCGTCTTGCGACCGGATCCGTCGGGCCCGGTAAACACAAAGATTCGCGCATTCCCATTGTCCGCTTTCATGACCGCACACCTCCCCTTATTATATGGAAACATTGTATTCAACCAAGCGTCAAAAAAGACGCAGGATCGGTTCACTCGCTGCGTCTTCTGGGTGCGTTGTATACGGCTGTCATTGTGCCGAGATAGAGGTGCCGTTCTTGGCCGTCCGCAGAATGGATACTTCCACGCGCCGGTTCTTGGCCCGGCCTTCCGCCGTATTGTTGTCGTCGATCGGATGGAACTCGCCGTACCCAATGGTGCTGAACCGGGCGGGATTGATCTGCTGGTTCTGGAGCAGGATCTTCATGAAGTTACTCGCGCGCTTCGAGCTCAAGTCCCAGTTCGTCTCGAACTCCCGCGTGTTGATCGGGATATTGTCCGTATGTCCTGCGACTTCAATCTGATAATTCGGGTATTGGGTCAGCATGTTCGAGATCGCCTGGGCCAGCAAGCGGGCGTCCGGCTTCACCTCCGCGCTGCCCGAGGCGAACAGGGCGTTGTCGCGAATCGTGATCATAAGCAGATCGTTCGTCAGGCGGGTCTCGAGTTGGGTGGTGAGCCCGTTATCCTGAATGTATTGGTCGAGCTTCTGCTTCAGCTCCTGCAGGTCGGCCATTTCCTTCTCGAACTGCGCCTGTTGTTCCCGGGTCAGCACTTGATTCTGGTTTTTATAATCCTCAGTTTTCTTGTTGATCTCGTCGGTCGGTTCCTTGGTGATCGGGACGATCGTCGTCTTCTCGAACAGGCTGGTCCCGCCGCTGAATGCGGAATTCAGGCTGCGCATAATCTGGTCGTACTTCTTGGAATCCACCTCGCTCGAGGCGAACAAGATGATGAACAAGGCGAGCAGGAGCGTCAGCAAATCGGCGTAAGGGATGAGCCAGCCTTCATCGATATGTTCCTCATGATGCGGTTTTCGCCTTTTGCTCACGTTCGGAATCCTCCTCTTGGATTTGTGGACCGTAACGTTCCGACGGAGTCAGGAAGACGGACAGCTTTTGCTCGATCGCGATCGCGGAGATCCCGGATTGGATCGAGAGCAGACCTTCCACCATCATCAGCTTGATCTCGACTTCCTTACGGGAAATCTGCTTCAGCTTCGTAGCGATCGGGTGCCAGAGCACATAGCCGGTGAAAATGCCGAGCAGCGTCGCGACGAAGGCGGCGGAGATCAAATGGCCGAGCTGGTCTACCTGGTTCAAGTTGCTGAGCGCCGCGATCAACCCGACCACGGCCCCGAGCACCCCGAGCGTAGGCGCGTATGTACCTGCCTGGGAGAAGATCAACGCTCCCGCGCGGTGACGCTCCTCCATCGCATGGACTTCTTCCATTAATACGTCATGGATGAACTCCTGGTCGTTGCCGTCGATGATCATCCGCATTCCGTTGCGCAAGAACGGGTCGTTGATCTCCTCCACCTTGCTCTCCAGCGCGAGCAGCCCTTCGCGGCGGGTAATCGTCACCCACTCGATGAACAGCTGGATGAGCTCCTTTTTCGGGACGAGCTTTTGTTTCACGAAGATAATCCGGAACAGCTTGGGGATCTTAGCCAATTCCGACATAGGGAACGCGATGAGAACCGAGGCTGCGGTGCCTCCGATAATAATGAGGAACGCGGCGTAATTCAACAGCGAGCTGAGGTGGGCCCCCTTGAGCACCATGCCGACGCCGACGGCGACAAACCCCAGGACGACCCCTATTATTGTAGATTTCTCCATTGTGACACCTCGCGATTTAGTCTATACCCTAAGTATATCGGCATCGACTAAGGATTCGATTAGAGACAATCGATTCCTGCACGCGAGTTCACCCCCAGCGCACAAAAAAACACCGTGAGACTTATTCTCATTCGGTGTTTGGACACTATTAGATGAAGAAACACGTTTATGGCGTCAGCTGGATGATGCCGTGATCCCCGAAGTGATCCTTCACGAGCGCGTTCAGGTCGGACACATAAGGCTGGAGGGAGACGCCGCGCCAAGCTTCGTGGGCGTACTGGCTGAACCGGTTGATGAAATCTTGGTTGGCGGAAATGAACACGTTCGTGATGCCCGGATGCAGCCCCCGGATTTTCTGGGTCAGCTCCGTCTGCAGCTCGCTCGAGATATCCTGCGGATCGGGGATCGTCGGGAACGAGTACTTGTTCATCGCGATATCGCCGGGCTTGAGCGACTCCGTGAAGTCGGAATGGTCGTCCACGCCGGGGGAGGCGATTCTCCGGTCGCTGCCGAGCTTCGTCCCTTTGCCCTTCATGCCGGTAGCGGTACTATCGAGCAGGATCGCTACATAGGCGTTCTTATCGGTCACGATGACAAAGGACGTTCGGATCCCCTTCATGTCGTCGACGGCGTCGGAGGAAGATTGGCTGTAAGCCATCGTATTGTTGTTGTGGTCGGCGGCTCTGCGCTGCGTATTGTAGGTACGGAAGCCTGTCGCTTCGTGCATGCTGGTCCGGCTGCCGTAATCGGAAGGGCTGTTCTCGAAGTGCTGTTTGTAGGACGTGCACCCCGTAAGTCCTGCGGCGAGCGTGAGGCAGGCGATCCATTTGATCAGCTGTGCGTTGGACATAAGAACCTCCTGGCTGTGAGATCGGGTTGTAGGATTGCGCTTATCGTTATCATTCGCTCCGAAGTGGGAAATATGCGCCTCTTCGAACACAGCGAAATCTGTAGGCAATTGCATAAAGTAACCGAAAAAAGGAAATACCCTTTATGAGTCGCCATGAGGGCAAAACTGCCATTTTAAGGTAGTGGAAAAAGGCCCGAAAACGCTTGGAACCCTTGATATTAGAACATTTTGTGAACTTTGCCAGGAAGATTGACAAACAATCGGTACGAACTTATAGTTAATAAAGTGATTAAGGTTCGCCCGCAAGATATGGCCATCCATGATCGAAATTCCTCGGTTTTTGACGGCGGAATTTGGATTGTAATACTTGAATAGATTGGTCGTCTTTCATCGATTGATCTATTGATAACAGAGAATTGGGGTTGATGAGTGAATGAAACGGTGGCAATTTGTATGGCGTTTAGTCCCTTTGCTGGCGATGATGACGTTCATACTATCCGGCTGCGGGATTGACGAATTGACTACGTTGAATCCGAAAGGACCTGTAGCGGAGAAGCAATTATGGCTGATCCTTATCTCGCTCGCCGTCATGATCGGCGTTTTCATTGTCGTGGCCGTGATTTACGTCTATGTTCTCGTACGTTTCCGCAAACGGCCTGGACAGACGGGGATCCCGAAGCAAGTAGAGGGCAATCACAAGCTGGAGATCATCTGGACCGTGATTCCGTTCCTTCTGCTCTTCATCATTGCAATCCCGACGGTGAAGTACACGTTCGAACTGGACAAAGACTACTCGAAGGATCCGAACGCGCTTCAGGTGAAGGTGACGGGCCATCAGTTTTGGTGGGAATTCGAGTACATGAACGAGAAGGTTAACACCGCTCAAGATCTTGTCATTCCGACCGGCCGCACGATTGCCTTCCATCTGGAATCGGCTGACGTCAACCACTCGTTCTGGGTGCCGACACTCGGCGGCAAGAAGGATAACAACCCTGGTATGACCAATATGCACTACCTCGTCGCGGATAAGCCGGGCGTATACTATGGGAAGTGCGCCGAGCTGTGCGGTACGTCCCACGCTCTGATGGACTTCAAGGTGAAGGCCGTTACGCCGGATGAGTTCGATCGCTGGATCGCCAGCATGAAGGCTCCGGTGGCCGTGAATTCCGCGCTTGCGTCCGAAGGCGAGCAAATTTTCAAGAAGAGCTGCATCGGCTGTCACGCCGTATTCGATCCGCAGCAGAAGCAAGTAGTAGGCGGTAAAGTGGCCCCTAACCTGGTCAACTACGGAGATCGCATGACGGTAGCCGGTATCTTGATCAACAAGAACCCGGAGGACGTGAAGAACAACCTACATACGTGGTTGAAGGATCCTCAGGAAGTGAAACCGGGCAATCTGATGCCGAATCCGCAGGACGTTCCAGGCAGCAAGATGGAAACAAGCCTCGGGCTGACCGATAAGCAGATCGATGCGCTTGTAGAATACTTGGCTGGACAAAAGTCGACGAAGTAACGACTATTGAAGAAGGGGGTTTAGAACGTTGGCACACGCACATGCACATGCTCACCACAAGGTCAAGAAGTACAGCGGTCTGATGGATTGGCTGACGACCGTTGACCATAAAAAGATCGGCATCCTGTACTTGCTGGCCGGAGGATTGTTCTTCCTGCTCGGCGGTCTGGAAGCGATTCTGATCCGCGTGCAATTGATGAAGCCGATGAACGATGCGGTCGATGCATCCATGTTCAATCAGCTGCTCACGATGCACGGGACGACGATGATCTTCTTCGCGGCGATGCCGCTGATCTTCGCCTTCATGAATGCGGTTGTACCGCTTCAGATCGGCGCGCGCGACGTAGCGTTTCCGTTCGTGAACTCGCTCGGCTTCTGGCTGTTCTTCGCCGGCGGCTTGCTCATGAACACGAGCTGGCTGCTCGGTGGCGCTCCGGATGCGGGCTGGACCGGATACGTACCATTGTCCTCGCCTGAGTACTCGGGCCGAGGGACCGACTTCTATGTACTCGGCCTTCAGATTGCGGGGATCGGGACCCTGATCGGGGGGATTAACTTCCTCGTCACGATTATCAACATGCGGGCGCCCGGCATGTCCTTCATGAGAATGCCGCTCTTCACATGGACGTCGTTCATCACGTCTGCACTTATTCTCTTCGCCTTCCCGGCGATTACGGTAGGCCTCGTACTCCTGATGTTCGAACGACTGTTCCACGCGAACTTCTTCGATGTGGCGGCCGGCGGGAACGTCGTCTTGTGGCAGCACATCTTCTGGATCTTCGGTCACCCCGAGGTGTACATCCTGATTTTGCCGGCGTTCGGCATTATCTCGGAAGTCGTAAGTACATTCTCGCACAAGCGGTTGTTCGGTTACAGCGCGATGGTATTCGCGACCGTAATCATCGGGTTCTTGGGCTTCATGGTTTGGGTCCACCACATGTTCACAACCGGCCTCGGTCCGGTGGGGAACGCCTTGTTCTCGATCGCGACGATGCTCATCGCGGTTCCGACGGGGATCAAGATCTTCAACTGGCTCTTCACGCTGTGGGGCGGTCAGATTCGGTTCACGACCGCGAACTTGTTCGCCGTAGGTTTCATCCCAACGTTCGTTATGGGCGGGATGACCGGGGTTATGCTGGCGGCGCCGGCCGCGGACTTCCAGTTCCACGACAGCTATTTCGTTGTAGCGCATTTCCATTACGTAATCGTAGGCGGTCTCGTGTTCGGATTGTTCTCGGGCCTCTACTACTGGTGGCCTAAGATGTTCGGACGCATGTTGAACGAAACATTAGGCAAGTGGATGTTCTGGTTCTTCTTCATCGGCTTCCACCTGACGTTCTTCGTGCAGCACTTCCTCGGTTTGATGGGGATGCCGCGCCGCGTATTCACTTACTTGCCGAATCAAGGCTTCGATACATTGAACCTCGTCAGCAGTATCGGCGCATTCAGCATGGGGGTAGGGACGATTCTTCTGCTCGTGAACATCGTCATTACCGCTATGAAACCGAAGAACGCGCCAGCCGATCCATGGGACGGCCGTACACTGGAATGGGCGATTCCTTCGCCGCCGCCGGAGTACAACTTCAAGCAGCTTCCTCTCGTACGCGGGCTGGATCCGCTGTTCAAGGAGAAGATGGAGGGCAAGAAGGAAATGACGCCGGCCGAGCCGCTCGGTCCGATCCATATGCCATCGCCGTCGATCTTGCCGCTCGTGATGTCGATCGGGTTGTTCATCGCAGGTTACGGCTTCATGTATCACTACTACTGGGTATCCGGCATCGGCGTTGCAATCACATTGATCTGCATGCTGCTGCGCTCGCTGTATGACGATCACGGGTACCACATAGAAGTGGAAGAACTGCAGGATAAGGAGGTAAGAGCATGAACCACGATTTGACGGGTCATAACCTTCCTGCAGAGCCGGAGAAAGCTACACTGGAAGGACGCAATAAAGTACTCGGCTTCTGGTTGTTCCTAGGCGCAGAGACCGTGTTGTTCGGCTGCTTGTTCGCCACCTTCATCGGGTTGCGCAACGAGATCGCTGACGGTCCTCCGGCACACGAGATTTTCAAGCTCGCTACAGTGGCTCTCGCCACGTTCATCTTGTTGACCTCCAGTATGACTAGCGTGCTCGCGGTTCAAGCGATGCACCGCAAGGCGACTGGCGCCATGCAGCTCTGGTTCGGGATCACGGTCGTTCTCGGCCTCGCCTTCTTGGGTCTCGAAATTTACGAATTCGTCGAATATGTCCATGAAGGTCATAAGTTCTCGACTAGTGCCTTCAGTTCCGCCTTTTATACGTTAGTCGGGTTCCACGGAGCCCACGTCTTGTTCGGGGTCATCTGGATCTCGCTCTTGATGGGGCAGCTGGCCCGCAAAGGCCTTACCGTCGTCACGGCGCCCAAGCTCTACAATGCAAGCTTGTACTGGCACTTCGTCGACCTTGTGTGGGTCTTCATCTTCACGATCGTTTATTTGATGGGAAAGGTGGCGTAATCGATGGCAAATCATTCTCCATCGGGGAGCGAGAACCGTCGCCATGTGCATGAAGGACCCAAGAATCACTTCTTGGCCTTCGCCCTGTCGATCGTCCTGACCATTCTGGCGTTCGTTGTAGTCAATGCCCAGATGGGACGTACGTTCACCCTGCTGTTCATCGTCCTGCTGGCGCTCATCCAGGCCGCCTTCCAGTTCTTGTTCTGGATGCATGCGAAGGACCGCGGCCACGTTTACGCTATCGTAGGCATCACCTTCGGCTTTACAATCGCGCTAACAGGCGTAGCGGCAGTCGTATATTGGATTTGGTGGTAACATGTCGGGGAGGCTTGCAAGATAGCCTCCCCTTTTTTACAATGTGGTCTTAGTTTGGGTCCCCGCAAAGGTATGAGTGGGGTTGCTTACAGTAAGGCTTGAAGGAGGTTGCGCTAATGCTGGGCTTGCAATATTTCTCATTCAGCGACCTGTGGAGTCCGTTTAGCTTGATCCTTACGATCATCATCGCCGTCGTGTACTTAGGTCTCGTAGGCCCGTACCGGACGAAGCTGTTCGCGGAATCGACGCCGCTGTCGATTGGACGCATCATCTCGTTCCTGATCGGTCTGTTCGTCTACTACATGGCGCAAGGGGGACCGGTCAGTCTGCTCGGCCACCTCATGTTCAGCGCGCATATGACGGCCATGACGCTGGCTTATTTGATCGCGCCGCCGCTTATGCTCATCGGGATTCCGGGCTGGATGATCCAGCCGCTGTTCCGGTTCCGCGGGGTCAAGCGGGTGCTCACGGCGATCACGCATCCGATGATCACGGTGTTCATGTTCAACATTCTTTTCTCGTTCTATCACATGCCGATGGTGCATGATTATGTCATGACCCATTTTACGGTTCATAATGTGTACTTCTTCGCGATGTTATTCGCGGCATTCATGATGTGGTGGCCGATCGTGTCCCCGTTGCCGGAGCTTCATTCCATGTCCGAGTTGAAAAAGATGGCGTATATTTTCGCCAATGGCGTGCTGATCACGCCGGCGTGCGCCTTGATCATATTCGCCGATACAACGGTGTACGCCACCTATAGTGATCCCGAAGCTTGGGCCAAAGCAATGGGCTACTGCGTGTCGGGCAATGCGGAGGCGCTGCTGCAGCAGTTCGCGGGCGGCCCGCAGTATTTCTTGCTGCTCGGGGGGCAGGAAGATCAGCAGCTAGGCGGCGTCATCATGAAGGTCATGCAGGAAATTACGTACGGCGCCGCGTTGGCTTATGTGTTCTTCACCTGGTATGGCCGCGAGCGAGGGGACGACAACGAAATCGAACCGACGACCGCGTAACGATGGGGTTCGCCGTTTTGTGGGACTATAGGGGAGGTCTGTAGCGGATGTACAATGTAATGCCTACCATTAGCACTTCGTTCATCGTAATCAGCGCCATCTTCGTGGCGATCGGTTGGGTGCTGATCGCGCAGCGCAAGATCGAAGCGCATAAGAAAGTGATGACGACGGCAGGCGTATTTGCTTCCTTGTTTTTCATCTTTTACTTGTCCCGCACGGTGTTCGTGGGGAACACGCTGTTCGACGGGCCGGAGCATACGAAGGTATTTTATCTCATCTTCTTGCTGTTCCATATCGTGCTCGCCACCGTCGGCGGCATTATGGGGATCATCACCTTGCGCTGGGGCTACAAGAACCAGTTGGACAAGCATCGCCGCATCGGGCCGTGGACTTCGATCATATGGTTCCTAACGGCGATTACCGGCGTGACCGTGTACTACTTGCTCTACATCAAGTACCCGGGCGGCCATACGGCGCCGGTGTGGAGAGCGATTTTTGGTTATTAATGGGGTTTATATTCAGGCAGCCTAACCGGGCTGTCTTTTTTCTTTCGTTGGCATACCGCGCTTCATTTGATACCATAAGAATGAGCGGTAATACATGAATCGAGCTGCAGGAGGCGTCGACCATGAGCGAGCGTGACGATACATCCAAACAAAAACCGGATAAAGTCAAAGAAACTCCCGAGTCCTACGAGTATAGTGCAGACGTCCATGCGGTTCCTTACATCGAAGAACGCTATGAGATCATTGAGGGAGTACGCTATGATCTCTCGCCGGCGCCTACAGTGGCTCATCAGAAAGTTTCGGCAGCCCTTTATTTGGCCATCCACGCCACGTGCCACTCGAACGGGACGATCCTCTATGCACCGATTGACGTCTATCTGGATGAGGAGAACCAGTTTCAACCGGACCTTGTCATGGTGCTGCACGAGCGGGAGCCTATCATCAAATCTGCTCGTATCGAAGGGGCGCCGAATCTGGTCGTGGAGATCCTGTCTCCAAGTACGAGTACCAACGATAAAATTAGAAAAAAACGCCAATATGAGAAGCACGGGGTAGAAGAATATTGGATCGTGGACCCGCTGCATTTTACGCTCGACCAATTCGTTCTTGAGCAAGGGAAGTTCACGCTCGTACAGAGCTATGGCATAGCATTTGCCATGGTGCTTACGTCTAATCGATTCCCCTGCCTGCATATCGAGGTGGACAAGCTGTTCCAATCGATCCGGAATTAAGCTGGAATTGAACAACCACGTATAAATGAGCGCAGAAAGTTACCAAATACGGTGCAATTCCAAATAAACGGTCTGGTGTACGCTAGTACATAGAAGATATTGACTTGCGACTACAAGTGGGAGGGAAAGATAGAGATGCAAAAAGCAGACGGAATGAACTATGCGCCGGAGGGCAAGCCAAGTCCGGTTGTGAAGCCGGGTGAATTCGTATTCGCGGCGGCGGCCTTGGAGCATGGCCACATTAACGGGATGTGCAACGGGCTAGTGGAAGCAGGTGCGACGCTCAAGTGGGTGTACGACCCCGATCCGGACAAGGTAGCCGGGCTGCTGAAGCGGTATCCGGGTGCCCAAGCCGCTTCCGAAATGCAGCAAATTTTGCAAGACCCGGAAGTGCGACTTGTCGCAGGAGCGGGGATCCCGAACGAGCGCTGCGGGCTGGGCTTGCAGGTGATGGAGCACGGCAAAGACTATTTCGTCGACAAAGCTCCATTCACGACGTTGGAGCAGCTGGAGTCGGCCAGGGCCATGACGGCGAAGACCGGTAAAAAATATGCCGTGTACTACAGCGAGCGCCTTCACGTGGAGAGTGCGGTTCACGCCGGCGCCTTGATCAAGGACGGCGCGATCGGCCGGGTGCTGCAAGTGATCGGCCTAGGCCCGCACCGGCTGAGAGCGGCCTCGCGTCCGGATTGGTTTTTCAAGCTCGAGCAATACGGCGGCATTCTGTGCGACATCGGCAGCCACCAGATCGAACAATACCTGCACTTCGCCGGCTGCAAGGACGCCAAGGTCGTCTCGAGCAAGGTGGCGAACTACAACAACAAGAACTATCCCGAGCTGCAAGACTTCGGGGATGCGACGCTGATCGGCGATAACGGGGCGACGAACTATTTCCGCGTGGACTGGTTTACGCCGGAAGGGCTGGGCACATGGGGGGACGGCCGAACGGTCATTCTCGGGACGGACGGCTATATCGAGCTTCGCAAGTATATAGACGTCGCCCGCAGCGGGACGTCCGATCACTTGTACCTGGTGAACAATGAAGGAGAGCAGCATCTCGAGTTGTCCGGCAAGGTCGGCTTCCCGTACTTCGGACAGCTCGTGCTCGATTGCCTTAAACGGACCGAGAACGCGATGACCCAGGCCCACGCGTTCAAGGCGGCCGAGCTATGCCTGATCGCACAAAAGCAAGCGGTGCAAGTGGAATAGGCCTCCGCTCCATCGAACAAAAGTGACCGTACGGACAGCTGGCAGCTGCTCGGAACGGTCATTTTTCTTTCGTCCAAGCCCTCTCCAAGAATTAGAAATGTGCTAAAATATGAGGTGAATCAGGTTGCACGGCCAGAAATAACCGGGGACCGACAAAGGAGATAACGGACAGATGCGGACCGCCCTACTCGTAGACGATGAGAGCCCGGCGCTTCACTTGCTCGCCCAAATGATCCAGGACCATACCGAGCTGCAGGTGGTCGGAGCGTTCACGAAGCCTTCGGAAGCGCTTCAGGAGGCGAAGCGGCTCCGGCCCGACGTCGTGTTCCTGGATATCGAGATGCCGCAGATGAGCGGAATCGAGCTCGCGGGGGAGCTGCAGGCGGCACTCCCGCAGGCCGAGTTCGTCTTCGTCACCGCGTACAAGGAATATGCGCTCGAAGCGTTCGGCGTCAGCGCGCTCGATTACTTGCTGAAGCCGGTCAGCGCGGCGCAGATGGGGCGCTGCTGGGAGCGGCTCCAGCGTCGGCTGAAGGCGGAGGCCGAGGAGCCGGCCGAAGAGCCGCTTCCCGCTTCAGCCCGCTTGGTCGTCTTCGGCGGCTTCGAGCTGTACGGGCCGAAGCGATCGACGCCCGTGCGGTTCTCCACCGCGAAGGTGGAGGAGCTGCTCGCCTTCCTGGTCACGAGCGGAGGCCACAGCATCTCCAAGTGGGACATCTGCGAGAAGCTGTGGCCGGAATCCGGACCGGACCGGGCCGAGCAGAACTTGTACACCGCCGTCTACCGGCTGAAGAAGTCCCTACAGGAATACAATGTGGAATATCGGCTGGAGTCGCAGCGAGGCACGTATCGATTGATCGGCATCAAAGACTGCGAGCTAGATGAATTCGAGCGAACGGTGGAGGAGATCGACTCCGGCAAGATGAGCCTGGAAGACGCCGAGCGCAGCTTCGCCCTGTACCGCGGCCCGCTGCTTCATGGCAAGGACTACAGCTGGAGCCAGGCGCAGCAGGAGCGGCTGCAGCGCAAATTCAGCCGGCTCGCCCAGCAGCTCGCCTGCGCCTACCTGGAGAAGGGTGCGCTCAGCCGGGCGGTGGACACGCTGCTCAAGGCGGTGGAGCAAGACCCGCTCGACGAAGACGCGTATGTGCTGCTGCTGGAGACGTATGCGGCCCTGCACGACCGAAGCTCCTTCCTGTTCTGGTACGAGAAATACCGCACGATGCTGGAGGAAGAGCTGGGGCTGAAGGTGAAGCCGCGTATACGCGAGCTGCGCGATGCCATGGTGTCAGCCCACAACTAGCCGCTCCATCGCTTCCGCGATCCGTTCATGGATGGCGCGGTCGGGATGATTGATGCCGTTCGCCAGCCGGGCATGAATATCGATACCGGAGTCGTGCATCTTCTGCCACATGGCATAAATGTCCAAGCACGACGTATGGGTCAGACTGGCGGCTTCCAGCATGGCCTCTCGATAGTCAGACAATGTGCGGCGCTCGGCCAGCTGGACGAACGTATCTACATATTTGCGCTCCAGCACATGGATGAACGGGTTGTCGCTCAACATCATCCAGCTGGGTGTGATCAGCAGAAGATCGGCATCGCTGTTCTCGCGGACGAGCCGTATGATCTCGGTGAGCGAGCGGCGATAGGCATCGAGGCCTGCCGACCCGCCGTGCGCATCGTTCGCCCCGAAAGCGATCGTAACCAGATCGGACGGATACCGCAGCAGATCGCGCTCGATGCGATTCAGCGAACGGGCAGCCGTATCGCCGGCCACGCCGGCATTGATCAGATTGACGGCCGCAGCCGGATAGCGACGCTCGACCCGAAGCTTGAATTGGGTGGGGAACGAGCAGGGATGATCGCATGTCGCATGTTCGAACCAGCCCTGCGTGACACTGTCGCCGAAGGCGGTGTAGAGGACGGGCGGTTCGGCTACGTCGGCGTTTTTACGCGCCAGCCGCT
The DNA here is from genome assembly GCF_045062745.1 of Paenibacillus sp. HJGM_3. Lineage (NCBI taxonomy): Bacteria > Bacillati > Bacillota > Bacilli > Caryophanales > Paenibacillaceae > Paenibacillus > Paenibacillus sp. HJGM_3. The sequence goes on from NZ_JBJGED010000003.1 coordinate 288,270, forward strand.
CCCGGAATCTGGCGAATGCGGCGGAATCGGGGAGGGAATCTGGATCGTTCATGGAGATTCTCCTTCGTCTCAAGGTTCTGCTCCCCATTGTATTACACTCAGGCGAGGTAGACCAGACAATAGACACAAGAAGTCAATAATGTGCAAGAGGTAGAAAATGGGCAAATAAAATCAACAATCTTGTATAGGCATTCGCTTCATGAGCTGATACACTGGATTTACTCAGAGCCTTCGTCGTCCGCCAAGTCGGAGCGAAGGCTATTCGTATTGCGGTAAGCGGAGGGACGGAGGATATACGATGCGCAAGTTATGGAAGCGGGTTCGCCCCCGAGGATCGTTGTACGGAAAGCTGATTGTGTCCTTCCTGATGCTGGTTGTACCGCTCTATGGCATCAGCCTGCGTATGAACGAGTCGGGCTCCGCCTCGGTTCGGAACGAAATCGCCAATTCGACGTCTACCCGAGTCCAATTTTATATGGAGCAGCTCGAGCTCGAGTTCAGCAAAATCATCAAGCTGAGCAAGGAATACGTGACCGACGACGATGTAATGAAGCTAAGCGTCGCTTCCGAGGTGATGGAGGATTTCGAAAGAACGCGGGCTATTCTGCGGCTGCAAAAGCAGATGCAGCTTCTAAAGGAATCGAGCAGTTATGTGAGCAAGGCGAGTCTCCATTTCTATCAGATGCAGCGTACGATCTCGTCGGGGGAAGGGGTCGGGCCGATTCCGCAGGATGAATTCAGCGCCTTGTCGGCTCCTGCCGACCGCTATACACCGTTCCGGTTCTACAAGAATCGGTTGTTCATCAGCTACACCTACCCCGAATACACGAGCAGCAGCCCGCTCTATCTGTTGGTCGTTGAGATCAATCGCAAGGAGCTCATCGAGGTGCTCAGCCGCTTCACGGATATTCCCGGCGGTGGAGCGATCCTGGCCGATAACCGGGGAGGCTGGACGCTCTCCGGCACCGGCAATAATGGAATGGACGAGGCGATTACGAGCCGCCTGCCGGCAGCCGACACCGGCACCGGAATTGTAACGCAGGTCATTGGGAAGGAACGGTTTTTCACCGCTTCCCGCACGTCCTCGATGCTGGGGACGACGCTGTTCATGTATTTACCCGAGAAGGCGGTACTGGGCCCGCTGAATAAGTATCGGGTATGGACCTGGGTCCTGTCGCTGGTAGCGCTGATCGCCATTCTATTTGTGTCCTATGTCATCTACCGTCTGATCCATCGGCCGCTTCGAACGCTCGTCAGAGCGTTCCGTGCCGTGGAGCAGGGCAACCTGACACGGAGCGTCCACCACCCGGCCAAGGACGAGTTCGCCTATTTGTTCATCCAGTACAATGCGATGGTCGATCATTTGAGGGTGCTCATTCATGAAGTGTATGAACAGCGGTACCGGGCGAACATCTCCGAGTTTCGACAGCTGCAGGCGCAGATCAATCCCCATTTTCTGTACAACAGCTTCTTCACCCTCTCCCACATCGCTCAGAACGAAGAATATGACAGTGTCGTACGATTCACACGATACCTGGGCGAGTATTTCAAATTCATCACTAGGGACGGCTCTGAAGAAGTGACGCTTCAAGCCGAGATGAACTTCGCACGGACGTTCACGGACATTCAGGCATTCCGGTTCTCACATCGCATCCAGGTGCGGTTCGAGGATCCGCCTGTCGAGTTCGAGTCGCTCCGCGTACCGAGGCTCATTGTGCAGCCGATCCTCGAGAACGCATACAATTACGGGCTCGAGAACAAGAAGCGAGATGGAGTGATCCAGGTGTGCAGCACGTGTGACGACCGGTTTGTGACCATTGTGGTGGAGGACAACGGGGATGAGCTGACTGACGAACGGCTGTTGCAGCTCCGGCAAAGCATCCTAGCCGGACCGGAGCCGCTAGAAACGACCGGACTTGTCAATATCCACCGCCGCCTCCGGTTACGCTTCGGGGAAGATGCGTCGCTGCAGCTGTCCCGGAGCGAGCTCGGCGGACTTAAGGTTCGAATCTGTATTCCAAGAGAGAGGGTGTAACGCATGTATCGATTGCTCATTGTAGATGACGAGCCTATCCTGGTCGACGGCATCTATCGCTTGATGCTTGACTTCGAGCGGTATGAGCTCGAGCTGTTCCGTGCGTATTCCGGGGACGAAGCGGTCGAGGTGCTCCGCCGCAACCGGATCGACATCGTGCTGACGGATATCCGGATGCCGGGCATGTCCGGGTTGGAGCTGCAGAGAGAGATCAACCGCGTCTGGCCGGACTGCAAAGTGATCTTCCTCTCCGGGTATAACGATTTCGATTATGTGCAGACGGCGCTGCGTCACGGGTCGGTCGATTATGTGCTGAAGACGGAGCCGCCGGAGGAGATCGTGGCCAGCGTCAGCCGCGCCCTGGAGTCGCTCATCACCGAACGCTCGAACAAGCAGTTCGTCGCGCGAGCGAGGGAACAGCTCCAGCTGGCCGTACCTTACCTGAGACGGGAATGGCTGATCCAGCTGTGCGAGGGGGAAACCGCGTTCGTCAAGGTGGAGCCTCAGCAGTTCGAGGAGCTGGATATCCGGCTGCGGTACGAAGAGGACGTACTGCTCATATTGGGCCGCGTGGACCATTGGAAGGAAGGGTGGAGCGCGTCGGACAAGGCCCTCCTGCTCTATGCCGTCCATAACGTGGCGGAGGAGTTCTTGACCGGCTGCCAGGTGCAGCTCGTGGAGATGGACCGCAATCGGTTTCTGTGGCTCCTACAGCCGGCCGGGCGTGTTCCGGAACCGGAGCTGGAGCCGGAGGAAGCATGGGCGGCGACGGTTCGTCTCGTGCAGGGGGTGCTGGAGACGATCCAGACGACGTGCAAGGACCTGCTCCACATGCCGATCTCGCTCGCAGCCGGCAGCCGGCCGGAGCCGTGGACGAATGTAAGCGCCGCCTATGACCGGCTCAGGAAGCTATTGAGCCGCGGTCTCGGACTTAGTGAGGAGACGCTCCTTTTCGAGGAGGCGGATGCGCCGCCAGAAGGACGCGTTCAGGCGGAGCGCGACAAACACGACATTCGAGCCTTGGTGAAACGGCTGACGGGGGCAGAATTCCTGTTCGAGAGCGGGGACAAGGAGGAGTGGCTGCGGACGATGGAGGAAATCGCGCAGGCGCTGCGGCCGTACTACGCAGACCAACCTTTTTTCATCGAAATCTATTACGCGCTCGCGTCCATGCTCCTCACGCAAGTCAACAGGTGGGAGGACGAAGCAAAGGACGACCTGCTGGCGGACTTGGACAAGTGGATCCAGGGGGGACTGCAGGCGAATCGGGAGGAAGCGGTTCATGGGCTGGCGGCCCTCGCCATGCGGCTGTTCGACATACGCAAGCATGAGCAGGACGACCGGACGAGCCAAGTGGTCGATCGGATTAACCGCTACATTCACGAGCATCTGGACAAAGATTTATCGCTCACCGCGCTGTCCCAGATCGTACATCTGAACCCTTGTTACTTGTCCCGGCTATACAAACAGACGACCGGCGTCGGATTGCTCGATTACATTACCGATGTGCGGATGACTAAAGCGAAGGAGTATGTCGTAGAGTCCCAGCTCAAAATGCATGAGATCACGAAACAGGTGGGGTTCGAGTCTCCGGCTTATTTTGCCCGCATCTTCAAACGCAAGACCGGCTATACCCCCCAAGAGTACCGGCTGCTCGGCCAGAGATAGGCTGGGACGGGACCAAAGTGTAAAAAGCGCAAGTCGTATAGATCGGGCAAGGTTTCTGTAATTTGTAGTATATCGGACCGCCCGGACCTGTTCCTATAATTAGAGCATATTCACACATATAACCAAACAGGGAGGCTCAACAATGAAACGACTCAAGCTTAGTACGCTGGGGGTTCTAAGCGCTTTGCTAGTCACCGCCGCTTGTTCGTCCGAGACGCCGAAGTCCGGGAATCCGTCGGCATCGCCGGCATCCAGCTCTCAACCGGCCGAGTCGGCCAATCCATTCGGGAAGTACAACCCGCCGATTGACATCACTACGGTGCGAAGCGTAGATCCCGGGGTGAAGTTCGTCGGTTCGGACACGATCGAGAATAATGAATGGTCGCGGTTGTACAAGGATCAGCTCGGAATCAACTTGAAGTACAAGTGGATCGCGACGAGCGGCGACGAAATGACGCAGAAGATGAACGTGATGATCGCGTCCGACGACCTCCCAGACTTCCTCGCGGTGAGCAGCATCCAGCTGAAGCAGCTGATCGAGGCCGGTATGGTGCAGGACCTCACCAGCGTGTATGAGAAGTACGCGGCTCCGCTGACGAAGAAATTCATGAACGAAGACGGCCCGGAGCAACTGAATTCCGCCAAATTCAACGGAAAACTGATGGCGATCCCGAATACGAACTCCTCGATGGACGGAGCATCCATTCTGTGGGTACGGACCGATTGGCTGAAGAAGCTGAATCTGCCCGAACCCAAGACCATGGACGATGTAGTGAAGATTGCCGAGGCGTTCGCCAAGCAAGATCCTGACGGCAACGGGAAAGCCGACACGTTCGGACTAGGGCTGAATAAAGGGATCGGCGGCGGCGGGATTATGGGCTTGGGCGGCTTTTTCAACGGCTTCCATGCGTATCAGGGCAGCTGGGTAAAGGACGCCTCCGGCAACATCGCGTACGGTTCGATCCAACCGGAGATGAAGAACGCGCTCCTGAAGCTGCAGGACATGTACAAAAACGGGCTGCTGGACAAAGAATTCGGCGTGAAGGACGGAAACAAGGCGGGCGAGGATCTCGTAGCCGGCAAGATCGGCCTAGCGTATGGCGCGATGTGGCTGCCGATCAATCCGCTGCAGAAGGGCAAGGACCTGAATCCGGCGATGGAATGGAAAGCGTTCCCGATCGTCTCCGCCGACAGTCAACCGGCCAAACCGGCCGTTGGACTTCCGGTGGTGACCTACTACGTGGCGAGCAAGAAGGCGAAAAACCCCGAAGCGCTCATGAAGATGGTCAACATGTTCATAGAGAAGGGTTGGGGACAGACGATCGAGTTCGAAACATACTTCAACACGAAGGAAGGCATCGAGGCGTTCAAGCATGCCCCGTTCAACGCATGGTCTTCGCGTAAAAACCTGGACGTCCATCTGAGCGTGACCGAGGCGCTTAAGTCGGCCAACACGTCCAAGCTGAATCCGGAGCAGCAATCGACTTTGGACAAGGTCAAGGCGTTCAACAACGGCGACAACAAGCAGTGGAACCAGGCGAGAGTGTTCGGCGAAGACAGCTCGTTCAAGGTCATCAACCAGTACGTCAATAACAAGCTGCTCCAGATGAACGCCTTCTACGGCGCTCCGACCAAGACGATGGGCGAGAAGAAAGCGACACTCGACAAGATGGAGCTGGAGACGCTCACGAAGATCATCATGGGCGAACCGATCTCAGCCTTCGACAAGTTCGTGGAGGATTGGAAGAAGCTCGGCGGAAACGAGATTACGCAAGAAATCAATGAATGGGCCAAGTCGGCCAAGTAACGGTCACGATGAAGCGGGGGCAGCGCATGGGGAAGGGGAGCTTAATCTCCTTCCCCATGGGCTCCCCTATGTCTCTGTTCCGGGTTAATTAAGGAGGTGGGCCGACATGACCAGGCGAAAATGGCTTCACAACATGCCCCTTCATCTGATGCTTCTCCCGGCCATCATCCTGGTACTGATCTTCAGTTACTGGCCGATGCTGGGCGTAGTGATGGCGTTCGAGAAATTCATCCCGACGAAGGGGATTTTCGGATCGGACTGGGTGGGACTCAAAAATTTCAAGTATGTGTTCAATCTTCCAGACATCTGGACGATTCTGTGGAATACGATCTTCATCGCGACGATGAAGATCGTCGCAGGACTCGTCGTGCCGATCACGTTCGCACTGCTTCTGAACGAGCTTGTGCGAGAGCGAATCAAGCGGACGGTGCAGACGCTCATTTATTTGCCGCATTTCTTGTCCTGGGTCATCCTGGGCGGGGTGCTGATCGACGTGCTGTCGCTGAAAGGGATCGTCAATGAGGTTATCGGGTTTTTCGGGGTCGAGCCGATCTACTTCCTCGGCAGCAACAGCTGGTTTCCATACGTGCTTGTCATTACCGATGTGTGGAAGGAGTTCGGCTTCGGCACGATCGTGTACCTCGCGGCGTTGACGAGCATTGACCCGTCCTTGTATGAGGCGGCGATCGTGGATGGGGCGAACCGCTGGAAGCAGACGGTTCACATTACGATCCCCGGCATCATGCCGATCGTGATTCTGATGACGACGCTCAGTCTGGGCAGCGTGCTGAATGCCGGCTTCGATCAGGTGTTCAACCTGTACAGTCCGCAAGTGTATGAGAGCGGTGACATTATTGATACGTTCGTCTATCGGATCGGAATGATCGATGCGCAGTACAGCGTCGCCACCGCCGTCGGGTTGTTCAAGTCGGTCGTCTCGCTGCTGTTCATCTCGGTCTCGTATGGCTTGGCATACCGGTTCGCCGGGTATCGGATTTTCTGAGTGGGGAGGAGGGTTTAACCATGAAGCGCAACAACAGCTGGAGTCGAACCTTGTTCCTCGCGGCAAATTACGTATTTTTGATCGGGGCCTCGATTCTGTGTCTTCTGCCGCTGCTGCACGTACTGTCGGTCTCGCTCAGCTCCAGCGCGGCCGCGATGGGCGGACTGGTCGGGCTTTGGCCGGTGCAGTTCACGTTCGACGCCTACACATACGCGCTGAAGAAGCCGGAGTTTCTCGTTGCCCTTATGGTAACGCTGAAGCGAGCGGTTCTGGGGACGGCCGTCAGCATGTTCCTCGTCGTGCTCACCGCCTATCCGCTCGCTAAGGAAGCGACCCGGTTCAAGTGGCGGACGGTATACGCGTGGTTTTTCGTCACCACGATTTTGTTCCACGGCGGACTCATTCCTTCTTACATGACGATCAAGACGCTGGGGCTGCTCGATTCGATCTGGGCTCTCGTGCTGCCGGGAGCGGTGGCGGTGTTCAACATCATTTTGCTGCTGAACTTCTACCGCGGCCTGCCGAGGGAGCTGGAGGAGTCCGCGTTCATGGACGGGGCCGGCCATTGGACGACGCTATGGCGCATCTATGTCCCGCTGTCCACACCGGCGCTCGCGACCATTACCCTATTCACGGTCGTCGGGCACTGGAACAGCTGGTTCGACGGCTTGATCTATATGAATTCGCCGGAGAATTACCCGCTGCAGAGCTACCTGCGCACGATCATTATCGGCAAGGACATGCAGCTTATGACGTCGGTCGATCTGTCCGAGCTGGCGAATTTGTCCGAGCGGACGATCAAGTCGTCCCAAATATTCCTCGCGGCGCTGCCGATCCTGGCGGTGTATCCGTTCCTGCAGCGGTTCTTCGTCAAAGGGATCGTGATGGGGAGCGTCAAGGGGTAGAGCGTTCGTTAGAATGGATCGAGAATTTCGAAAGGGGCGAATGTTGTGGATGTCGTGACGAAGTTGAACGGCGCATTCTGGCTCGCGGCCCGGCAGCCGGGAGACGGAGGGGGAGTTCGACCGGGTAACGAGGTAGCGTATTTCCGCTGCGCGTTCACCTTGCCGGAGAAGGCTGAGCTGCAATTCTCGGTCAGCGCGGGCAGCCGTTACCGCTTGTGGATCAACGGCGTGGCGATCGGGTCCGGGCCGTGCAAGGGGGACCGGTGGCGGCATTATTACGAGACGTATGAACTGGGCTCGTACCTGCGGGAAGGGGAGAACGTGATCGCGGCCAAGGTGGTGGCGTATGCCCCGTACGAGTCGCAGACGCCTGGAGCGGCGGGGCCGTACAGTGTCTGGACGAATGCGGCCGGGCCTTGCTTCATCGCGAGCGGGCAGTGCGTGAGCGCGGCGGGGGACGTGCTGGCGGACGTCTCGACGCGGCGGGAAGGCAGCCGCTGGCGGGTGAGCCTGGACGAGGCGGTGGAATGGGAGACGTACGGCCAGACGCATTTCATGGGCGCGATGGAGCGCGTGCACGGGGAGCGGATTCCGGCGGGCTGGAATGAAGCCGGGCGCGGGGGCGAGGCTGCCGTCGGCGGCGTGTGGCGCCAGCCGGCGGTCCGCTGGCCGGCGGACGGCCGGGCGTACGGGATTATCCCGCCGTTCCCGCTGCAGGACCGCCCGATACCTCTGCTGTTCGAGCGGGAGCGGGTGTTCGTCAGGCGGGATGGCAGGTTAGCGGGAGCCGGTAGGGAGGCCGAGGCGGCCGATGCGGTTGAGGCGCCTGAGGTGGTGCCACCTCGCTCGAGGCGGAAGATCGTCTGGGATGCGGGCGAGGTCACGACCGGCTATGTACGGCTGCAGGTTCGGGGCGGCCGCGGGAGCCGGGTTCGGCTGCTGTATGCGGAGAGCTACTCGAAGAAGCGGGAGGGAGCCGGGTTTCCGCTGAAGGGGCGTCGGGACGATGCCGAGCATTACGACCTGATCGGCCATACTGACGTGTACTGGCCGTCCGGAGCGCAGCACGCGGAGACGTATGAGCCGTTCTGGTTCCGTACCTTCCGGTTCATTGAAGTCGAGGTGGAGACTGCAGACGAGCCGCTGGAGCACGCCCCGCTGACTTACCGGGAGACCGGGTATCCCCTGCAGGCGGCATCGAACGTAGATTCGGCGGGGGCAGATTGGATCCGGCCGCTCTGGGATGTCAGCGTGCGCACCCTGCAGCGCTGCATGCACGAGACGTACGAGGACTGCCCGTATTACGAGCAGCTGCAATATGCGATGGACACGCGTCTGCAAATCTTGTTCACGTACGCGGTCAGCGGGGACGCCCGATTGGCGGCGCGGGCGATTGAGGATTACCATGCGTCGCTGCTGCCGGAGGGCATCCTGCAGGCCCGGTTCCCTTGCCTCGAGTCGCAGGTGATCCCGGCCTTTTCGCTCCATTGGATCCTCATGGTTGAGGATTATTACGAGCATACCGGCGACTCGTCGGTGGCGGCCCGCTACAAGGCGACCGTGGACTCGGTTCTGGACTGGTACGACCGGAAGCTCGGTGAGCACGGACTTGTGGAGCGGCTAGGCTATTGGGAATATTTCGACTGGGTGCCGGAATGGAGCTCGAACAAGGGAGCGCCGACCGCGACTTTGCAAGGGCCCTCCACGATTCACAATCTCTTGTACGTGTACGCCCTTCGCTCGGCCGCCCGCTTGAGCCGGTTGGCCGGCCGGAGGGAGACGGCCGCGGAATATGAAGCGCGCGCCGGTTTAGTGGCGGCAGCGGTTAATGCCCATTGCTGGTGCGAGGAGCGCGGCCTATACCGAGAAGGGCCGGCCTATGAGCAATACAGCCAGCATGCCCAGGTGTGGGCGGTCTTGGCCGGAGCGGTCGAGGGCGAAGCGGCCCGAACCCTCATGGAGCGCATGCTGCGCCAGGACGATCTGCTCGTTGTCTCCTATGCGATGTCGTACTACATGTTCCGGGCGCTGGAGCAGGTTGGGCTATACGCGGAAACCGAAGCGCTCTGGAAGCCGTGGCGGGAGCTGCTGCAGCTCGGCCTGACGACGTGGCCCGAGGATCCGTTCATGCAGCGGAGCGACTGCCACGGCTGGGGCGCCCTGCCGTTGTACGAGTTCACGCGCTGTCTGCTCGGCGTGAAGGCGGCGGATCCGGGCTGGCGCTCGATCCGGATCGGGCCGCAGGGGCTGTCGCTGCCGGAGCTTCGGGGCGAGGCGGTCACGCCCAAGGGCCTCGTGCGCGTGGAATGGCGGCGGGACGCCGAGCGGTGGACCGTGTCGGGCGAGACGCCCGCGGGCACGCCAGCCGTGCTCGTGCTGCCGGACGGCACGCAGCAGGAGCTGCCGCGCGGCGGAGCATTCCGTCTCGAGACGGGCGGGCAGGTGCGGCTGTGAGGCGGCAGGAGCCGCTCGGGGAGCGGCTGCGGTTAGGCAGCACGTTCAGTGTAGCGAATCCGCCCGATCTGGCGCGTATGCGGCAGGCGGGGATCGCGTGCATCGAGCTGAACCTGCATCCGCTGGATGTCGCCGACCCGGGCGTTAGGGCGAAGGCGATTCGGATTGTGGAGGAGGCTCGGGGACTGGGCTTGGACGTATGGTCCGTCCATATCCCTTTTGGGGTGAGCTGGGATCCTTCCAGCCCGGATGAGGAGATTCGCGCTGGGGTGGTGGAGAAAGTGCGAGCCGCCCTTGAGTTCGCGGGTGAGATGGGCGTCGGCATTGCCGTGTTCCACCCGAGCTGGGAGCCGATCGAGCCGGCCGAGCGGGCGGAGCGGCTGGCGATCTGCAAGCGGACGTTGGGCGGATTGGCGTCGGATGCTGCGCGGTTTGGAGTAAGGCTGGCGGTCGAATGCCTGCCGCGGACGTGTCTCGGCCATTCGGCCGACGAGATCGAATGGTTGATCGCCGATGAGCCTGGGCTGGGAGTCTGCGTCGACGTGAATCATTTGTTCCGGGAAGCGCCTGAGCGGTTTATTGAGCGGTTGGGCTCGCGGATTATTACAACTCATATCTCCGACAACGATGGAGCGGATGAGAAGCACTGGATGCCGGGGACCGGCGTCTTGGATTGGACCGGCATCCTGGGGGCGTTGGACCGGACGGGATATGCCGGGGCGTTTATGCACGAGGTGCGGGTTCAAGAGCCGGAAGAGCTGGCCGACACGTATCGCCGCCTGCTCCGGGCGCATGCGACCGGGCGCCCGCTCGTGCCTCTGCTGGCGCTGACCGAACAGGCGTCGTCGCAGATCGTGGTCGTCGATCCGCTGGAATTGGAGGAGGCACAGGAGGGCGAAGGCGAGAGCGGTTGGGCGAGATCCGCTGCATGGCGCTGGCAATGGTCGCCCGGGACTGTCGGGGCGGATGTGCAGGGCTGGGGCTTGCCTTCCGATGTGAAATTGCGGACGTCCGCCGCTCTCGGAGGCGGTCAGTGGATCGTCGCCGCCGATTCGCGCGGGCTCGCCGTGTTGGCGCCGTATCCGGCCGGGCGGCCGATTCGCTGGTCATGCCGTGTCGGAGGCAACCCGCATGCCGTCGAGCTGCTGCCGGACGGCAATGTGGCCGTCGCGGCCAGCGACGGAGGCTGGGTGCGCGTCTATGCGGCATCCCAAGGCGCGGATTGCGCCGATTACGCGGAATTCACGCTGCCAGGCGCGCATGGTGTGCTGTGGGATCCCGACCGTGGGCTGCTGTGGGCGGTAGGGGACCGCGAGCTGGTCGCGCTTCGCGTGGAGGGAACGGCCGCGCGGCCCGAGCTCCTGCAAGCCCGCACTGCGGAACTGCCCACCTCGTGGGGCCATGATCTGGCCCCCGTGTACGGCAACCGCGACAGGCTGTGGGTCACGACGAATACGGGCGTCTATCAGTACAGTAAGGAAGCGGACGTCTGGCTGACCGCGTACCCCGGCTCGGAGGCGGTGAATGGTCTTTTTGTGAAAAGCGTGGGCAATGTTTCGTCCGGCATGGTTTTCACGACAGCCCCAAGGGAAGGGAACATGTATGCCTGGGGTACGGACACAGTCGAAGCGGCGGGTTCGGCTGCCGAAGATCGGTGGGCGCAGGGGATTCGATGGACGATCCCCGGCATGGCGATTTACAAGGCGCGCGTCTGGCGTTCGGAGTATCAGTGAGGTTGTCCAGGCCATAAAGACGGAAAGACGCATCTAAGACCGATCATCCCAGTTGCAATTATGCCTAGGAGGAGGTTTAGAAATGAGCGTATTTCTAAGGACCCGCGTGTCGGGCGTGCTGGAATCGATCCGGAAGATGGAGCGGCGGCGCAAGCTTGCGTACGGCATACTGTCCGTTGCACTGTTGGCCGTACTCGCGGCTTGGTATATCGGCGTTCGGCAGGCGGAGGCGGCTACGCCCTGTGGCTGCTGGATCGTCACGACCAATCAGGCGAACAACACGATCGAGGTGTATGACCCGGTCGTCTATAACTGGAATACGGCCACGGCGAAGAAATGGTCCTGGAAGCCCTCGACGGCGCTCGGCTATTCGACGACCGAAGTCGGCTGGTGGGGCGGCCCGTCCGATGTGAAGCTGCGCAACAACAGCGTCTGGGGCGGGCAATGGGTTGTCGCGACGGCCGGCCGATTGGCGACGATTGCCTCTTATCCGGGCGGCGTGCGGAAGTGGGCGGTGGACGTAGGCGCCGGCAGCAATCCGCACTCCGCCGAGCTGCTGCCGAACGGCAATCTTGCCGTCGCCGCGACGGACGCGGGCTCGGTGCGCGTGTACCCCACCTCGCCGGGAGGCGGTGTTCCGGGCGAGTATCCACTGCTGGCTTCCCATGCTACCTTGTGGGATCCGGCGAACGAGGTGCTGTGGGTCATCGGCCAGGATCCGGTGACGAAGGAGCACATTCTCACCGCCCTAACGGTCGGAGGCACGGTTTCGGCTCCGACTCTGACCGAGGATCTGTCGCGCCGGAGCATCCTGCCTACTCCGTGGGGCCATGACGTGTCGGCGTATTACTATGACACCAACAAGCTATGGGTCAGCACGAACGCCGCCGTCTACATTTACGACAAAACCGCGAAGACGTTCACCTCGGCTCCGAGCGGGGCGAACCGTTCCTTCGTGAAGGGCGTCAGCAATCAGCCGTCCGGCCAGATCGTGGAGACGAAGGCCGATGCTACGAAAACCCCGCCAGGCGCTTGCACAGCGAGCGGCTGGTGTACGGACACCGTAGATTTCTACGCACCGAACGCGACTCGCACGGTAACCGGCGCTGCCTTCTACAAAGCGCGTGTCTGGGGCCCGGATTATCAATAAGCGGCTGTGGTATAAGAAGGTAGGAGGAGTCCCGCAGTTGGCGGGCCTCTTTTTTTGTTTGGATTTCAGAGAGGCCCCTCGTAGCAGTATGGACCGCATGTCACTCCACTGGGCCTAGCAGCCGCTCATAGGATCGCCGCCGTTCTGCGTAATCGACGATATGGCTGACGACGAGGAACTCGTCGACTTCATAGTACCGGGCGAGCTCCTCCAAGCGGTCTCGGACTTGTTGGGGGGTGCCGATCAGCAGTTTGGGGTTCGGCTGAGGGGAAAGGGCGAGAGACGGCGCGGCGGCTGCACCGTTTTCCGCGTCCAGCTCTGGCTGGGGCGGACTGGGCGGCCGGAACAGCCGTGCCCCCTCGGCGGCGAGCTGGTGCGCCGCTTCTTCCGTGTCGGCGCAGATGACGCCGACCGCCACGATCGCCCGAGCGCTGCCTTGCAGGCGTGACGGGCGATAGCTCTGTCTATAGGCGCGGATGATGTCCGCGCCATCCTCGTCGCTCATGAACTGGCCGAAGACGAAGCCGGTTCCGAATTCCGCGGCGTAGGCCGCGCTCTTCCGGTTCGTGCCGAGCAGCCACACCTCCGGCGGGCTCGGCGGGATCGGCCGCGCGGCCACCGGCACGCCGTCCAGCTCGAACGCCCCTGCGAGCAGCTGCATCAGATCGCCGAGCGTCTCCGGCAGCCGCCGGACGTTGTCGAGGAAATTGCCGCTCAGCGCCAGGCTCAAGTGCGCCGAGCCGCCCGGTGCGCGACCGAGCCCGAGGTCGATCCGCCCCGGGTACAAGGTCGCGAGCGTGTGGAACGTCTCGGCGACCTTGATCGCCTTGTAGTGCGGCAGCAGCACCGCGCCCGAACCGAGGCGGATGCGCTCGGTCCGGGCGCCGACGTGCGCGAGCACGACCTCGGGCGCGGAGCAGGCGAGGCGCTCCATGTCGTGATGCTCGGCTACCCAGTACCGGGTGTAGCCGAGCCGTTCCGCCGTCTGCGCCAGCAGGACGGCTTGCTCGAGCGCCTCCGCCGCGCTCGCGCCCGGGAGGATAGGGAGCAGATCGAGTACGCTTAGCTGAAGCTTATGGATACTATCATCTCCTTAGTGGACAATAGGATGCAGAGATTTCTAAAAATGGTGGTCTGACCGCGAGTTGCCGAATTAATCGACGAAACCGACCAACGCACCACGCCCCAGACCACCAGCCGCCTTACTTTTCCACCATTTTACCACAAAGGGATTGCAAGAGCTTCCCCTCCTGTGTATACTGTTAATATAAATATACACAGTATACAGACTTAACATCGAAAGGCGAGATGGTGATACATGGTGTGGAAGCGTGCCTGGTGGATTGCCAAATATAATTTGAATCAATCCAAAAAGGGATATGTGCTCTCGGTGCTGTTCAACCTGTACTTCAGCTTCTTTATCGGAATGGCATTGAGGCGCGTGTTGGAGCAACAGCCCGGCGAGCACGAATGGGGCGATTACTTGATGCAGGATATCCTGATGCTCACCAGTGTCAGTGTAATGGGGTTCGTGATGTCGAAGGAGTACCGCAATTACTGGAATAGCGACACCATTACCAAAAAACTGGCCTACATGCGTTCACTGCCGATCCGAATCGAAGAACTGGTGCTGGGGCGATTCCAGACTTTGTTCGTTTGCCTGTTCGCGTTCGCGCCGATCTTGTACATCCCGCTCTACTTCGTAGCCGGGTTCGGGAGCCATCTAAGTATCGTGCATTATGTGGAGTGGGCGATCACTTGGCTTGGAATCGGAGCCAGCATAGGCGGGATGTATGTGGTCACGGAGATGGGCTGGTCCGGAAAGCACTACTTCTGGTTTTGCATGGCCTCCATGATCGGAATCGTACTGCTGGGAGTCATGGGAGCGGTTATAGGAGTTAGTTACGTAAAAGCCACCATCGAATTGGTCGAGGACTACGGCGTGCTCATCCCGGCGCTGAGCCTGATTGCCGCTCTTCTCCTAACTCGTCTCTGGATGAAACTGACCGAGCGCCGCCTCCGTACGCGGGACTACGCCCGGTGAGGAGGTGAGGGCAATGCCCATCCCAATCAAAGTAGCAGCCGATTCCCCTGAACCTATGTATCATCAAATCGAAGTGCAGCTTCGCGGCTTAATCGTAAGCGGTCAACTCGCGGAAGGGACGCTGCTGCCCTCCATTCGGGAGATGGCGACGGATCTGAATTGCAGCGTCATCACGATTCGCCGGGTGTACCAGGACTTGGAGAACGAAGGGCTGCTCCGCACCCGACAAGGCACGGGAACGTTCGTAGCGGCCGTCAGCGTGCAGGACCGCCAGGGCTATCGGACCGAAGCGGTCAAGGAAGCGGTGCAAGCCGCTTTCGAAACGGCCAAGCGCGTCCAATTCACCCGCGAGGAAATGCAACAGCTGCTCGACGAAACCATAGAGGAGTGGTACCCCGCCGCCGCAAATCCCGAGAAGGAGGATCTGTAAAATGGCCCAACAACCATCGATCATCAGGATCCAAGGACTAAGCAAAAAGTACGGAGACTTCCAACTGGGGCCGATCGATCTGCAAGTGGAGCCGGGCTGCGTACTGGCCGTCGTCGGGCCGAACGGCTCGGGCAAAACGTCGCTGTTCCAGCTCCTCCTGAACATCGGACGCCTGGATACCGGTTCCGTCACCTTGTTCGGAGAACCGTACGACGAGAGGGAGACGGAGATCAAAGCCCGCATCGGCTACGTGGCCGACAACTCCTATGCCGAGGAGCAGGGCTGGAGGGTGAATGAATATGCCGAGTTCCACGCCCTCTGGTATCCGGCCTGGAATCCGACCAAGTGGCAAGCGCTTATGAAACGATACGAGATCAACCCGAGCCATAAGGTCAAGGCGCTCTCGAAGGGCATGAAGCGCCGCATCGCTTTCTGCGTGGCGCTGGCGCAGGAACCGGAGCTGCTGCTCCTCGACGAACCCTCGTCGGGACTCGATCCGCTCGCTTGGCGGCTCATGCTGGAGGACATCCAGCAGTTCATGGCGGACGGCACACGGACGGTTGTTATGGCGACCCATACGATCGACGAAGTGCGGCGGTTGGCCGACTACGTGGCCTTCATGCACCAAGGCCGGCTGCTGGGCGTGCATGAGAAAGACACTCTGCTCGACAGCTGGAAGTCCTTCTGGGTGGAGGCCCCCTCCGACAGGCTCGAGGGAGTCGGTTCGTTGCCCGGTGTCGTGGCGGTCGAGACATACCGCGGCTGCCGCCTCGTGAGCCGCTCGGCCCAGGAGACGGAGCAGGCGCTGCGCCAGGCCGGCCTCTACGTCAGCCAAGTGCAGTCGGTGGAGCTGGACGAAATCTTAACGCATTTGATTATTCACGGAGCTAAGGAGATGCAAAGACGATGAGCGCAATTACGCTGAAGCTGGAGCAGGTCACGAAGCACTATGGAACAAAGACCGCGGTGAACGGCATCGATATAGAGGCCCGCGAGGGCGAGATCTTCGGGCTGCTCGGGGCGAACGGGGCCGGGAAGACGACTACGATGCGGATGGTGCTGGGGCTCATTTTGCCGGACGGGGGTACGATTCGGTGGCAGGGGCACGGCTATACCGAGGAGCTCAAGCGGCTGATGGGATATTTGCCCGAAGAGCGCGGCTTGTATCCGAAGGTGAAGGTGTCCGATCAGCTGCTGTACCTCGCCGAGCTGCGGGGCACCCCCCGCAAGGAAGCCGAGCGCAGCCTGAAGATGTGGCTCGAGCGGTTCGAGGTGCCGGAGTATTACGATAAGAAGGTCGAGGAGCTGTCCAAGGGCAATCAGCAAAAAATTCAATTCATCGCGGCTGTCATTCACAACCCGGCCATTCTGATCCTCGACGAGCCGTTCAGCGGCCTCGATCCGGTCAATGTCGAGCTGCTGAAGAAGCAGGTGAAGGAGCTGCGTAATCAGGGGAAGACGATTCTATTCTCCAGCCACCGGATGGACCATGTCGAGGAGCTGTGCGAGAACGTCTGCATCCTGCACAGATCGAACACGATGCTGAAAGGCAGCCTGAAAGCGATCAAGCGGTCGTTCCCCCGGGAACGCATCATCCTGGAAACGGAGCGTGCCGTGGAAGGGCTCGCTTCGATCCCGGGCGTCAAGGAAGTGATCCCCCATCAAGCGTGGACGGAGATTCACGTCGTCGACCCCAGCGTGGGGCAGGACATTTTACAAGCGGCTATGCGGCAGACGGAAGTGAACCGGTTCCAGATCATGGAGCCGACATTGAACGAAATCTTCATAAAGACGGTAGGTGGCGACCTTGAATAGTTGGATGGCTGTAGTCAAATTCACCTTTCGCAACAAAATGAATTCCAAGTCGTTTCTCGTCACGACGATCATCATCTCGCTCATCGTAACGGTTCTCATCAATTTGCCTAACATTATCGCGCGATTCTCCGACCATGAAGCGACTAAGATCGGCGTGATCGAGAACGGCACGACCGTCACCGGGATGCTGCAGGCGTACTCCGGCAAGCAGCCGGAACCGGATTTCGAATTCATTTCCTTGAAGGGCACGGGGACGAAGGAAGGCAATGAGCGGCTGGCGCTGGAACAGATCGAGGCGGGTACGATCAAAGGCATGCTGGAGCTGACGGACGATCCGGCCGGAGGGTTCCCTAAGGCCACGTACAAATCGAAGAGCGGGACGAACTTCTCGCAGGAGAACAAGCTGCAGACCGTGCTGCAGATGGTCAAATCGGAATGGACGATGAAAGACTTGGGCCTGAGGCCCGAACAGCTCGCGAAGCTGACCTCTCCCCTGAAGCTCGAGACGGTACAATTGATGCAAGGGGATCAAGGGAAGTCGGAGTCGGAGATAGCAATGGCCTACGGGCTTGTCTATGCTCTGCTCATGCTGCTGTACATCAGCGTGATCGGATTCGGCAACATGGTTGCGATGGAGATCACGTCAGAGAAAAGCTCGCGCGTCATGGAGCTGCTCGTGACGAGTGTCGCGCCGCTCAAGCAAATGTTCGGCAAGATCGTCGGCATCTGCCTCGTAGGGCTCGTGCAGATCGGCGTCTTCATCGCTGTAGCGGCGGCCAATCTGGCGGTTCCGGCCAATTGGGAGAAGTTCAAGGAGATGGATATCCGCCTAGGCGATCTCGACCCGATGCTGCTCGTCTACTTCCTGATCTTCTATCTGCTCGGCTATTTCATCTACTCCACGATGTTCGCGGCGGTCGGCTCGCTCGTGAGCCGCACGGAGGAGGTCGGGCAAGCGATTATGCCGCTTACGTTCGTCATCGTGGCCGGGTTCATGATCGCGATGTTCGGACTGCAGAACCCGACCGCCCCGTTCGTCGTTGCGATGTCGTTCGTTCCGTTCTTCTCGCCGCTCATCATGTTCCTGCGCGTGGGGATGAGCGATCCGGCGCTCTGGGAAGTGTGGCTGTCGATCGCGATTACCGCGGTGTCCGTGTACGCGCTCGGCTGGCTGTCCGCGAAGATCTATCGCGTCGGCGTGTTGATGTACGGTAAGCGTCCGGGCTTCGGCGAGCTGCGCAAGGCAATGAAGGCGTTCAAGGTTTAGTACTGAAACAGCAACCGCATTAACAAATGAGACTTTTTATATGTACGAATGAGACTAAAATAAAAGGCCAGTTAGATCAACCCCGAAGGCCATGACGGTGGAGGATTTCGGTCGTTGGATCGAAACGGCGTATTTCTATATGCTGTCGGATTACGTAGTGGCGGTGACCTTGTCCGAGACCGAAATCGCCCAAGAGGTGTCCGACCGATGGATCGCGAGCGGCGACGAGTTGAAAATGTCGGCAGGCTGGAGCTGCTACTGCTGGCTGCTAGGCAGCCGGCCGGACCGCGAGTTCTCCGAAAGCAAGCTGGCGGCCCTTGCTGGACCAAGTAAAAGAAACGATCCACGACGCTCCCGAGCGCGCGAAATATGCCATGAATCAGCTGTGGCGGTCTCCTATGTGCCGCTTCACGACAAGGCGGTCCGAATCGCCAAGGAAGTGGGGCCGGTAGCGGTGGGGAGCGGCGCGAAAAGCAAGACCATAAACGCTCTCGTAAACATTCAAAAAGCGGTGGACAATGGGCAAATCGGCTTTAAACGCAAGCATGTCCGCTGTTAGAGAAGGCTGCAGTTACCTATTAAAAGGCACCCCCGGTGCCTTTTTGTTTTGCCTGCGCCATGCCGTGTAATCTATAATCTATACGGTTATGGAAAGAGTTAATCCGTGAAACAATAGTCTTGAACCGAGGTGCGGGTATGCAGACGATTATGATTGTGGAAGACGATCCGAAAATTGCGGAACACTTGCAAGGATACATTCAAAAATATGGCTTCCAAGCGGTCAAAGTGACCGACTTTCACGCCGTCATGGACACCTTCCATGCCCACTCGCCCGATTTGGTCCTACTGGATATCAATCTCCCTAGCTACGACGGCTATTATTGGTGCAGGCAGATTCGCAAGGAATCGATTTGCCCGGTGATTTTCATCTCGGCCCGAATCGGAGAAATGGATCAGGTCATGGCCTTGGAAAACGGCGGGGACGACTTTATTACGAAGCCGTTTTCGGCGGAAGTCGTCATGGCGAAAATCCGCAGCCAGCTGCGCCGGACATACGGCGAATATGCATCGAAAGCGCAGGAGCGAGTGCTCGAGCGGGACGGACTGAAGCTGTTTCCGGAAAGGCTGGAGATGACGTACCAGGCGAACACCGTGTCGTTGTCCAAAAACGAAGCCGACATTATTGAAAGCTTGCTGGACCGCTATCCGCGTGTGGCCGGCCGGGAGGACCTGCTGGAGAAGCTCTGGGACGATCAGTCCTATGTGGATGAAAACACGTTGAATGTGAATATAACCCGGGTGCGCAAAAAGTTTCAGCAGCTCGGCCTCCCGGATGCCGTGGAAACGGTCCGCGGGACGGGGTACCGATTAAACGTCAGCTGGCCTGCCGGGGGTAAACGATGAGGTTGTTTTTCAAAGAGCATGCTCTGTTAATTGCCGTCCAGGCGCTGCAGTTTTTTACCGTATTGTCGATCTATTGGCTCGCCGGCTTCCGCTCTTTGCTTCCTGGCCTTTATGCGGCGTTTCTGGGCTTTTTCTTTCTTACGTGTTACCTTGTCTACCACTACGTCAGCCGCCGCGGCTTCTACAAGCGGTTGAACGATCCGCTGGAATCGTTGGACGATTCCTTGCAGAGGACGGAGCACGCCCCCATCTCGGAAGCGCTGGACCAGCTGCTGCGGGATCAATACCGGTCTTACAAAAATCAGATCAAAACGCTGGAACAACAGCAGGAGCAGCATCTGCAGTTTATGGAGCAATGGGTGCATCACATGAAAACCCCGCTGTCCGTCATTGAATTGACAGCCCAAAATCTGGACGAACCCGAGTCGTCCGATATTCGGGAAGAGACGGACCGGATGAAAACCGGGCTGAACACGATTTTGTATATGGCCCGGCTTCGGTCGATGGAGCAGGATTTTCACATCAAGCCGGTCCTGTTGTCCAAAATCGTTCATGACGTGAATAAAGAGAATCGAAGATTTTATATCCGCAGCAAGGTGTATCCGAAGCTGGAAGAGAGCAGGCCAGGGATTATGGTGGAAACGGATGAGAAGTGGCTGTTTTTCATCTTGTCCCAACTGATGCATAACGCGGTTAAATATTCGTCCGGGAAAAGCGACACCTTCCTCGTATCCCTTTATGAACAGGCCGGGGAGGCCGTTCTGCAAGTGAAGGATTTCGGCGTCGGCATCCCGGAAACGGATAAACGGCGGGTGTTCGACGCTTTTTATACCGGGGAAAACGGACGTGTTTTCCGGGAATCTACCGGGATGGGGCTTTATCTGACGAAGGAGGCGGCGCATTACTTGGGGCACCGGATCGAGCTGGAGTCGGAGGCCGGCCAGGGAACGGAAATCCGCATCCTTTTCTCCTCCACTCAAAACCTTACGGCCCTGTAAGGAAATTGAAAGTTTAATCGATAGTCCATGCCCGGCGGACCGCGGTATGATAACCACAGATCCCAAGATCGGATCGGAGAGAAAGGAGATCTAAAGCATGCTGAATGTAAAACAGGTAAGTAAGGTGTACGAAGGCAACATCACCCACCGCGCTTTGACGGATATCGATTTGACGATCGTGGAGGGAGAATTCGTCGGCATTATGGGTCCGTCCGGCAGCGGCAAAACGACTCTGCTCAATATTATAGCTACGATCGACGAACCTACGACCGGCGAGGTTTTGATTAACGGCCAGAATCCGCACCGTCTCAAGAAAGACGACCTGGCTAAGTTTCGCCGCCGCGAGCTCGGGTTTGTGTTTCAGGATTTCAATCTGCTCCATACCCTGACGGTGGAGGAAAACATCGTCCTGCCGCTAACGCTGGATGGCAGCAAAGTGGCGGAGATGAAACAAAAAGCGCATGCCGTCGCAGCCAAGCTCGGGATTACGGAGATCCTGAAAAAACGCACATACGAAATCTCCGGCGGTCAAGCTCAAAGAACGGCGGTTGCCCGAGCGATGATTCATGCGCCGAAGCTGCTGCTGGCCGACGAGCCGACCGGGAACCTGGATTCCAAGTCCTCCAAGGATGTGATGGAATTGCTTGAGTCCCTTAACCGGGAGGAGCGCGCGACCATGATGCTGGTTACACATGATCCGCTAGCGGCCAGCTACTGCAACCGGGTCGTGTTCATCCGCGACGGCAAGCTGTATTCGGAAATTCACCGCGGCGACAATCGTCAGGCTTTTTTCCAGCGGATCATCGATACTTTATCCTTGCTGGGAGGGCACGCCAATGACCTTTCGTCAATTCGCGTTTAATAACGTCTCCCGCAACAAACGGCTGTATGCCGCCTATTTTCTGAGCAGCCTGTTCACGGTCATGGTGTTTTTTACGTTCGCCATCTTTGCGTTCCATCCGGCCCTCAGCGGTGACGAGATGAACGGCAATGTGGTCAAGGGCATGAACGTAGCAGCGGGTATCATTTATGTGTTTTCCTTTTTCTTTATTCTTTATTCGATGAGCTCTTTTCTGCAGTCGCGGAAAAAAGAGTTCGGCTTGCTCATGATGCACGGCATGTCGATGCGGCAAATTCGATCGATGGTGTTCCTGGAAAACATGATCATCGGCTTTTTCGCTACATTGGGCGGGATCACGCTGGGGTTGGTGTTCGCCAAAGCCATTTTGCTGCTCGCCCAAAACGTACTGATCATCGAAAATGAGCTGAACTTTTATATCCCGGTCGGTGCGGTCGGGTTAACCTTCGGTTCGTTTATCGTGTTGTTTTTCGTCATTTCCCTATTTGTCTCTTACGTGCTGCGCAGCCGCAAGCTGATCGAGCTGCTCAAAGGGGACAAGAAGTCCAAAGGCGAACCGAAAGCGAATTTGCTTTTAACGGTGTTAGGGATTTTGTTGCTGGGGACCGGGTATACGATTGCCTTCTTCGTAAAGGGAGTGATCGTCGTAGTGGCTCTGCTGCCGGTGGTTGTGCTGGTGATTCTCGGCACTTACCTGTTTTTTACGCAGATCAGCGTGTTTGCGGTACGCCGGTTGAAGAATAAGGAGACGTGGTTCTGGCGGAAGACCAATATGATTTTGTTCTCCGACCTCTCCTACCGGATGAAGGACAATGCGCGGACCTTTTTTCTGGTGGCCGTTATTTCTACCGTAGCGTTCAGCGCGATCGGGACCTTGTTCGGGCTGCAGACGTTTCTGACGGCCGGCATCAAGACGGGGAACCCGAATACGTTCACTTATTATGGGGATGCCCAGGAACAGCAGACCGTGGCCGCGATTAATCGGACTTTGCAGGAAGAGGGGGTCCAGGCTGACCAAGCGCACATGTTTCTCCGCTATTATAAGATGGGCGGCGAGCGGGTGCAGATCTCCAAGGAATCCGACTATAACCGCTTTGCAGCACTAATCGGCAAAGCACCGGTTGACGTACCAGACGGGCAAGTGTTTGCCGTGAGGGCCGATAGCTTTACGATAGGCAGGAACCCGGAGCGGATGGACGCAACCGTTGAACTCGCGACTGGTGTCGTGCTGCAGCCGGGAAAGATGTTCTCCTCGAATGCTTTGCCGTTCGCGGATTCCTATATCGTGTCGGACCGGGACTACGAGCTGCTTCCCGCTCCGGCGGAGGAGAGAAGCTTCTACGCGTGGCAAGCGACGGATGGGAAGCAGCATGTCCTGGCGGCCGCGGAAAAGCTGGAGGCGCAGATGCTGCATGATGTGTTCTGCAGCGAATATAGGATTTATCAAATCAACAAGCAATACGGCCCGGTTATGTTCGTCGGTTTGTTTATCGGCATTGTGTTTTTCGTCTCGGCGGGCAGCTTCTTGTATTTCCGGCTCTACATGGATGTGGACGGGGACAAGCAGAAATTCAAGACGATCGCCCGAATGGGCCTAAGCGAAAAAGAATTGAAGCAGGTGTTGAATCGGCAGACGGCGATTTTGTTTTTCGCTCCGATCGTCGTGGCACTTCTGCACGGGGCGGTGGCGCTAACCTCGCTATCCCATCTGTTCTTTTATGATCTGTTCAGGGAATCCGCGGTCGTGCTCGGCGTGTTCCTGGCGATTCAGATTGTGTATTTCTTCATCGTGCGGTTTTACTATACGAAGCAGATTAAAGCGGCAATTCGTATGTAGATTGCAGTCTTGGGCTCCGGGGCGAAAGTTGGCTCCGGAGCTTTTTTTGCCCGCTGGGAGCGTGTAATCACTTGAACTCCCTCGGTACGATAGAAGGTGTGAGGGCTTAAGCTACCGGGAGACGATTGTTCAACACCACCATCATGAAGCTGCCGCTGAGCGATCCCGGCGGTATCATTAAGCTAAAGGGCAGATTTGAGGAATGGATAATAAAGGAATGTGAGCAGTATTATCGAAGATTAATTGTTAAATTTATTAAACATGGAGGAAGTCAAATGGCTACTATTGTGAAAAAATTTGTAGTAGGCATCCCTGTTACGAAATCAGGGAATGCCGAAGAATACGAAAAGGCTATCGAATGGTATGTTAATGTGCTGGGATTTGAAGTTGTCTGGAAAATGGGAATTGCTTGTCTTAAACTCGAAAATGGACAAGAAATAGGACTTTTTGGAGAGGAGGACGATGAAAACAGTCTTTGGTATACAGGTGATATTAAAAGCAATCCGCATTACAGCATTCAATTTATTACAGATAATATCGAGGAATTACGTTCTGATTTAATTAAAAGCGGTGTGGCCGTGGGTGAAATTATTCTTGATACAGGCGGAGGTGAACCAATAATGATGTTCTATGATCCTTATGGGAATCGGTTCTGGGCTGTTGAAGACAAGAAAATAGATAGGGTAAAACAAGCGCGTGATCAAGCAATTGCACAGCTGTCTGTTGATACGTTATCATAAGGACATCTTCGCAAGTTGAACTACCCTGAAAATAACTGATAGCACGTATCCCGAAAAAAGACAATACGAAACTAGGCGCAGCTTGTACAGCTTTTAAAAAAGCTGCGTCTTCTTTGTTTAGTAGGGAGGATCAGGAAGCTTCGGATGTGGCCAATGTTACGGTAAAGCCAAGGTTTTCGAGCTTTCGGACGGTCTGTCTAACGATAGCGTCTTGGTGTCGTTTCTGCAGCATTCTTTAATATGTCAAAACGATGTTAACCTTGCACTTGAGAAGCAGCAAAGTATAACCAAGAATGGCGTGGAAGGTTTACATGATCAAAAAAGATAGGGCTGCGACCGTTGCCGAAGGCAATCTACTCGCAGCCCTTCCTTGCATGTGCATGCAGCGGCGGGGCTTACCGGATTCTGGACTGCAGCATCATGCGGTAACGGTCAGACAGGGCAGCCAGATACCGCTTTAGATATTTCCAGCTGATGTAGGCGATCGCTCCGACGATTCCGGCGACGACAGCGGCAAAGAGCATGCTCCACTCAGTCGGGACCGTGTAGGTTGGGCCCAGGTTCATATTGATCCAAGGAACACCAAACGTGCGCAATAACCCGGCCAACAGGATCAGGATGGCGCAAAAGCCGAAGCCGTATGCGATCGTACCCAAGATCGGTACGAGAATCACACTAAGCAGCCCCGCGGTACTATAAAAACCGATCATGGCTATGACTTCCGAGAAATTACTCGGTCTCTTCTGCAGGAGATACTCGCTTCGATAAGCTTTTGCCAGCTTCTTCGGGTCGCCTAGCTTCGCCAAGATCACCGCATCCGTCTGACCGTCCTGCAGTCCATGCACGATATGGCTTTCAATTTCCCGGATCGCATCAAGCCTTTCCTCCTCCGGCAAGATTCGTAAGTGTTCGTTTAACTTCTCCAAATAGACTTTTACCGTAGGGCTCATATACGTTCCTCATCTCTGTATGCTTCAATTTGATTAACGGCACCCGCGATGTGATTCCACTCCAGTGACATCGTCTGCAGCATATGCTTTCCGTGCGGGGTAAGGCTGTAATACTTGCGAGGCGGACCTGACTCGGACTCTTGCCAGAACGAGTCGAGCACCTTTTCTTTGACCAGTCGTCGCAGGAGGGGATAGAGCGTGCCTTCCGTGATGGCAAGTGGCTCCCAACGGTTCAGCACCGTGACCAATTCGTATCCATAGGATGGCCTTCCGTCGATCAGTAATAAAATGCAATACTCCAATATGCCCCGTCTAACTTGAGAAGTCCATTCCGGCATCGATATTCCTTCCCCCATTCCGGGTACTATGTTACCACATAATACTGTGCGCCACAAGGTACCTTCTTGTGGCGTTTTTTAAACGCTCTTAAACCGAGGGACGAGCAGGATATTTTATGTATCTCTAAAAATGAGGGATATAGATGAATAAATTTATTGTTAGGAGAGCGGATATTAACGACGTAGTTGGACTGTCTGATCTGTTCGTTGATTTTATTGGAAGAGATTCCGAGACGAAGGTTTTCGCCTTCCAGCATTCGCTCCAACAGTTTGGTCTGATCTTCGCGAGATGAGTGGTCTACTTGTACCGAAGATGAGCTCGGCGCTCCGGCATACCCTCGCGGTTTCACCGCTTCTCTTTGCCGTGAGCCTTCGTATGAAGTTGGCTGCTGTCTACGCTCATCCTGCGAACGCATAGGTTCATCTGCTCCTTTAGGTTCGGCCCTTCCGGTTTCCGGCGTCCCGTACTCCCATACTATGGACTCTGCTGACTCCTGGGGATTCAGCGCGGCGTTTCCACCGCGGTTACGATAGTACTTCGCGTATTCCGCAGGTCTCCCCAGATAAGTTCGTCATCTTTCCGCCCGCGCTCGCCCAAGTTTACGGTTACAGCCTTTGGCAGCTTTGGATTTTGTCATGTAGTGGTGACTCATCCAGCTCCAACCGCCTCAAATTGGATTCGTGTACCTCGAGCCGTGCTTTTGCCTCCAGCTTCCTTCGGATTCCGCCTCGCGGCGGACACCCTTGCTCTTGGCTATGGTAGGCGCTTGCCAGCCCCCATTCCGGACTTTCACCGTATAGATGACGGCTGGGCGTACACAAATTGGAGGCGGCCTGAACATCAGGCCGCCTCCATTTATGGTGCGTTACGATTATTTGCACCCTTTTTCAGACAATGAGCAAATCCAGTGGAGATTCTCATCTGATGACATGGTCATGAAGTAAGCAGAACAAACCAAATTGCAAATTGCCATAGAGTCGGTTCACTCCCTAAACTGAAGGCGAACAGACAGAAACATTGAAGGGAGGAGCAAGATGGAAGACACGGTTAAGGTTCTGGTGATCGGGGCCACTTTCGCAGGTATTGGATTGGCACAGAAGTTAGGATCACAAGGATTACTAGTTGAGCGAACGATGCTAGTTGGACATGAATTTATCAATTGCTATCGTACAGGTCACAATTGGAACCGAACTCCGCAGTCAACATTAACCGAGCAACTGCGCAAACAATGGATGAACCGGAACTTGTTGAATGAGGCAGGTGGGGTGCACTTAGGAGGGTTGGCGCCTTCAGTTTACAAGCTACTGCTTGATTCTCAGCAGCCGATCCGATTCATGACCGAGGTTCTGGATGTGAGGCCGCGATCAGGAGCCGGCTATGAGGTGACTCTGTATGATGCAACCGGAGTTCGCAATATGTGCGTCGACCAAATCATCGATACTACTTCGGAGTGTCGTTCGGCTGGAGGAAAGGTGCCACTCGGGGCTAAGTTCATAGGGGCTGATCTGCATCGGGATACGGCAAACCTTGCAGAAGACTCGTTGGATTTCCTTATGGAGCAGGAGGAACTTCTAACTGCAGGTTTGTTTGCATCGGAAGCTTATCTGCAATTTCCAGTTGATGCCTCGTCCACCTGGGACATGGCACGGGAACAGCTGCACCACTATTGGAAATCGAGACCTGAATCGCTCCGACCTTGGACAATCGCTGCCATTGCGGACGTGTTTTCAGTCCGGACCGAGGCCCAGCACGTGAAGCTGGGGGAAGGGTGGTTATGGATGCCGTCATGTGGGTTTGATAATCCCCTTCACGCGATGGATGAGGGTTTTCAATACGGGGAAGAGGTGCAGCAGCATGAACTTTCATTATCGTGAGCAAGGTTCCGTAGTGGTAAAGACAGCCGGAGATCCAATTGAATTTTCCGATCGGTTCGATGTCATTGTTGTCGGATTGGGGACGGCAGGAGCAATCTCCGCGATTACGGCCGCTAACAAAGGGCTCCGCGTGTTAGGATTGGAACGACTGAACTCGATGGGAGGAGCGGGAACAAACGGAGCGATCATTGGCTATTATTACGGCTCACCGGGCGGGTTGTTCGAATCGATCGATGAGGAGACCCGAGAGCTGGAGGCGATGGGCTACACGAAGTCCCGAGGGGTCAATGCAGAGGTCAAGAAGATTGCCCTCGAGCGCAGAGCCCTGGATACCGGAGCTACGGTTCAATATGAAAGCGCGGTTGTAGGGGTTTACATGGAAGGGATGGCCGTGAGAGGAGTACGGTGGATCGGGCCAGAAGGAATTCAGCAGGCAAGCTGCCGAATCTTGATCGATGCGACCGGTGAAGCTGAGGTTTGCTCCATAATGGGCGCTGAGATGTATGGAAGCGGCAGGCAGCTTGACGGGAAGATGCAGCCGTTCTCCCTACCGGTAATGGCCATTCGTGATCAATGGGTCCATAATATGTACAGCGACCATGGATATGTGGATCAAACCAACCAAGATGAGCTTACTCAAGCCATTCTCCGATCCGCCTGCATATTCACTCATTTGCCGGACCAATATAACGAATCCACGAAGTTCTTGAAGCTCGCACCGCAGCTTGGGATTCGAGAAGGACGATTCATTCTCGGTGAAGAGCAGGTAACGTTTGCCGATGTTGTGGCCGATCGTCTATCTGCAGAACCGCTCTTCTATGCCTATTCGAATGTGGACAATCATGCAAAAGACATCGCATTCGAGAGTGAACTACAGCAGGATTGGGCAGTTGCAGCCAGCTTGTGGGGTCTAACCCTATCGGTCCCCCTTCCATTGGGTGCTCTTATTCCCAAAGGCTTCGACAATGTGCTGGTAGCGGGACGGTCCATTGCCATTGATCATGATCTGGCGGCTTGTGTGAGGATGAAGCGCGATATGCAGAAATGCGGGGAAGCTGCTGCTTTGATCGCCTATCTAGCGCTAGATCAAGGACTCTCAGTCAGGCATGTTCCCTATGATCAACTGCGTCCCCTGCTTTTAGAAAACGGATGTTTGCGGCCTTCCAATCACGTAGGGATGAAGGATGGCCTATCTGTTGGGGAAGATGAAACCAATCAAAAAGTGATTTGGCTAACGAGTTTGGAACGTATTAAGGAAGAGCTGGCCGGCGATAAGCCAGGTATCGCCATTTGGTCCACTCGAAGACTAGGGGCGGCCATCAATGGCACGCTTAAAGAATGGCTGAGCCAAACAACCGCCGATCAGCAAAATTTGCGCAAAAACACGGCCTTCGCACTGGCCTTGCAGGGGGATGAAGCAGCAATTCCGCATTTGAGGGATTGTGTGAGAACGCGAGATCCTTACGTTCCTAGAACTAGCCGAAAATACAATCAGGCGAGAGGCTACGCTGCCATCTACCTGTTAGGCAAGCTTGGCGACGTGGAGATCGTTCCGGAGCTGCTGCAAATCATGCGGCAACGGGACCAGTTTATTAATCAATCTACAGACATTGAATTTATTAATCACAACGATGAATACTTTTTCCAGTACTTCTCCTTTTCCTTGATGGCGCTCATTCGGATCGCTGAACGGCACCCGGGAATTCGAGGTCAGCTTCTTGAAACCGTTGTTCCCCTTGTAGAAGATCCCCATTTTTCCATACTCGTCACGATGAAGCCATCCAAGGATGTTAATTACGACATGGCCGATACCGTGCGAAATATTGTGCGTAAAAAAGCGGCCTCTTGGGAATCCAAGGTTGGAAATGCAGCATCCGCCCCGTAATGTCATCAAATGCAAAGCGACTTTAGGATTGCTAATAGATTTTTAGCCATTCAGAGCTTACTCTGAAGAAAACTAAACGACCGAACCAATAGAAAAAAACGGAGGTCATCTCATTGAAAAGGCAATTGACCGTAATTACATTGACGGCGGCAGTGGCGGGAAGCCTTCTGGCCGGATGTTCATCCAATAGCAATAGCGACGCTCCATCCTCTAGCACACAGCCGTCAGCGGCTGCTCCGATCAAGCTTTCCTACTGGACGCCGATTACTGCCGATGTTACCCGATCCTTGAAAAATTATGGCGAATCTTTATTTTATCAGGAAATGGAAAAGAAGATGAATGTAAAAATTGAGTTTCAACATCCGGCTGTCGGCAGCGAGAACGAGCAGTTTAACTTGTTAGTCGCTTCAGGGAATTTGCCCGACATCATTGAAAGAGATTTTACCACTTATCCCGGAGGCCCTGCGAAAGCGCTTTCCGATAAAGTGCTCATCAAGCTGAATGACATCATCGATAAAAATGCGCCAAACCTGAAGAAGTACTTAGCCGAACATCCTGAAATCAAGAGAGAGATTAGTACGGATGACGGCACCATTTATGTTTTCCCTGGAATCGGGATCGGCAACAACGCGGTATCCGGGGGCATGGTGCTTCGCAAAGATTGGTTGAATGAGCTGAAGCTTGAAGTGCCGGTAACCATCGAGGATTGGACGAATGTGCTAAGACAATTCAAAGAGAAGAAAAATGCAAAGGCGCCGCTTACCATGAGGCTCGCCGATTTTAATCGCGAAATGTTTAACGGGCCTTACGGGATTGGCTGGGATTTTTATCAAGAAAATGGAAAAGTAAAATACGGTCCCTACGAAGCGAACTACAAAAATTATTTAACCCAGTTAAACGCCTGGTACAAGGAAGGCCTGCTTGACCCGGATTTCGCCACTCAAGATGCCAAGTCTCTCGATGCAAAAGCGACAAACGGAAGCTCAGGCGCATTTTTTGCCTTTATCGGCAGCGGGATGGGGAAATATTTGAACGCGGCACAAGGCACATATGATCTTGTAGGAGCGCCGTATCCGGTACTACGCAAGGGAGAAGAGCCGCGATTTATCAACAAACCTTTCGATTACCGAGGTGGAGGTAGCGCAGGGATTACTCCTGCCAATAAATATCCGGCCGAAACCGCCAAGTGGTTGGACTATCACTATTCCAATGAAGGTCATATGTTGAAATCCTTTGGGGTAGAAGGGGTAACTTACACGATGGTGAACGGGTATCCCAAGTATACGGATTTGATTATGAAAAATCCGGATAAGCTCTCGGTTGGCGAAGCCATGGCCAAATATTTGCGAGTTTCCACTCCTTCCCCTGGATTCGTCGGCGATGATCGCTACATTGATCAGTATTACCCGCTTCAGAGTCAGAAGGACGCCTCGGCAATATTCAGCCGTCATCAAAAAAATGCAACCGCCGTCCAGATGCCCCGCGTGACGCCAACCGTTGCAGAAGCGAGCGAGTTGTCCACGATCATGTCCGAAGTGACTACGTATCAGAGCGAAATGTTCCTGAAGTTCATTATGGGTGTCGAGCCGCTTGCCAATTTCGACAAATATATCGCCCAAATGAAGGCGCTCAAGATTGAACGAGCCATCGCGATCCAACAAAATGCACTGGATCAATATAATAAGCGCAAATAGAGAAAGACGGATTCAGGCAGAGCCTGCGGATTGCGGATCTGCTCTGCCTGAACTCCTTTAAGAGACCGATAGGAGCGTGCAGCATGAGAAGCGTACTGCAGGATTATCGCAAGCATAAATATTTATATTTCATGATCTTCCCCGTTGTTGTTTTCTATGCCTTGTTTCACTATGTGCCCATGTATGGAGCCATCATCGCCTTTAAGGATTACCGAGTTGCGGAAGGATTTCTCGGCAGTCCCTGGGTAGGCTTTCAGCATTTCACGACTTTTTTTGAGAGCTACTATTTTTGGAGGCTTCTGAAGAATACTTTGCTGCTGAATCTGTATTCGCTTGTATTCGCCTTCCCGGCACCCATCCTATTTGCCCTCTTAATCAATGAAATAGGAGGACGCTTTTTCAAGAAAGCAGTTCAAACGATTACCTACCTTCCTCATTTCATATCGCTGGTTGTCATTTGCGGCATGATCAACCAGTTCGTGGCAAGAGAAGGCGTCATCATGGATATGCTGGTTTGGTTGGGGATGGACCGGACTTCGTTGCTAGCGCATCCCGAATTTTTCCGCACGATCTATATAGCTTCCGACATCTGGCAAAGTGTGGGGTGGGGCTCCATCATCTATCTGGCTGCGATCACCGGGATCAATCCCGAATTGTACGAGGCATCCCGGGTCGATGGAGCAGGGAAGTGGAGGCAGACTCTGAATATTACGCTGCCCGGCATTGCGCCGATCATCATCATCCTGTTCATCTTGAAAATCGGGCACATGCTGGACGTGGGATTCGAGAAAATCATTCTGCTGTATAATCCCAACACCTATGAAACCGCTGACGTCATTAGTACTTTCGTCTATCGCAAAGGGCTTGGCAACTCATTCGAATTCAGCTACGCTACAGCCGTAGGATTGTTTCAATCCGCATTGAATTTTTTGCTGCTCCTCATAGCTAACAAGATTAGTCGAAGACTGGGCGAAAGCAGCTTATGGTGAGGGGGAGATCCAAGTGAAACCAAACACGATACGAAGAGCAAACGGTGAAAACGTTTTCCAATGGTTTAACATTTTGTTGATGAGTGCGATGATCGTCGTTACCTTGTATCCCTTCATCTATGTGATCATGTCTTCGCTCAGCGATTCCAGACTGCTCCTGTCCCACACCGGCATCTTATTGTGGCCGGAAGGATTTACATGGGGGGCCTACAAGCTTGTCTTCCTGAATCCGAATATCCTTCGAGGCTATGCGAATACGCTGTTTGTTGTAACCGTCGGCACATCGATCAACTTGTTCTTGACCTGCTTGGGGGCGTATGTGCTGTCCCGCAGAGGGGTTCCATGGACGAATAAGCTTATGCTGCTTATTGTGTTTACGATGTTTTTCTCCGGAGGAATGATCCCTTCCTATTTGCTTGTGAACAATTGGCTGCATCTGGGCAATAGTTTGCTGGCTCTCATCATCCCCGGGGCCATCTCAACATGGAACTTAATCATCCTTCGAACCTCATTTGCTTCCATTCCCGATAGCTTATTCGAATCGGCGAAGATCGACGGAGCCCATGATTTCACTATTCTTGCGAGAATCGTTGTCCCGTTATCCCTTCCTGTTCTTGCGGTTATGACCCTGTTCTATGGGGTTCATCACTGGAATGCCTGGTTCTCTTCCATGCTGTATCTGAGAGATCGCAGCCTGTTCCCTCTGCAGCTCATCCTTCGAGAAATTCTGATCCAGAACAGTACGGAATACATGACTAGCCATTCGTCTGCAGGCGAAATCGAAACGGTCGGAGAAAGCATCAAATACGCAACCATTATGGTGGCCACGCTGCCGATCCTGTTCATTTATCCTTTTTTGCAAAGATATTTTGTAAAAGGTGTTATGATTGGATCCATCAAGGGATAACAGCGATGAAAAACCATTATGGCGGCGGAGCGTGATTGCATTGTTTGGTCTGGAAAAAAATAGCGTCATATCACGATGGATTCGGTCGTATGCGATCGTACTATTCATTCCGATTGCGATCATGCTTGTTACTTATTTTCAGACCCGGCATGTAATCGAAGAAGAGATCAATCGTGCAAACAAATCGCTTCTGTCGCAGTTCCAGCAAGATATTGACAATCAAATTGAATATGCCTACCGCTTAAGCGAAGTCATCTCCATTAATTCCAAGGTTCGTCAGCTTATGCGAACACAAGGGACAATCGGTCCGGAAGATCGGATTGCGATGGTGAACGCCTTAGCTGATTTCAAGGTATACAACAGCTCTCACCGGTACTCCAATCGCTTTTATTTGTACTTCCACAATAGCAATTTCATCCTGACGGAGTCTTCCTACTATGAGCCGGAGGTGTTTTATACGACGGTGCAAGCAGGTTCGGGCTTGTCCTACGAGGAATGGAAGCGCTTCCTGGATCAGACGTATCGCGGGCAATTTTTCTCAATGCAAACCGATCACGGACAGCAAACCGAAGGAATCTCCTTCGTTCAAACGTTGCCTTTTGAAGACCGAAGTGGTCGTCTCGCTACCCTGGTGATCGAATTGAATATTCAGAGTTTGCTATCTGCCATGCGAAATGTTCAATCTTACAATCAAGGGCATGTTTACATTCTGAACGGTGCCAATCAATTGCTTGCTGCATCGGAACCAACCAAACCGACGTCCGATATGTTTGACGGCATGATTGGTGAAAGAGGGACGATTCAGCGTCATTGGGACGGAGAGGATGTAATCATCTCTTATATCCAGTCCCGAAGCACAACTTGGAAATACGTATATGTTCTTCCTTCGAAATTATATAGCCAGAAAGCGGAGTATGTTCGCGATCTGACCGTACTAACGCTGGTTATCGCCATTGCAGTTGGAGTCATCCTTGCGATCCTGCTGGCGAGACACAACTATTATCCGCTGCAGCAGCTTGTGCGGTCTGTCGCGGCCCGCTCCCGACTAAACCACGGTGTTACCGTCAATGAGTACGATTTTTTGGAAGAAGCAATTGAGAACACCATGGACATGAACAACCAGATGAACCGGATGATTGAGAAACAGAAAACTGTGCTGCGCTCCAATTTGCTTGTTCGCATTCTCAAGGGACGTGTGGGACAGGAATTCCCGGTTCATGAGGCTATGGCGGAGTATGGCATGAAGCTGCGGTCCGAACATTTCGCCGTGCTGCTTTTCTACTTGGAGGACTTTAGCGGAATCTTTCACAAGGACGAGACGGATGCGGAGAAGAAGCGAGAGTTGGTTCATCTCATTCTATCCAACATCGTTGAGGAGATGGTCGGACAGAAGTACCAGGGCTGGATGACCGAAATTGATGAAATGCTCGCTTGTATTGTTAATCTGGGTCCGGATGTGTCGCCGGAGGAAGCGAAACAAGAGCTAACCTGTATCACGGAAGAAGCTCAGCGGTTCATTGGCGGTCGATTCCATATCTTCTTCACGGTTTCGGTGAGCACGGTCCGAAGAACCATTTCCGAATTGCCGACCGCCTACCAAGAAGCTTTAGATGCAATGGAATATAAAATGGTGTTCGGGACCCAAACCGTCATTTTTTATGATCAGATTCAGAGCTTCAATCGTTCGTATGTTTACTCTCTTGAGAATGAACAGCAATTGATCAATTACGTAAAAGCCGGAGATTTCGAGCACGCCAAGGCCATCCTTGATGAGGTCATCGCCCATAATCTGACGGATAAAGGCATGTCGATTGACATGGTGCGGTGTCTCATGTTCGATATCATCAGCACGATGATGAAGGCGGCCATTGAAGTGAATCTGGATCAAACGGAGCTGTATATGGACAACATGAAAGCAGTGGAAGAGCTGATGGATGGGGTTACGGTTATGGCCATGAAGGATCGGATGATCGTGTTTCTAGGTAAAGTATGCGATCATGTGCACGCCAAGAAGAGAAGCCATAATTTCCGCCTCAAAGAGAATGTGCTTGAGTTTATCAATCGCGAATTCCGAGATCATAACCTGAGCGTTACGATGATTTCGGATGAATTCGATATCCATCCTTCTTATTTATCGCGTTACTTCAAGGAACAGGTCGGGGAATCATTGACGGACTACATCAATAAGCTACGCGTGAATAAAGCGATTGAGCTGTTGAAAGATGACGAAATTCTGATCAAGGATATATGTGATCTTGTCGGGATCAGTAGTATCAGTACATTCATTCGACTTTTTAAAAAATATGAAGGTGTGACTCCGAGCGTTTATAGGGAGAGCAGGAAAAATAGTTAGAAGAGAAGATATGGGATAGAAAGGGGGTGGTCACTCTCTTATATCGCCAATAGCTAGCCGACATTCCCAGTCATGCTTTACGTCCAGCTAGCACCAATTCTGATGAGAAAGAAGGTCTTTAATGGATAACACACTTCGCCAAGCTGCCTTCAAGCCCATGTTGTTGCTGTTATTCGCCCTTATCGTCGCGCTTATCGTTTTCCTGCTTCCTTCACAACCAGCACGAGCCTACACGGACCCTAGCAACATGACCGACGCTTCCTTTTTCTCCAAGCTCAATCTTGATTATCCCGGTCTCGCGACGGTGAAGGCAAACGTTGCCGCTGGCAACTACACGGCCGCCAAGACAAACCTGCTAAGTTATTATCAAAACCGCACCACCCCCGTCTATTTCACGGTCGGTACAACGCCTTCCGGAGGTCCGATGGAATCCAGCCCGGATGACCTGGTCAACTACATATTCACGATTCTCGGTGAGACCAAGAACTTCAGCGGGTCCGGCGGCATCCAGTGGGATGAGACATGGTCGGGCGGTTCCTGGTCGAACGGCTCGTTCAACAACCGAGTGAACGAATTTCTGATGTACAACATTCTCGCTCCTGCGTACAATGGGCTCGCTCCCGGCGACCCGAAGCGGATTGCGTACTCCGACACCTGGATGAAATTCGCCTTGGAATTTATTGTGGACAAAGGCAATACGAACATCGCGTCAGAGGTTTTTCTGGACATGGCGAAGCGGCTGTCCGCGTGGAACATGGCCTATTCGGTGTTCCGGAACAGTCCTTCGATTGATTCGAACGGTAATGCGGCTTACCTGAAGCATATCTGGCAAATGGCCGACTACGCGTATACGAACATCGAATCGACAGAAGGTAACAACTGGTACGCCAGTATCGCCCGCTCGATGTACGTCACCGGCGTCTACTTTCCCGAGTTCAAGGATGCGGAGAGCTGGAGGATGCGCGGCGAAGGCGCGATGAGCAAGTACATTGGCAAACACATCAAGGGCGACGGCATGAACTCTGAGCCTACGGAGAACTATCATCTATATGCCCTGCAGTTGGCCAATACGATTCAGAAATTCGGGCAGCTGAACGGCTATTCCAATGTGCTGAAGGACTCCAGAGAGCTGCTCGAGCGCAGCGCCGAATTTACGATGGACGCGCTCCTCCCGAACCTGGAGGAAGGGCCGATGATCGGGGATTCCTCTTATAAGAACTTCTCCCCCCACTCGGTTCTGAACGATTATTCGACCATTTACGGTCGGTCGGATTTCGAATACGTCGCTACGGATCGAGCCGGCGGGACCATGCCGGATCATACGTCCGTCGTCTATCCGAACAGCTCCGCGATCATGCGAACGGGCTGGAACGACAACGACAAGTATATGTACATCGAGAATGGAGATACGAATTACGGAGGTTCCCACAACCATCCGGATGACCTAAGCCTCGTCATGTACGCATTCGGCAAGCGGCTGATCGCCGACCCGGGGGTTTATACCTACGATATGCCAAACACGGTGGGGCAGTGGCTGAGGGACACCACGGAAGCCCACAACACGGTCGAGGTGAACAACGCCCCGCAAAGCCTGGGCGGGAAACGCCAGCTGAACAAATGGATCTCGAACGACGGCTTCGACATCTATGACGGCCAACACGACAGTTACGCGCCGATCCACCACAACCGCAAAGTGTTTTTCGTCAAGCCGAACTACTGGATCGTTTCGGACGTGATGACGGGCGGCTCGAGTGCCAATACGTACGAGCAATTGTGGCACTTCCTCCCGAATACGCTCAGCCTGAACGGGACTTCGAAGGCGGTGACGACGCAGTTCGCCGGGGAGCCTAACGTGAAAATCGTGCCGGCCGATCCTTCTTCCATCACGGCGGCAGTGCGGAACGGGTATTATTCAGACACTTACAATTCCTATTCGGCAGCCCAATACCTAGCCTACACCAAGTCAGCATCGGACAGCACTTCCTACGACACGGTGATTTTTCCCGAGGATACGGGTCAAAATCATAATGTTACGGTGTCGCGCCTCGCGATGTCAGGCGTTAACCCTCACACCGCTACGGCGCTGACGATCCACCTCGATGCGGGGAACAACGGGAATGTGGCTGCCTACTATCTCTCGCACGAGACGACGCATCCGACTCGAAGCTTCGGGACATACGGCTATAACGGCGAGCTGGCCTATATCGAGAAGACGTCAGGCGGCGCGCTTAGCCAGATCGCGATCACTGAGGGCAGCCTGTTGACGGACGGGGCAACGAATCTCCTCTCGGCTACCGGCAAGGTTCAGAACTTGTCGGTGAAGTACAGCGGCACGACCCTGCAGCTGTCCAGCAGCGATAAGCTCGCGTATACGGTCACGATTTTCGCGCCCGGGGTGACGTCCGTGACGTTCAATGGGGCCGGCATCGGGTTCACGACGGCGGGGAATTTCATCACCGTAGCGGCGGCCGGGGCGAGCACGGCTTCGACGGTGTTGACGGATAGCTTCGACACGGATCCGCCGACGAATGATTTGACGGACGAGTTCTATAACTTCGAGAGTGGATCGGCGACCGGCTGGCAGCCGGTTAACGGGACATGGAGCGTCGTGACCCAAGGCGCGGGCAAAGTGTACCGCCAGACCGACAATACCGGCGTGAACGCCAAGACGGTCACCACATCTACGTGGACGGACGTGCTCGTGGAGGCGGATGTGACGACGGTGTCGACTACGACCGCCACGAACGGGGTCCAACTGATGGCCCGGTACCAGGACGCGCTCAATACGTACACATTCCGCTATTACGTGCAGAGCGGGACCGCATCGTTGCGGATCGAGAAGATAGTGGCCGGCACGACTACGGTGCTCGCGACTACGCCGTTCACAATGAATAATGGCACTACGTATAAGCTGAAGGGGACGATCAGCGGCAATACGCTCAAGCTGTACGTCGACGGGACCCTCATCTTGAGTGCGACCGATTCGGCCATTAACGGAGGGTATGTCGGACTGAGCACGCATCGACGCGATGCGTACTTCGACAATATCAAGGTAGCGGAGATCATCGGAGACGAACCGCTGACGAATGAGCTGCATAACTTCGAGAGCGGTTCGGCGACCGGCTGGCAGCCGATTAACGGGACATGGAGCGTCGTGGCCCAAGGCGCCGGTCAAGTGTACCGCCAAACGGACGACGCCAGCGTGAACGCCAAGACGGTTACGACG
Source organism: Paenibacillus sp. HJGM_3 (assembly GCF_045062745.1). NCBI lineage: Bacteria > Bacillati > Bacillota > Bacilli > Caryophanales > Paenibacillaceae > Paenibacillus > Paenibacillus sp. HJGM_3. The sequence goes on from NZ_JBJGED010000003.1 coordinate 326,636, forward strand.
TCCAAGTGGACGGACGTGCTCGTGGAGGCGGACGTGACGACGGTGTCGTCCACGACCGCCACGAACGGAGTCCATCTGATGGCCCGGTACCAGGATGCGCTCAATACGTACACATTCCGCTATTACGTGCTGAGCGGGACCGCATCGTTGCGTATTGAGAAGGTATTTGCCGGCACGACTACGGTGCTCGCGACCACGCCGTTCACGATGGCGACCGGAACTACGTACAAGCTGAAGGGCACGATCAGCGGCAATACGCTCAAGCTGTACGTCGACGGGACCCTCTATTTGACGGCGACCGATAGGGACATTACCGAAGGATTTGTCGGACTGAGCGCGCATCGCCGCGATGTGTACTTCGACAATGTCAAGGTGTCGGAGGTTATCGGAGACGATTGGGAAATCAACCGCGGGCCTTGGTCGATCGACAACTCCGAGCTGTATACCGACTCGCTCAGCTTAGGTCACTCGGAGGTGCGAACGCGGCAGCAGAACGACTTGTACGCCTACAGCGGACAGGCGAAGGTGAAGGTCGTCGCCTGGGGCGCGACGCCGGCCAGCGCCGGACTTGTCGCCCGCTCGCTCGGCATCAACGACGGTTACCGCTTCCTTCTGTACAACAGCGGTAGCGGCACGAAGCTGCGCATCGAGAAGGTGCTGAGCGGCCTGCAGGCCATCTCGGCGTCGACCGTGCTTGCGGAGAAGACGTACACGATCTCCACCGGCACGTACTACACGCTGAAGGCCACCGTAGAGGGCGGTGTGCTGAAGCTGTACGTGAATGGGACGCTCGAGCTGAGCGCCTACGACACGACGCTGCCGCGCGGCGGCTTCGGGTTCCGGGCGACGAACGCTCAGGCGAGTTTCGACAGCGTGTTGCTGGAGCGGCTCCAATAGAGGATAGCGAGAAGGGCTCGGGAACATGATTCATGGTCCCGGGCCTTTTTGATGCTTGATGGCTGTGCCAGTAAGATCAACCCTTGATCTTACTGGCTTTTTTATATAGTTAAGGAAACTATAGACGGTTCCAAGGATGATTTTGTTCTGTTTGTACGAATGGTCACAAATACGAGCATTCGGTCACGGAATTATATAGCCGCGGCGGCAACGTGATTGCTAAAATTTTACTGTTGGAACCGGTTACAAAGGAGGAGTTCGTTTATCTATGACAAGGGCAAGGAACAGATCAGGTGTACTTGGTGCAGTGTGTCTGACCATGGCGATCCTAACGGCTCTCCTCGGCGGATGTGCCAAGCCGTATGCACAGGCCCATTCCGGTGCTGTTGACGTTGACGTCGGTGTCGTGAACAGCGAGGTGGTGGAAGCAAGAGAATTTGCCTTCTTTTTGTTGGCCGAACGCTCTAAGGTATATGCGTACTTTCAAGCCAAATACGGGGTGGAGGACAGTCCGGCATTCTGGAACCAATCCTTCAACGGGGAAACACCGCTCGAGAAAATTACAAACGACGCTTGGAGCAAGGTGGTCGCGGCGAAGGTTCAGCAATCGCTCGGCGTCCAAGCCGGCTTCCTGCAGGACACCAGCTATACCGCATTTCTGGAGCAGCTGCAGGCGGAGAACGAACGGCGCCAAGCGGACGTGCGTAAGGGCAAGCCGCTTTACGGGCCTACTCAGCTCGGGGAAAAAATGTACTACGACATGCGGCAGTCTCAGCTGCTGGAAGAGCTAAGGAGGAAGTATAGCGAGCGCAAAGTCGTCGACGATTCGGACATTGCCAACTATTACACGGAGAATCAGCGCGATTTTATGAAGACGGGCTTAACGAAAGTAAAGATGATCACTGCTTCTTATTCGACGACGAACGAGGGAACATCCCGCACGAACGCCGAGAATCGCCTGCAGGAAATCGCCAAGCGTGTAACGGCCGGCGAGGACTTCATGACCGTGACCGACAGCTATTGCCGGAGCCAGCCTACCGTATTCAGCTGCAAGGAGCGGCTCTTCGACGGGACGACGGCCAAAACCGACGTGATGACGAATCCTGCTCTCGCAGCGGAGGCCAAACAATTGGACAAGGATGGAATGAGCGCCATCATCGATGAGAAGCAAACGCTTAGCCTGCTGCAATGTTTGGACAAACAGGCCGATGTTTTGGTTCCATTGGATGAAGTGAGAAAGGGGATTGCAACGAAGCTGAGCGATCAATCGTTCGAACGGTTCCTTCAAGAGCAGTCAAGCCTCGCCCGAATCACGAGGGATGAGGAAGCATTGAAGTCAGCAGCTTCTAGCGTACTGCTTGGCAAATAAAGATTTCAAGAGGAGGTGGCCGCATGCGAAGAGGCATCGCCATTCTTGCAATGGCAGCGCTCTTGGTCGGCCTGGTTCCCCTGGGTACTCCACAGGCGGAGGCAGAAACAGTCACGGTATTATCTGAGAATTTCGAAAACACGCCCGTAGGACAAGTTCCTGCGGGCTGGGTCGCCACATCAAGCCCCAATTTAGTCGGCGTAGTAGAAGATCCTTCCGGGAACGGCTACTTATCCACGACCGAGAACAGCAACCAAACCGCTAACACAGCCACCTACAATTTTGTCGCTCCCATCACCACTTCGTTCAGCGTAGACCTGCGCGCCAAGACCAGCACGATAAGTTCCGGCTTCGAAGGTTACTTCTTTGCGCTAAAAGATCCGAGCGGGGCCAAGGTGGTCGAGCTGTTGTTTTTCGGGGACAAAATAACGCGCAGATCCGGCAACAATGATAAATCCACGGTCAAGTCCGGCATTGTGGCGAACCAGTGGTACAGCATTCATGTGGATGTCAATATGACCTCCAAGCAATATAGCGTAACGGTCGATGGCGTACAGATTGCCTCGGCGACGAATATTGCTCTTTATACGCCTACCGCTACCCAAGTGTCCCAATACTCGTTCTCCTCGTACAGGCTGCAAACCGGCACCATTGCCGTGGACGATCTGCTTATTGTCAAAGAAGACGACGGGCAAGGTCCTGTGAACCAGGCTCCGGCTGCGGTGACCTTGAACGTGTACGGCACGCCTGCTCCGGGGAATACGCTGACAGGCGGCTACGTGTTCAGCGATGCGGAGTCTGATCCCGAAGGAACGTCCACTTACCAGTGGTATCGGGGGGCGCAATCGAACGGCTCAGACAAAACGACGATCACAAACGCGGTATATGCAGACTACACGGTTGCTTCCACCGATGTGGGGAAATTTTTGTTCTTCGGCGTGACGCCCGTTGCTCAGGAGGGGACTACGACGGGGATGCATGTCGTAAGCACGGGGGTGTATGTGCCGGCACCACCTACATCCGCTGAAGCGGGAACCGTGACGGGCCATGCGATCGCCTTCGACGGCAGCAATCGATTCACAGACGAGATGAATGATTTCACTCAAGTATTCAGTCATAAAGGAACGACCCTTAGCAGCGGCAGCGCAATTGGTGTAGCAGGCGACTTCTCCTACTATTCGGATGCGAACGAGTTCAAGACCATGGATATTGAAGTGACCTATAACAAATGGGCGCTGAACTTCACGATCCAGAACGAGCTGTCGGTCGTCGAAGCGGTGTACAACAGCCAGACGGGAAGCTTCGAGAACGGCAAGACGGTCACGCTTCTCCGTAAGCTGCGTCCGGAGCTGATGGCCGGCGTTCAATATGTGAAGGCGACGTATTCGACGGCCGAGCCGATCACGCCGGGAACGAAGTACCTTCGCGTCATCCTGCCGCAGGCCGGATACTACGGGGATGCCGCGACGGCGAGCGACTTCAAGATTGATCAGATCGTGATCGAGAGCACGCTCTCCTCGACAAGGTCGATGGACGGCTACCTGATAGACGATGCATCCGGTTTCTCCAAGTATGTGGCCGGTACGGATACCGCCAATCTGCAGGTGGTCAATCCGACGAATATCGCCGATATCCGGACGTTTGGCACCAACTCCTATATCAAGCGCCGAGACACGACGGTGGCTTCGATGATGACGTATGCAGCACCGGCGGGCAAAGATTTCAAAACGGCTTATGTAGAGGGCTATTATTTCGGCAATCTCCCTAGCAGCCAGGCGATGGAGCTGTGGACATCCGTCAACGGTACGGACTTTACGCTATGGAACATTGCCGGCGTCTACAAGCATCCGGCCTTCGGGTCTTCCGCCAATAACAGCATTCCGGATGTGCTGCAAGCGAATTATTTGCCTACGGGAGTGAAATACGTCCGCGTGAAGCTCGTCGGCAATACGGGCAACGGCTTCCCTTATATGACGAAGATGGCGTTCGGCTATGGGGCGGAAGTTCCTGTGACTCCTGTCGACACGGACATCGTGATCAAGCGAGCTTCGGGTGAAATCGTGCTGGACGGCGTCGTAGCAACCGATTCGAACGGCAATCCGATCGGAGAATGGGCGGGCGCCGAGCTGATGCGCATCCAAGGCGTGATCGACAATAACGGGGACAGCCACAGCGCGGATATGTATTTCAAATATGACGAGAAGAAGCTGTATCTCGGCGCTAAAGTCAAAGATCCGACCCCGATGATCAATACGAAAACCGGAACCGGCATCTGGAACGGCGACGTGCTGGAGCTGTTCATGGGCACTGAGGATCTCGACTATACCCAGTACCCGGATAAAAAAGGGACGATGCTGCCTACGGATATCCAGCTCGTACTCGGAAGCGGAATTGACTTCGGCTATCAGTCCTACATGACCATTAACGGCGTCAACTCCAAACCGTCCGTCTTCATGGAGCTCAAGAAGGACGCGGATGGCAAGGGTTACACAATGGAGGTCGCGGTTCCCCTGCACCAGCTCGGTCTCACTCAACCATGGACAGGCAAGCCGTTCATTCTGAACGCTTTCCTGAGCGACGGAGGTTTTGCGAGCCGTGGACAATGGGGCTGGACGATTAACGGCGAGGTGAACAAGAAGGTCAGAGGCAACTTCGGCAAAATCGCCTTCGAGGGGGCGGCGGCACCGCCTGCGGAAATGGCTTTGAATGCGACGGTCGCTCTGAGCGCGCAGTCCGTAACCGTGACGGGGCAGACGTATCGCATGGCGAATAGCTTCGTTACGATGGCGATGCAAAGTGAAGCCGGGGCCACGATCGGGTTCGATCAAACGAGGAGCGATGCGAACGGCCGCTTCGAGTTCGTGTTCGATGTCAGCGGGTTGCCGAATCGAAAAGGCGTGTATACGGTCAAGGTCGGCGGCCAAGGCATTCAAGTTCCGCAAGTGCTTTCCTTCACGGTGGGTGACGGAACTTCGACGATCTCGCCTGTAACGGCTTCGTTTGACAAGAACGCCGCAAGTCAAGCCGATTTGAACCTCGACATGACCTTGAACGGGAATACGCTCGCTTCGATCGCACATGGATCAACTGTATTGACCGAAGGGACGGATTACACGGTGAACGGTACGCGAGTGGTGCTGTCCAAGACGTATCTCGCGACATTGCCTGTTGGAAGCACGACCTTCACGTTTGAGTTTAGCGCGGGCTCGGCTTCGGTATTCGATTTGCAAGTTATCGATACTACACCGGTTGATCCCGGCGACGGACCCGGAAACGGCAACGGCAACGGCAATGGCCACGGCCATGGCAATAGCCACGGCAACGGCAACGGCAATGGCCACGGCCATGGCCGTCCATGAGGAGGTCGATGAATTTGAAACGGAACATGCTGCAATGGTTGGCGATCGGATTGGCGGCGGTACTGCTGTTGACCGGGTGGGGGGGCGTGCTTCCCGTCGATCGGGTTTATGCGGACAACACAACCTACTATATTGATTCCGCGGATGGGAACGACAGCAACAACGGAACGAGCGAAGCGACAGCCTGGCGCAGCTTAAGCAAGGTGAACAACCGAAATTTCCTTCCCGGAGATCGGATTTTGTTCAAATCGGGCGGCTCCTGGTCAGGCTCTCTTAAGCTGAAGAGCTCGGGCTCGGACGCCAATCCGATCGTGGTGAGCAAGTACGGCGACGGCCCCGCGCCGGTTATCAACGCAAACGCCGACTACGCTGCCATCAATTTGGAGAATGTGCAGAATGTCACGCTGGAAAACCTCGAGCTGACGAACTTCAATCCTTCGAATCCCGATGATTACAAGACCGGGTATTACCGGAGAAGCGGGATTTGGATCAAGGCGTTTCACAACGGTCCGATGAAGAATATTACGATCCGCAACATGGATATCCACGATGTCACCGGGATGAATTTGACGGGCGAAACTACGACGACGACCACGGACGGCAAGGATAAGGGCGTGAACAAAAACGCCAACGCCGGTATCCAGATCGAGGCGTGGGAGTTTGAAACGGGCAGGCCCAAAGCGTATTATGACGGCCTGACGCTGGAGAACAATCATATTCATGATCTCGCGGTTATGGGGGTCAATATTGCGGCATTTTCGTCGGATGTGGCGTATTTCAACCGCAATGTGGCGATTAGGGGCAACACGGTCACCAACACCGGCGCGGACGGCATCGTTGTCGGGGTGTCGATCAATCCGCTCATCGAGCATAACGTCAGCTTGGACGCCGGGGCTTTCGCTCCCGGTATCAAGTGGATTGCCGGCATCTGGGTTTGGAGAACCGACCGGGCGCTCGTGCAGTTCAACGAAGTCGGGCGTACGAGAGCCGAGATCAAGGCCGATTCCGATTCCTCCGCCTTCGATACCGATTTGGCTACGCGAGGCGACCATATTTTCCAATACAACTACACCCATGACAATGCAGGCGGCTACTTCATGGATATGGGGCAGCTCAAGAGCGGGATCAACATCCATCGCTACAACATCAGCCAGAACGATATGCGCGACGGCTGGCACAGCTACACGATGAACATCAACGATCCGGGGATTTATTACAACAACGTCTTCTACAACGATACGGGCGTCGGCTTTCAGATGAAAAACAATGCGAACGCCACGTTCCTAAACAACGTCTTCTACGTAACCGGGCCGTCTCCGGTAACCGAAACGTATCCGACGGGCCCTAAGTTCGTGAACAACGCGTTCTATGGCAAAGCCGCCCCGACACAAGGCAAGAACAACGTAGTTGGCGATCCCGGATTCGTCGATCCGGGCAAAGGCTCGGACGGGCGCAACACCGTAGACGGCTACAAACTGAAGCCGAATTCACCGTTGATCGGAGCGGGTACCGTGGTCGGCAATAACGGCGGGAGAGATTTCTGGAACAATCCGATCTACAGAGGATTGCCGGATATCGGAGCGTTCGAGGATGCGTCGGACGCCATCGCGGACACGACAGCCCCGGCTGCGCCGACTTCGCTCGCCGTGACCGATTTTACGGATTCGACCGTTATGCTGACTTGGAGTTCTATGGAGAATGGCGTGGAATTGGATGCGGATATTTACAACGCGGCGAACGATGAGCGGCTCGGGTCTGTGATCGCCAGTAATGTGGTTACCTTAACGGGACTCACGCCGGATACGGATTACAATTTTTATGTGGTGGCCAAGGACCGAAATTGGAACGAGTCCGTGTCGAGTACCAGTGTTGCCGTAAGAACGAAGAAGTCCATCATCGTCGACAATCCGTCTGTAACCGGTGCCTGGACGGCTAGTACAGGAAGCAACTCCTACAATAACAACTTTGTGAGAATTGCAGCCGGCTCAGGATTGAACACCGTTAGATGGACGCCGAATGTGACGATTCCCGGGTTTTACGCGGTGTACTACTATTTGCCGGATGGCGGCTCGAGTAGAGCGGGGAATGCGAAATACACGGTCACTACTTCCGCCGGTTCCAAAACGTATCAAGCTGATCAACGGCCGGTAAGAGGCGGCACCTGGAACATCATGGGCATTCATACATTCAACGCAGGAACCTCCAGCTACATTCAGCTGAGCGATGCTGCCAATGGCGAGGTCGTAGCCGATGCGGTTAAGCTCGTCTACTTGGACGGCTTCGGCTTGGACGATATCGTGAGCATCCAACTGTTCGCCGAGAAGCTGCAGCTGCGCGCAGGCGAAACGACGAGAATCTCGGTAACCGGTACCGACAGCGAGGGGCTGATGGTGGAGCTGCCTACCGATTCCGCGGAGCTGAGCTATTCCATCGATCATCCAACGATTGCTTCGATTAACGGTGGAGTGGTATCCGGGCTTTCCGACGGCTCAACTCGTTACCATGCCACATTCAGCTATAACGGCCGCACCGTCGAAAGCAACTCCGTAGAAGTCATCGTCGGACCGATGGTGTCCATTGAGACGCCGGTCTTCACCGATGCCGCCGGACAGGTAGTCAGCGCGATTGCGGCCGGTACGATTAACGTCTCCTCGCGAGTGATCAACAGCTCGGAGAAGCATATGAATGCGACTCTGATCGTGGCCTTGTATTCACCGGCCGGCTTGGTGGAGTTCAAGAGCCAGGAAATCGTCTTGAACAAGTACGATAACAGTACTTTGTCCCTGTCCGTCACCGTGCCAGAATCCGCCGCAGGGCATTCCGTGAAAGCCTTCATCTGGGATAACCTTAACGACATGACGCCTTTGGCGGAGTCGGTTGTGCTGCAATAAGGAACTGACAAACTAACCAGCTGAGCTCTTCCGGCTCTAAGAGGCTGCTCTCGTTAGTAACCACTAGACCGACCAATTTGACACAATTTTAGTCTCAATGGTAACCATTACACACAGTGAGTGTTGGATGGTTACCATTGAGACCGATTATAGCTACAACTGAGACATTGGTATCGTTTGTCGATGAAAATCGCTAGGATTAGCGCTTCCGCTTACACTTCCCTCAGCGGATCGTTTTCCTTATAGGCTCTCACCCTCGCTTTAACCGTTCGGGCATATTCGGTCGGTGTTGACCCGGTCTCACGCTTGAACACCTTCGAGAAGTAATGCACGCTGCTGAACCCCAAATGCCGCGATATCTCGGTAAAATTGCTATTGTCCTCCCGGATGAGCATCCTGGCTCGTTCGATCTTAATTCTCATGAACGTCTCCATAATCGTATGGCCCGTTTCTTTCTTGAATTCGTCCTTCAGACGAGTTTTGGCGATATGGAGCGCCTCGCTCAGCTCATTAAGCGAGATCGACTCCCTGATCCGCGCCTCCATATAATGTAGAACGTTGCGCACAAGCTTCTGACTGCTCTTCTCTTTAGCGGCGGACGATAGATCGGGAGCGTGGTTCAGCCGAAGCGGCCGGAATTCGGACCTTCGCAGCAGCCGGATCAGGAACACGTTCAAATAGCTCTGCACCAACTGCTCACTGCCGATCGGAGCGTCCGGTCTTCGCTTCAGCGGATACGTAAAAGGAAAGGTAAACGCCTGCATGCCTTCCTCCACGATGAGCGCAAGCCAATTCCGTTCTTCGTCATTCAGCACAATGACTTGATTCTCAAACTGTTTCATAGCTTTGGATCTGCAGTCGAACGTCATCACAATGACGCTTGGCGCCGTTCCATGGAAAGCCGAGAACCGGTGAAATTCGTTCGGTTTATGAAAAATAATGCTGCCTTGCTTCAACGTATAGCGTTCTTCGTCAGCCACATATTCGATTTCCCCTTTGTCGACATACAGAAACTCCCAGAAATCATGTTTCTCTCCATTAAATACGAAATCTTTGCCGAATTCGAAATAATACATCGTGATTAGCTTATGGATCACAATCGCAGGGGTAAGACGCGTGCGGACCGTATACATATCGGGCAGTCTCCTTATGCATGTTATGTAAATCATAGTCTCGTTCGGTCCTGCTAGCAAGCGAAATGATCGGCGTCAGAGACAAAAAATCTGGCCTCAGGTACAAAGCCATCATACGTCGGTTTTTTTATAATGGGGGAGTAAATCAATTACTAGGCAATGGGGGAGAGGACCATGAATATAGGAGTTATCGGATACGGAAAACGCATTTCCCATGTCATTGAGGCACTGAAGAAGGAGCATCCCGAAGCTCAAATAGCGGCAGTAGTAGACATTCAAAATGACAAACAGCGCGAGCTCGAAAGCAGCGGCGGAAGGAAAGTACCCTTTTTTGAAACGACAGAAGCGATGTTAGCTGAATGCAAGCTGGACGGCGTCCTGATCGGAACACGCTGCTCGCTGCATACCGAAATGGCCCTTAAGGTATTTCCAAGCGGATTGCCACTCTATCTGGAAAAGCCGGTCGCCACAACCATGGAGGACCTTCGCCGACTTAAAGCTGGATATGAAGCCTCACGTTCGCAGGTCGTTGTATCTTTCCCGCTCCGCGTCACCAGTCTGGTTCAAACCATCAAGCAAATCGTCGACTCCGGTCAGATCGGAACGGTGGAGCATGTACAAGCCGTGAACAATGTGCCGTATGGCAATGTGTATTATCAGCATTGGTACCGGGATGAATCGGAGACAGGCGGGTTGTTCTTGCAGAAGGCCACCCACGATTTCGACTATATTCAATACGTGCTTGGACAGACGCCGGTCGCCATCTGTGCGATGAAGTCGAAGCAAATTTTCAAGGGCACGAAACCGGCTGGATTGAGATGTTCCGATTGCGAGGACAACCGGACTTGTTTGGAAAGCCCTCACGTCAAAAAAGCCCCACACTTTCATCCGGATTGGCAGTATTGCTGCTTCGCGGAGGATACCGGCAACGAAGATTCGGGCAGCGCTCTGATAGAATACGAAAGCGGCATGCATGTGTCTTACTCGCAAAACTTTTTTGCTCGAAGAAAGGCAGGTATGCGCGGGGCGCGTTTCTTGGGGTACAAAGGGACCATCGATTTTGACTTTATGACCGGGATCCTCAAAGTGTTGATGCATCACACGCCGAAGGTGGAGATCCACGAATTCAGTTCCGGGGAAGACCATTTTGGAGGCGATCACGAGCTCGTGCGCAACTTCGGAGATATTATGGCGGGCAGAGCCTCCTCCAAAAGTAAGCTGGAGGATGGATTGCTAAGCGCCTTAATGTGCTTGAAGGCGAAGGAGTCCGCAGAGACTCGAACGTTCCAAAGGATTACGTGGGAGTAGTTCATCGAGCTGCGCGCAACGGAGGAGGCCATCTATGTATAGATTTGAAAATCGCGTGGTTTTGGTTACCGGGGCGGGCCGGGGGATTGGCAAGGCAACGGCCGAACGGTTCGCTGCCGAAGGAGCCTCGGTAGCTCTATTGTCCAACGAATGGAACGATTTGGAGGAAACGGAAAAGGGGCTGCTCGCCAAAGGCTGCCGGGTAATGGCCATTCAAACGGATATTTCCCGTTCCGAGCAAGTTCGCCAGGCGGTCGATAGAGTAGTAGAAGCATTCGGGTACGTGGATATTCTCGTAAATAATGCAGGTATTGCGTGGGAAGAACCTTTTCTGGATATTACGGAGAGCCATTGGCGTCGTATGATCGATGTCAACCTGAACGGCATGTTTCTAGTGGCGCAAGCCGTTGCCCGACAGATGGTCGTACAGGGCAACGGAGGCGTGATCCTGAACATGTCCTCCACGAACGGAATCGTAGGCGAAGCGAATTATGCGCACTATAATGCCTCTAAAGGCGGCGTGGTTCTATTGACCAAAACGATGGCGATTGAGCTTGGCCCTTACGGGATTCGCGTCAATGCCGTATGTCCGGGTTACATTCAAACCCCTCTCTCCGATAGCATCGATGATAAGGAAAAGGCCGCCGAATATGTCAGAACGAAAATACCGCTTGGCCGAAGAGGGAAAGTATCCGATGTAGCTGGGGTCTTTGCGTTTCTTGCTTCCGAAGATGCCTCTTTCATAACGGGGGAATCTTTGGTCGTGGATGGCGGACAGCTCTGTTTTTAACGAACATACCATATTCAAAAGCGGGCAGGGTGAACTCATTGGATACTGTCGAGATGATTGAAAATTGGCTTCAGCAAAACCGGGAATGGTTGATTCGGATCGCAGGCCGACTAATCGCCATTCCAAGCGAGAATCGTCCACCGCATGGGGCGGAGCTGCCGGTGCAGCTTGTCCTGCAGGAGGAGCTGGAGGCGTTGGGGTTCGAATGTGAACGATACGACCTTCATACCGTAGAAGGGTTGCAAGCTCATCCCGCCTATTGGCCGGGACGCGACTACGGCGGACGGCCTAATCTTTTCGCCCGCAAAGCGGGAAAAGGAGGAGGCAAATCGCTCCTGTTCTCGGGGCATGCGGATGTCGTGATCGGCAGCAGGGGCGGGCGATTCTCTCCGTTTACCCCGATCGTGGAGGGGAATCGACTTTACGGAAGAGGCTCAAACGACATGAAAGGCGGCATGGCTGCGGTTTTGTTCGCGTTTCATTATTTGAAAATGCACAGGGTAGAGCTTAGGGGAGACGTTTTATTCGAAAGTGTAGTCGATGAAGAGATGGGCGGCGCTAATGGTACGCTCGCCGGAAGACTCGGCGGATTTCATGCCGATGCCGCCATTATCCCGGAGCCGAGCAATCTTCAGGTATGTACCTCCCATCTTGGAGGAGTAATGTGGCGAATTACGGTACACGGCAAGGGGGGAATGGGATTCGGCGGTGAAAAGGTGTGCAATCCTCTCTACGGCTTAGCTCGCATCATTAGCGAAATTGAACGATATCAGGAGGAGATGGAGAAATCGGCCCCGCCTAATACGCCGGGTCCTATTCCCGGAACGAAACCCAATGTTGTGCTTTCTAAGGTTCAGGCGGGCGACTATGAACCGGGAATGGCGGACGGGGTGCCGGAACGCTGTTTTTTGGAAGTTTGGGTCGAGAGCTATCCCGGTCAGACGTTTGACGATTTGGACCGGACCTTCGGCGGGCGTATTCGCAGCCTTAGCGAGCAGCCGGGAATGGAAACGTACCGAATGGAGTGGGAGCAGATCACTCGCTTCATTCCGGGGACGTATGCGGAATCAGAGCTTGCGGATTTGCTAGTCGAGCTCCGTATCAAGGATGGGGCTCCCGAAGCCAAACCCGAGATGGCTCCTTTTGCTTGCGATGCGTTTATATTCAACGACTATTCGACGACACCATCCGTCATATTCGGCCCCGTTGGCGAAAATGCCCACGCGCCAGACGAGTTCGTGGATCTGGACAGCTTGATGCGATTAACCAAACACTACATTCAAGCGATTCTGCAATGGTGCAGTCAAATGAATATTCCGGAAAAAGGCGGGAATGTCCAGTGAAAGCAGTAATCTACGAAGGACCTCAACAAATGAACGTGCGTCAAACGGTTAATCCAATTCCAACAGAGGATGAGGTTTTAATCAGAGTCGTCTATTCAGGCATTTGCGGATCGGAGCTCAGCGGTTATTTGGGGCATAATTCGTTGAGAACGCCTCCTATGATATTCGGGCATGAATTCTCCGGCATAGTGGCACAGATGGGCGAAAAGGCAGCCCGAGCCTACCCGCACCTCCGACCGGGAACGCGGGTTACGGCCAATCCCCTTATTACGTGCGGCCAATGTCAGGCTTGTTTAAGCGGAAACCAGCAGTTGTGTTCGGTCCGGCAATTGCTCAGTGCCTCACTGCCGGGGAGTAACGCGGAGTATGTGAAGATTCCGGCACGATTCGTTTATCCGCTCGAGGAGCACGTTACCTTTGAACAAGGCGCTTTTGTCGAACCGCTTGCTTGCGGAGTCAGGGTAGCCGAGGCCGCGAGGCTGAAGCCCGACCATCGCGTCATGATCATCGGAATGGGACCCATTGGCTTATTCGCCATGCAAGCCGTTCAGGCTCATGGGGTAAAGGAGATCGTAGCGGTGGATCGTAACCCTCAGCGGCTGGAGATGGCAGCTGAGCTTGGGGCCATCCCTCTTCATCCAACGGAAGAACACATCAAAGGGAGGGTTGGAGCAAACGGGTTCGATGTCGTCATCGATGCGGTAGGAGCCGCAGCTACCCGCTCGATGGCCGTCGAATGTGTAGGATTTGGCGGGAAAGTGATCTGGACCGGCCTTCATGAGGCCGAATCCCAGCTGCCGATTAACATGATGATCCGCAAAGAGATTTCCTGCATCGGTACTTTCGCCTATTCAGCCTCGAACTTTCAGACGGCGTTGCAGTGGATTGCCGACGGGCGGATTCGCATCAAGGACGAATGGGTGGTTAAGGCGCCTTTCGAGCAAGCATCGGAGTGGTATTCGAAGCTGGTGTCGAATCCCGGAAATGTGGCAAAAGTATTGTTGCACCCTTGACATGGCAATCTTGGACGAATCCAGCTGCAGCAACAAATGAGACTTATTATGTCTAAAAATGAGATCAGTATTTTAAGCCGTCAGATCAAACCCTTGATCTGACAGGCTTTTTTCATTTTTATGTAAACCTTGATCTAACTGGCTTCCATCGTTTTAGAGTCGATAAGATCAAGGCCACTAATATGATTATTGTATACAATATGATTTAATTATATATTATATTTACGGTGCACGAAAATAAGGTTATGCCAATAAACGGAAAATTGTGATGGTAGATTTGGGGGAGGACTTCTTGACGCTTCCATGCGAGTACATCTATATTGTGTGTAAGCGAATCGAGGATTTCAGCAGCAGTATTTAAGGGGGAGTAGTGGTGACGAAAGATATTAAATCGTACATCTACAAAGTGATAATCGTTTTGGCGGTCGTCTCCAGTATTCCTTTTTTAATTGTTAGCGCTTACAATATGAATTTGTTCGTAACCAAAACGGTCGAGCTTATCAATTCGAAAAACGAAAACGAATTAACTCGAACCGGCGCATTGATGGAAAGAACGCTTCAACAAATTATCGATTTCACGAATTCCATTACGCTAGACAGCCGTTTCGCCAATATTAGAACGGAATACGAACAATGGAAGGCGTTAGGGGATATTACCAACTTAGTTTATGCCAATCCCTATGTCACGGAAATCCTGTATTACAATGGTATTGAGAATATGTTACTTATCTCTAATTATGGAATTGAACGAAATCCCAGTAACAGTGCCATACCGTGGATCACCTCCGTTGCATCCGGGATGTCCTTATATGAAATCGAGATCGTACAGGGAAAGTCAAAACAAGGGGCCCATGTTGCGTCTATTGTTCAACGGCTTCCTTCTTCAAGAGGAGAGCAAAATTATTTCATTTATAATGTTAATCTGGATAAGATTTATGCTTCTTTTTTACAAGAATTGAACGTGAACGCCGAGCTGTATAATTATTTTCTTACAGACGCTAACGGTAAAATCATGTTTCATCGGGATTCGCAAAAATTTGGGATGAACCTTTCCGATCTCGAGCGGGATCCAAAGACCTTCCAAATGAACGACTATAGACTCAATGCCTTTAATTGGCGATTAATTAGCGAAGTCAATACGAAGCAGTTGTACGGGGATGTCGCGAAACTAAAGAATACGCTGATTATCGTGGTCTCGGCCGTTGTCGTCTTCATGCTGGTTCTTATCCTGATTGGATTCCGTGAGCTTTATAAACCGTTTTACAGGATTGTCCTGAGAATCAATGAAAACGAAGAACTGCTAAGAAAAACGCTTCTGCATCGTCTATTGATGGGCCAGATCGGAATTAATCCGGACATAGAAAGATTAACAAAAGCTTATGCGAGATATCATCTTGTGACCATCATGAAAATCCTACCATCGATAGATGAAATCGGCCATGATCCCGTACGCATGAGAAAATCGATTGTAGACGGTTTAGACGGGACATTCCGTTATGAAATGTTTGAAGAGACGAATGAAATGTACATCGTGTTGTTCCAACTGGAGCACGAAGACGTGAACCGTTTTACTACCGATCTCCTGCTCAGCTTCAAAGAAGACCTGCTGGAACGGTTGGAGATTAGCATCGGCGGCATTCATCCGCTCCATGACTTGCATAAGTCTTATCTCGAAGCCATGTATGCATACAATGTCGGGCGGATTTTTTCGCTTGATTCGAAGCTGTATTGCTATAATAAACTTCCGATGGATTACCATAACACGGCAGTCGAGACCCCGGCCGTTGAAGAAATGGAATTGGCTATTAAGCAGCAAAACGAGAGGAGCTTTACGAACGCCTTACATGCTTTGTTCTCCGAGCAAATTACGGTTGTCGAGTACAATTTGAATTTTTATACGGTCATTTCGCTTTTTCTGCGGATGTACGGACAGAACAGCTTGTCCTTCTTGGATGAATTGAATAAATTGATTGCGGAAAAGGGCAATATGAACGTAACAGCCGTCAAGCAATTTTTATTTTCCAAGTTCCATAACTTTCGGGAATATGCGGTCGATACGAAGGATTACATCCGCAAGATTGACGATTTCATCGCGGTTCGCTACATGGATAATTTCTCCCTCGACGAAATGGCGGACTATACCGGAATTAGCAAGCAGCACTTGATTCAAGTTTGCAAAAAAAGTTATAACCGGACCCCCATTGAATACCTGAATGAGTATCGAGTCGAAAAGGCAAAACACCTATTATCGAATACAAGCACGAAAATTGCGGAGGTCGGCTTGAAAACCGGATTCAACAGCAACAGCTACTTTGCCAGAGTCTTCAAGCAATATACGGGGATCACGCCGTCCGAGTACAGAGAGCTGCGGGTCAACCGCAATAGTTAAATCCGTTAGAACGAAACCGACTTCGACGTCGGTTTTTTGTTTTGAAATCGGGTTGTAATACAATATTCAACACGTTGAACAGCGGCGAAAAGCCCGTCGTTTCAACGATTTAAAATATTAGGATTGAATTGCGGGCAAGGGCTGTTGTAGGTTGTAGCTATCCCGGGGGCCGGGAACCAATAAGGAGGAATGAAGCGTGGAACAGAAGAGAATGCCAAGGCTATGGCTCTCAATCTTGATAGTGTCCGTCATGGCAACATCGACAGCATGCAGCTCGTCAAACACCAAGGATCCGAAAGGTACGGGGGACTCAACGCCGACCAAAGGCGCCCCTGTCAAAGTCGTAGGGCTGAATTGCAATGCCACTTTCGATCGGAAGACGCCGGAAGAGAAGCATGTGCACGATATACTTCAGGAAAAAACAGGCGCCGATGTCAACATCGTCTTCTCGGAGGCCGGCCAGTGCGTCACCAAGCGCAATCTGATGCTCTCCTCAGGCGAACAATTGGAATTCGCGGAAATGTCTATTACCGATGCGATTCAAGCTTACAATGACGGTGTCATTCTATCTCTCAACGACTTGCTGGATAAATACGGACCGAACTTGAAGAAAAACGTAGTGCCTGCCGCTTTTGAAAAAGTGACGTACAAAAATCAAATTCTGGGCATTCCGATTGAGACCCCTGTGATCACGCCAAACGCTTTGCAAATCCGAACCGATTGGCTTGCCAAGTTAAATTTATCGATGCCGAAAACCGTTGACGATTATGAAAAGATCATGGAAGCGTTTAAAACCGGCGACCCCGACGGAAATGGAAAGGCCGATACTTATGCCTTGTCGACCGGTTCAGGCGGGAGGATTGACATGTTGGAATATGTCTTCGCTCCATTCTTCCAGCCGGCAGCTACAGCATGGTGGAAAGATAGTGACGGCAAAATCAAACCGCCCGAGCTTCACCCGAGCTATAAAGACATGATGGCCAAATTCGTAGAGTGGAAGAAAAGAGGGTATATCTGGCCCGATATGGTGCTCTCTACGGCGCCCAAGCAGCAAGAGTTGATCGCACAGAACAAAGCAGGAACCGTGGCAGCCTCATTCTCGGGAACCATCATAAACGCGGTAGAGGTGCTTAGGAAAACGGTGCCGGATGCCCAATATGTCCCCGTCGCGTTAGAAGGCAAGGGGATCAATAAATTGCCTGCGGCCCCTGCCGCCACATCGGCCTGGGTCATATTCAAGAAAAACGCCAGTCCCGAAGCCGTCATGAAATATTTCGATTACCAAGCAACGCCGGAGGGGAGCGACTTGGTCTACTTCGGTGTTGAAGGCGAGAACTTCACTCGGGGAACGAACAAGCTGGTCGAATTTGTCGCAGACGATAAGACGGATCTGTCCAAGGCCAAATATTACGCCAAATACAAGACGGTGTTCATCAACTGGCCTGGAAGTCCCGTATGGCCCGCGAATACCTGGGTTCACCAAGAATACAACTTGAAGCGGGATCAAGTGCACAAGCTGCCTCGCTTTGACCCGATTGACGCCAAAGTGCTTTACGACACGTCCAAATGGAAATCCTTCTCCAAACTGACGGATCTAAATACGTATTGGTCCGAGCAGAAGATAAAAGTATTCAACGGAGAAATTCCGGTTGAGAACTGGGACAGCATTGTGAAGAAATGGCTGGAGATTGGCGGCCAACAAATGATTGACGACAAAAACGAGCAATTCGCCGCAGCTGCCAAGTAAGCGGATGAATGGGTTCATCTTCTGTTGTCAACAGAAGATGAGCCCTCTTATGGAAAGGTGTGAGCCGTTTTGAAATCGATCCCTGTGTCTCCATTAAGCAAAGGTAGTCGAACGCAAAATCTGCTGGGAACGAAGAAAACGGGCTTTTTCCGCAACCTGTGGAAGTTCAAGTTCCTGTATATATTGCTGCTTCCCGGATTGCTGCATGTGCTGTTATTCCATTATGTCCCTATGTATGGCATTGTGATTGCCTTCCAGAATTTCAGCCCGTTTCGCGGTATCGAATCCATGTTTATCGATGCCAGATGGGTGGGGATGGAGAATTTCGTCCATTTTTTCGATTCCTACTATTTCGTGCGCATCCTTAGCAATACTTTGCTGATCAGCGCCTATAAGATCATCTTCGGTTTTCCGGCGCCGATCGTGTTTGCGCTTCTGTTGAACGAACTAAGAAACGCCAGGTTCAAAAAAACCGTTCAAACGATCAGTTATTTGCCGCATTTCCTATCTTGGGCGATTATTTCCGCTCTGATTCTATCGTTGTTGTCCCCTACAAGCGGCTTGATCGGCAAGATGGTTGCGGAGTTCGGCGGATCCCAGAACAATTTGGTCTCCGACCCGAATTTTTTTCGCAGCATTCTCGTTTCCAGCGATATTTGGGCGGGACTCGGTTGGGGGAGCATCATTTATTTGGCCGCCTTGGCGGGAATCGATCCGGCCCAATACGAGTCCGCAAAAATAGATGGCGCCAACCGGTTTCAACAAATGATTCATATCAGCTTGCCGGGGATGGCCAACATCATCTCCATTCTATTCATATTCGCGGTCGGCGGCATCTTGAATGCCGGGTTTGAACAAGTGCTTCTCCTGTACTCCCCTAATGTATACTCCGTAGGAGATATTATCGATACGTATGTATACCGGGAAGGTTTGGAAAATTCAAGATACTCTTATGCGCAAGCGGTAGGCGTGTTCAAAAACGTCGTTGGGCTCATCTTCCTGCTCGGTACGAACTACATGGTGAAACGCTTAGGGAGGGAGGGCATATGGTAAAGCTCAAGTTGTTCGATTATGTGAATGCGGCCTTTCTCATCGTGGTATGCTGTTCGATCATCGCCCCTTTCCTGTTCGTAATCAGCCAATCGCTCATGTCCAATGAGGACATCATGCGAAGCGGAATTACATTTTTTCCGCAGCATATCGTGTTTGACTCTTATGTTTACTTGCTGTCAGGCAGCTCCAGAGTGTATCGCGCCTTCGGCAACAGCTTGTTCATTACTTTTTTCGGCACGTTCTTTTGTTTGCTCTTTACGGGAACGCTGGCCTATGCCTTGTCCAAGAAATACTTGCCTTATCGTACCGTGGTCACAGTGGTTTTACTGGCGTCCATGTTTTTTGGAGGAGGGCTGATTCCTTCCTACCTCCTTGTCACCGCTCTCGGTTTGAAAAATTCATTATGGGCCGTTATGATTCCGTCTTTTCTCAATGTTTGGTATGCCTTTTTATTGCGCAACTTCTTTATGGAAATCCCGCAGGAAGTAGAAGAATCCGCACGCATCGACGGGGCGAATGATGTGATCGTATTCGCTAGAATCGCATTGCCGATGTCGATGCCGGCGATTGCTACCATCGGTTTGTTCTATGCGGTCGGTTATTGGAACAGTTGGTTCTCGGCTTCGATTTACTTGTCCGATCAGAGCAAATGGCCGCTGCAATTGTTGCTGAAGTCCATGCTGCTCTCCTTCGATCCGAACATGAGCGGGGTATCCGAATCGCTGGGGCTGCTCGCCGTGCTTTCCAAGGATAGCGTCCGCGCCGCGATGATTATGATTACAACCGTGCCGATCCTGCTCGTGTATCCGTTTATACAGCGCTATTTTGTGAAAGGTATGATTGTAGGATCCGTAAAAGGATAATACCGGATGATTCGAATCGTCAAGCCGTATATCGGTCCCGAGTTGTCGATAAATCAGCTCAGGCGCAGTATGATGAATGGGAAGGAGCGGCTTTGCTTGGGCTCCTTTTTTGTTCATGAAGGGGGAATCGGCGTTGAAACGTGATACCCGCTCCTATTTGTCCCGGGTGGCAATCGTGCTGATCGTTGTGTCGCTCGTTCCGGCTTTATTATCAAGCGCTTACAACACGAATCTATTTATGAAGCAAACGATCCGTCTGGTCGACGCCAAAAACGGAACCGAGCTGGCCCGCACCGGGACACTGATGGAACGGATGCTGCAGCAGATTATAGATTTCGCCAGCACGACCGCCGGCGATGCCCGCTTCACCAACTTGCAGACGACGACGGAGCACTGGAAGGCGTGGCTTGAGCTGAACAAACTTTTGTTTGTTAGTCCTTTCGTCACCGAATATATGCTGTATAACGGCGCCGAGCGGTCGCTTCTGATTTCCAATTACGGAATCGAGCGTAATCCCGAGCGGAGCGCCATTCCGTGGATTGCCTCGCAAACGCCGCAAATCCCTTTGTACCAGTACGAGATTAAGGCAGGATATTCGAAGCCAGGCAAACAGATGGCATCCATCGTGCATAAGCTTCCCGGGCTACAAAAGGAACCGAACTATATCATCTTTAATGTAGATTTGGATAAAATGTATATGTCCTTTCTAAGCGAGCTGAATGGCAACGCCCAGATGTACAACTACTATTTGACCGATGCGAAAGGCACAGTTATGTATCACCGTGACAAAACATGGATCGGTACAGTGCTGCCGGAGCAAACGGGAAATTCCAATATGCAAGTCGACCGGATCAAGCTGGAAGCGTTTGACTGGGCTTTAGTCCGCGAAGTGAATACTCAGCTGTTGTACAAAGAGGCAAGAGCCCTCAAAAATAAATTGCTGTCGGCATTGTTCACCGTAATCGGTGTCATGTCGGTATTTATCGTGTTTGGGGCACGCGAGCTGTATAAGCCCTTCCGCAGCGTTGTCGCTAGAATGACGGAAAGTGAAGAGCAGCAAAGAAGATCCCTGCTTGGCCGTTTCATTCGCGGGGAAACTCCGGTCAGTCCGGACCTCGTCCGACGATGGCCTGAGATGTCGCCCTATCTCGTTGTAGCGATCATCACCCTAAAGCATCCGCAAGAAGGAAAGAAAACCGAGAACACGGCAGCTTCCCAGATTCAGCACATTCAGCAGCGCATGGCTGCGTCGTCATCGTTCCGATTGGAGCCTTTCAAGGAACCAAACGGAGATGAATTCATCCTGTTCCAGCTCGAGCATGAAGATATGAACCGGTTTATGACCGAGCTTTTGCTTGCGCTAGAACCTGCCGAGCTGGATTCGGTCGTCATCAGCATCGGCGGCATTCATTCATTGGAAGACATTCATAAGTCTTATATCGAAGCGTTGTACGCCTACAACATCGGCCGTATTTATACGGCGGACAGTCCGGTCTATTGTTTTAACAAGCTGCCGATGGACTATGAGGTTCCGATGAAAACGGCCGCTATTGAGGAACTGGAGCTGGCGATCCGGCAGCAAAACGAACGGAGCTTTACGGAGGCGCTGAACGCTCTATTTTCCGGGCAACTGACTGTCGTGGAATATAATCTTAATTTTTATCAGACGGTTACGCTGCTGCTTCGCATGTTCGGCCAGCATAGCTCAACGTTTTTAAATGAATTGAATCAGCTTATTACGGACAGAGGGATTATGAACGTCACTGCGGTGAAGCAATTCCTGTTTGCGAAGTTTCATAGCTTCCGCGATTATGCCGAGGAAACGAAAGATTATGCAGACAGAATCCATGACTATATAGTCGCGCATTACACGGAAAACTTCTCGCTGGATGAGATGGCTGAACACTTGGGCCTATCGAAGCAGCATTTGATTACCGTATGCAAAAAAAGGTACAACCGGACTCCGATCGAATATTTGAACGAATTCCGTATCGAGGAAGCGAAGCGGCTGCTAGCCGACTCCCGGACGAAAATCGCCGACATCGGCACACGCTCTGGCTTCAATAGCAACAGTTATTTTGCCAAAGTATTCAAAATGTACACCGGCATCACTGCTTCCGAGTACAGAGAGCTGTTGTTTACGCGGAACATGGAGAAAAAGCCGCAACTCGCCGATAGCTGAACGATCATTCCGCTCGTTTGTATCACAATATTCAACTCGTTGAACTTGGGACTGGAAGCCGCTCGTTGCAACGGTTTTAATATATTGTGATTGAAAAGATCGCCGAAGCTGGGGTAGGTTGAAATTGTTCCGGCGTCCGGGGCCGGGATCAATATGAGGAAGGAATAAGGGGACATGGTCCGATGAACGTGAAGAGACGTTTTACAATGATTCCGTTGTTGCTGCTGGCCGTTGCTTTGATGCTGGCAGGCTGCAGCGGGGGGAGTACGGTCACGACCGGCGGCGATAAACCAACCACCGGTGGCCAAGACAAGGATGATAAAGCGAAGTTGGAAGAAAAACCGAGGGAGCCCGCCGAAGTTGTATTTTACTCGCAGAACGGGATGACGCCGGCCGATTTCGATAATCGGTTCGGCAACAGCCTGAGAAAGAAATTTCCCAACGACACGATCAAGTACATCCAGAACACGGGCAAAGGGATGGATGTTCCCGGCATGCTCGCCTCCAATACCCATTACGATGTTTATTTCGCCAATGTCGGTTATTTCGAAAACGAGGTCATCTCCTACGATTTGCAGTTGGACATGTCCGATCTGATCAAGCAGCACCAGGTCGATCTGAACCGGATTGACCCGTCGAACATCAGCGGCATTCGGAATTCGAGCTACGGCATGTATGCGCTTCCTGTCGTTGCCGATACGCTCGGCATCATGTACAACAAAGACATTTTCGATAAATTCGGCGTCCCCTATCCGAAAAACGGCGTCAGTTGGGCAGAAATCCTCGATATGTCGCGCAAGCTGACCCGGACCGAGGGCGATAAAACGTATGCCGGATACTTGCCGTTTACGAATTACATGCTGTCCATGAATCCGCTGTCCATTCCACTCGTTGACGAGAAGACACAGACGCCTACGATCAACCGGGACGAACGCTGGAAGAAATTTTACCAGACGCTGCTGATCGCCCCTGCCGAGGTATCAGGCATTCAGGAGTATTTGAAGAAACACAATGCCATCGACGGCTTTTTCAAAGATCAGGAAGTCGCGATGATTGGCGGGATGACCGCTTTCGTAGCCAATAGCCGCGAGGATCAATTAAACAAATTCAACTGGGACTGGGTGTCGCTTCCGTCGTTCCAGGATTTGCCGAATGTGGGTGGACAGCCGTATACGCAATATTTCGGTATTACCCGGATGGCCAAAGACAAAAAAACCGCGGATGCGGCAATGGAAATGCTGAAGTATCTCCTATCGGACGAATTCCAGACCGAAGTTGCCAGAAAAGGCTTTATGCCGGTGGTGAAAAACTTGGATGTCAAGAAAGAATTCGGTCAGGGTACGAAGGTGAAGGATAAAAACTGGAACGCCTACTTCTACAACAAACTGGCGGAAGTTCCGTATAAAAGCGTCAATGAAATACCGATCGCCTCGCTGTATGTTGCGAATATGAATAAGGTTATGATAGGCGAGATCGACTTGAATACCGCATTGCGGTTGTCGGAAGAGAGCGCTGTGAAAAAGCTGCAGGAGCTGAAAGCGAAGTAAACTGCCGCAGGACGGCTTAGGAGTATAAGGAGGGCTTGAATCGATGCGTTCATACAGAGGGATCAAAACGATGCTTGCCCCCATGCTCCTGATCGTTCTCCTCGCATCGGCTTCTTGCGATTCGGCTGCTCCGGAGCAATCAGGTCCGAACGACGACCAACCAATATCGAGCGGAATTCGCATCGTCGGGCTGAATTGCAGCCCCTCCTTTGACCGTCAAACGGCTGAGGAGAAGCGGGTGCATGATCGAATATTGGAGCAAACGGGCGCTGATGTGCGCATCGTCTTCTCGGATGGGGGATCAGGCGGGCCGTGCCGGTCGAAGCGGGCGGCCATGCTGTCCTCCGGCGAGCAGCTGGACTTCGCCGAATTATCGATAACCGAGGCGGTACAGGCGTTTAACGAAGGACTCCTTTTGCCACTCAACGACCTGCTTGACCGGTACGGGACCCATCTCAAGAAAAACGTCGTACCCGAAGCGTTCAAGCTGGCGACGTATGAAGGAAATATTCTCGGTATTCCGATCGAGAACGGTCTGCATACGCTCAGCGCGCTGCAAATCCGCGCTGACTGGCTCGCCAAGCTGCAGTTGCCGCTCCCGCGAACGATAGACGAATTTGAGCAAGTGTTGAAAGCGTTCAAGGAGCAAGATCCCGACGGTAACGGCAAGATGGACACAGTACCGCTTACCGTTTCATCGGGCGGCACGTTTAATATGCTGGAGGGCGTTCTCGGCTCGAGCTTTCTACCGCAGGGCTATGCCTGGTGGCAGGACGCCGACGGGAAGTTGAAGCCGCCTGAGCTTCATCCTGCCTATAAGCCGTTTCTTGCCAAGCTCGCCAGTTGGAACGAGAAAGGATATTTGTGGTCGGATTTACTGTTGTCGGCTGCAGACAAACAACAGGAGTTGATTGCCGATAACCGGGCAGGGGCGGTTGCCGCCACGTTTTCGGGAACGATAGTAAACGCCGGCGAGGTGCTGAGGAAATCCGTGCCGGACTACAACTATGTTCCGGTTGTGCTTGAGGGCGAACAAGGCCTCAATCGTTTGCCTGTCTCGCCGATCGCTTACTCGGTCTGGGTCATTTACAAAAAGAATGCCAGTCCCGAAACGGTTATGAAGTTTTTTGACTACCAGGCAACTTACGAAGGGAACATGCTGACCTCGTTCGGTATCGAAGGCGACAACTACACGGCGACTCCGGACGGGATGGTCGAATTTATCTCCGAGGACAAAACGAATTTGGCCAAAGCGCATTATTACGCCAAATACAAAACGGTGTTTATTAACTGGCCGGGCAAGCCGGTATGGCCGGTTAACACATGGACATTCGCAGAGTACAATTTGAAGCGGGAGCAGGTAAACCGGCTGCCGCGATTCGAACCGATCGATTATGGCGTGTATTACGATACGACCAAATGGCAGTCGTATCCGAAGCTTGGTGCTTTGAACGATTATCTTAACGAGCAGAAGGTGCGGGTGTTAAACGGCGAAATACGCGTCGACAGCTGGGATGGCATCATGGCGCGTTGGCTCGAAATGGGAGGCTCGCAAATGATCGACGATCGCAACAAGCAGTATGCCGCGTCCGTGAGCCCGAAGGTATCCCGGTAACCGAACTGTCTGGACCATCTTACAGGAATGGCGAGGTAAGGGATCGCGATGAGTAAATACCGTGCTGCTGTTATCGGGCTGGGCTATATCGGATTGAGGGCGGATATACCGCGAAAAGATGTGCCATTAAGCCATTCGTTGGCTTACCGGTTAAACCCGCATATTGAATTTTCGGCAGCCGTAGGCGTACGCCGGGAGCAGGGCGAGCAGCTCGCCCTTATCGCGCCGGAAACAAAGTTTTACACGGACTTGGAGGCGATGCTCAGCGAGCAGCAGCTCGATGTGATAAGCATTTGCACGCCAGAGCATGTGCGTCTGGAGCTGCTGCGGACGGTATTGTCCCGTTCGCAAGCGCGCGTCCTCTTTCTGGAAAAGCCGGTTGCGACGACCGTTCTGGAGGCGGAGGCAATCGCCGAGCTCGTCGAGCGCCATAGGAGAACCGTTGTCGTCAATTTTTCGCGAAGATGGAGCGAAGGCGTTCGTCAAATTCGTCAAGTGGTCATGTCCGGGGAGCTCGGCAAGCTGACCAACATCCATGTGCGGTATACGCGAGGGATCGGCAACAACGGTTCCCATATGTTTGATCTGATACGGTTTGCAGCGGGTCCGATCGCTCAAGTCCAAGTCGTCAGGCAAGTCGCGACGAACATGGATGGCAAAGGAGACCCGACGTTTTCTTTCTTATTTTCGCTGGACAATGGCGTCCCCGGGTATGCGGAGGCGTTTGACGACCGCCATTTTCTTATGTTCGAGATGGACTTGTACTTCGCCAAAGGCAAAATCGAGCTGCAACGGACGGGTGATGACATCCGCTTTTATACGGTTGCGAAGCACACGTCGGTTCAAGGCACACACCTGACGCTGAAGCGCGAGGAGACCAATCTGCTGGCGCGCGATAGCCTTATTCAGCTGGCAGTGGAGCATCTCGTCGATATCGCGCAAAACGGCGCCGTGCCGGTCTGTACGCTCGAAGACGGCCTCTGTTCAGTATATGCAGCCGATGCCTTGATCCGGTCGCATCGAAATGGCGGAGCCGTCCAATCGGTAAAGACCAATATTTGACCGAAAAATCGACATGGATGAGGTGAATAAAAGATGGAGCAGCATGCGGGGAAAGGTTTGGAGCAGGAGCAGGAACGGCCGGAGGAGTCCGGCAGCCATATAAGCCGCAGAAAGCTACTAACGTCTTTCGGTATGGCCGGTGTGGCCTTGGCCGCGGGCAGCATACTCGGGGGATCGTCAACGGTTTACGGGAAAGAGGGTTCATCGGTTACCGGTACCGTATACGAAGGGTCTAACGACAAGGGCAAAATTCCCCCAGGAATAGCGGCGAAGCTTGAGCTTATAACCCATAACGAGCTGGCAGGTCGTGATATGGCTGAAGCACATCCAGCAAGTGCTATTCTCGATAGTAGCGGAAAAACACAGCAAGAGATTAATGAATCATCCGTCTATACGATTGAATCTATTTCTGAAATGTTAGCTCTGGATAGTCATTTTCAAACCAGAACGATCAGAATGAAAGCCACTGGCGCTATGTTTATTTACGATGCTAATAAATCGAATGTAAATGACGGATTCTACACATTAAATGGCTGGGTGCTTGTTGGTTATTATGATCAACTATTAGCAACTCTTGCGGGTTTAAAAGGCGATGGTACCAATGAATACACAAAACTCCAAGCATTATTTGATGTTTCTGCAACATTAAAATTACCTATCCACTTATGCGGCTTGTATATTAGCACATCAGGCTTGACCGCGATTGGTGATATTAAACTTATCGGTTCTGGCGGCATTAAATTATTCGCAGGGTCAAACACAACTCTCTTAAACACTGCTTATAATTTAATGATTGATGGTGACATTGAGATTGATCAAAACAAGGATAATAATGCAGGTGGAACCATTACGTCAGAATCTCATTGCTCTATTAAACATTCAGGTGATTCATTAATTTTAAAGGGCGCTAAATTTAAACCTTCTGTTTCAATCAACATTGTTACCCGAGCTAAGAAAAAACTAATCTGTGAAAACATTGAAGTTGATAGCGGTATGATTGGATTATATGCCATTACACCACTTGCGAAAGTTTCCATTACCGGCGGAGAGTATAAGAATGCATCATTGTATGATAATATTCAAATCTTAAATGGCGAAGATGTTTCTATTAGCGGCGTCACGTCACATGATGCTAAGCGTAGCGGAATTGTAGTAAGCAATACAACTAAGAAAGCACGCATTATTGGTAATTTGTCCTATGGCAACAAAAAGGATTCTGCAAATCAGGGTGGTTGGGGGATTGTTTGTTCTGTAAATACTTTAAATAGTGTCGTATCATCAAATATTTGTATCGGGAATCAAGTTGGTGGGATCACCCTTGATACATACCCGCCGCTAGGTATTGAAAGTCTTGATAGTAAAATTTCAGTTGTCGGCAATATCATACACGGAATGTTTAATGGCACGTATAGTACAACAGGGATTAGTTTAAATGACGCTCAACATGTAGTTCTATCAGCAAACAATATTTACAAAGTCGCACAAGGTATTCACACGGATAGGGCCAATTATGCGAACATCGTTGGTAATACCATTCAAGACGTTAGCGCTTATTTCATACAATTATACAGGTCCAATCATGCAACGATAAAAGGTAATCGATTGGATGGTTGCTCTAATCCGCCAGGCGGGGCTATCGCTTGTATCGATTCGTATGCTGCCGATATATCGGGTAACACGCTCACAAACTTGACGGGTAATTCTGGGAGCGTATTTAGGATTAGCGGAAGTTCATCTGATGCGGTAGTTCAGGGTAATACGGTTATTCGGGATGTCGTTGGGAGCGGCTATGTGTTTCATATTTTAGGAGCCGCCATTACGGGGGGCATGATTAAAGGGAACACCATTAAGTCGAAAGTGTCCGGCGGATGGCAGTGGTACATCGTATCGGACAATAACGCACAATTTTCATCTTTCGACAACATTGTTGAAGCTGCCGGAACTTCTTATATTTATCAAGGTGCAAATTCGACTGCTGGTGATGATACCGTAAATGGCAGTCGAAATTTTTGGACGACAGCGCCATCTTTTAAATCCAGAATTGGACAAGTAGCGGTGATTTCAAATGCATTAAAATACTGGAATGGAACTACATGGGCATAAATGGCGCTGTCCCAATTTAGTAAAATTAAAAATATAGGAAAATAAAGGAGTAAACATGATAAACCTTTCATCCAAACGCGAATGCTTTTTCGACGACTATTTGATTGACAATGCCAAAACGACAGCAGAATTCCGCTTGCATGAACCGACTCGCCGCGAAATCGCAATAAACCATGATGCACCGTGGGAGGGCGATGGTTGCAATTACCACAATATTTTACATGACAACGGGATATACAGGATGTACTATCTGGCCTGGCAAATGTTTAGCCCCGACAAAAAGGATCACACGACGAATGGTATTCGTGTTTGTTATGCCGAAAGCCGCGACGGAATGACGTGGACAAAGCCTGCGCTCGGAATCTGCGAATGGGAAGGCTCGCGTGAGAACAATATTATTTTAGACAAAAATACGAATAATTTTGATAACTTTATGGTCTTCCGCGATGATAACCCGGCCGTTCCTGCGTCCGAGAGATATAAAGGCGTTGGAAAATATAATAATCCGCAGTTTGGGCAGCGAATTGAGCTGCGAATGTTCACAAGCCCCGACGGACTTCACTTTACAATGGGTGATATTATCACTACAAAAGGATATATGGATTCTCTCAACGTTGTTTTCTGGGATGAGCTTGCGGGGATCTATCGCGGATATATACGCGGGTTCCACAATATCATAGGCGACGACTGGAACGCCGGGATACGCGATATACGTTACTTTTGGTCGGAAGACGGCAAAACATGGAGCGATCCCGAACCGATTCGTTTTGGAGACTCGGAGGATTATCCGCTTTATACAAACTGTGTTTCGCCGTATGTCCGCGCACCGCATATGTATATAGGTTTTCCGTCGAGATATGTGGAACGCCCCGAATGGAGCGGCAATTTTGAGCAGCTTTGCGGAAAAGAAAAACGTCTTGAACGCATGGCGCCCTCGAAGAATCACAAGCGATACGGGCTTGCGGTTACAGACTGCGTATTTATGGTTTCCCGCGACGGGTTAAATTTTACGCGGTATGATGAGGCTTTTATGCGCCCCGGTATGGAAAACGGTTCGAATTGGGTTTACGGCGACTGCTTCCCGGCACGCGGGCTTATCGAAACGCCTCCCCTTGTAGAAGGCGAACCGCACGAGTTGTCGTTATACAGTTTTGACAATCATTGGATGGGTGTGCCGGCACAATTGTGGCGATATACCATACGCTGCGATGGGTTCGTTTCGCTCCACGCCGGGTATACCGAAAAAGTAATAACCACCAAGCCGTTTACTTTTACAAGCGGTGAGATGAGGATTAACTTTTCGACATCGGCACGGGGTTATATTTACTTTACTTTGCAGTCGTCCACGGGAGAAACACTTGAAAGCTGCGAGATTTTCGGTGATTCCATTGACCGCGTGATAACCTTTGATCATGGTGAGCTTGCCCAATTTGCAGACAAAGAAGTAGTATTGACCGCGCGGATGCGCGACGCGGATTTATATTCGATAAGATTTGCTTGATTGCTTCGTTGAAAAGATTCGAGCAGGGCGAGCTCGGGCGGGTCGTTTCTGTAACGATGCGCAAGCCGCGTCGGCTGAACCCCGAGCGGCGGCAGGGCTGGCATTTTCCGAAGGAACAGAACGGAGGGCTCATGGCTGAAGCGGTTAGGGCGGCGGTGACGGACATTATGTTTACCCCTGTACTTTAAAAACCTATGGTTTACAGAATAAATCAAGGAGCAGTTGCTGCGGCAAACTGCTCCTTGATTCGTTCAACAACCGTTCTGCATCAGGATACATTCATTGTCCACGACATAATCAAAACCAGGGGGAGAAGTAAGCGGTAATCGTCGAACGGTTGTTTGCTTCTAACCTAACGGCAATTTGCGTTCCTCGAGCCTTTGACGCACATGCATGCAGTTGATTACTTTTTCCATGAGATCCTGGGCCGTATAGAAGTAGTGATTGCTCGCCTCGAAGCCGATACGGGAATCGTTCCGGACGATATCGTACAACTCTTTGGCCAGTTCGATCTCCTCTTCGATAATGACGTAAAGTTGAGCTTTGATGGCTTGGAATTGCGGTTCGTCTGCGGTGGTATCCAGCTTATCCCTTAGTCTTATAAATTTCGTTTGCAAATGCGAAGTTTTAAAATGGCAGTAAGCCGCCTTTGCCACATGCAGCAAATCGAAGAATGCGGCCTTCTTCCTGCTGTCCGAGCAGTCGATGAGCGGTTCCGCTTCCTGAAGAATGCTGATACCCCGTTTCCAGCCGTCGGCAACCTTTTGAAATTGTACCTCGAATATTTCCTCCGGATAGATGGATCGCCAGCTCTTCAGATCGTCGTAGGGTATGCCGACCATGGTGGCCGCCCTGCCTGTCGGCTTGTCGTACAGCAAATTGGCCGGACCTATATTTTGCGGCGCGGTGTAGGCAACGCCAATGTGGAAAGGAAACTGCCCGAATGCGTAGCTGAATGCGCTCCAAGCTTCCCTGACGACGGCGCCTGCTTCTGCGCCGAATACGTTGCCGGCGACAAGCTCGGGCCCCTTGACGCTCGATTGTTCCGTGTCCCAGTAATACTGGGAAGCGAACTCCAAATTCAAGGAAGGGTAGCCGCCGAGTGTCCAGCTGAGCATCAGTCCACTTACGCCCGACTTTTGCAAGTTGTTTAAATGCCGCTCCAGCAGATCCATAGTAGGCAAGTAAGGAACGGATGCGCATTCCCAGGTGATATTGAACTGCACCTTGGCTACGGCGGACAACCCTCTTTGCCTTGCCTTGCTCCAAATGCGCAATGATTTCTCGCTGGGGCCCACTTGCGAAATGGAGTAGTCGACCACATGCCCTTCGACGCCGCCGATATTCGTAATAAGGCCTTCCTCGCTGTTGCTCATCACACTTACGCGATCGGGCAGCAAATCGATAGCTTCATCTATCGTTTCGGGGCTCCATCCGAGCCATTGCGTCCATCCCCAAGTCCAGCATAAGATTCTGGCGTTGGGCGCCACGCTATGCGCAGCCTCGGCAATGATCCGGTTGACCTCCGATGCGACCTCATGTGGCGATCGGCTTGCGCAGCGCGGACAATTCGTGTTTCCGCCGCCGGCCCGGGAAAAGCAATTCGTCAAATTTTCTGACATGGTGATCGTGAAGAGGCCGGCGAGCTTCGGAACTTCCGTGAACAGCCGCGCCGTACCCGTTCTGAGATAGTCTTGCACTTCCGGATGCGTTGTGCAAAGCGATGCATCCTCAAGAGCGGCATGTCCTTTCCAGTCCGGGACTTTCTCGAAGAATGACAAAGGCATTGCCCGCGGCTCGTTATAGTATAAGTAGATGCCGATTCCGTAGTCCGCCGCGCGGTCGACGAGTCTCTTTAAGCCTTCAATGCGCTTCTCCCAATCGACGGATAACTCCGGCGCGCGTTCGAAAGGAACCAGCTTATAAAGTAGGGCTTGCAGCCAAACGCCGTTAATGCCCAGCTTGGAAAGCTGCGACAGCATCTCTTCCGGATAAGGGTCGATGTCGGCGTCCAAAAGAGGATCTCCGTATACGGCGAAGTAGGAATACACATAACGCAGATCGAAGCGGGTGTTGCGCACGGTTGATTTAGGCTCGAGATAAGGCGCGTTGCGTTCTTCCATCTTTTTTTGCAGCCAGTTCAAGCCTCTTAGTAGCCCGACTTCGTCGACGGCTTGGATATCGATGCGTTCTGCGCTCACCCGGATACGATGGCTTTCGGACAATAAAGCGGAATCGGGCTTAATAGAAAGAGAGAGGATCCGCTGAGGGACCTCGCCGATTCCGCGTTGAACGGCTGTGTTTTCACCGTCTTGGGCGTCGGAGTCGAGAATGGGCGAAGCGGATAACCGGATTCCCCATACCGCTTCATGTTCGGCAACAAAGCGGCGCGCAAATGTTTCGACTCTTTCCCGTCCTTCGGGATAGACGATCGTCCATTCATGGCTCAACAGCACTTCGTCGGGATTTGCCGAAACGGCCCACGGCTCAGCGGATTCGTTATTGCATGTAAAGTTATTCAAGAAATCAAAAGGCTTGACCGGACTTTCGTCCCGGCTAATCGGAAAATGGGCATCGATCGTTTCGCGTATTTCCCGGGTACGAAGCTCCTCTTCCCGTGTAAGCGGTATGTAAACGACCGGCTCGACCGCAGGCTTTACATTGCCCAATTTGACCCAAAGAAAATCGTCCTCTTTGAGCGCATAAGCAAGCATGTCTGGACTCCAACCGAGCAGCTCCAGCAGCTGATTGTAAGGCAGAATATGCCAATTGGTGCGTATGATCGTAATATACCCGCGGATCAGCCATTGTTCGTCGATTCGGGGAGGAACGCGTAGACCCATATCCCGCGCAAGCGTAAGCACATTTTCTTCCGTCGTTCTGAGAATCTTGGCCAATCTGTCCAGCGGAACAAGCTCCCAATTGCGCCATACCACCGTTTGCTGAACGGTTGGAAAATGGGGGAGACTCAGCGGTTCGACATCTTTGTTTTCTGCATAGCCGGGATACAACATAGTTACCTCCGCGTATGTTTAATATCGATAACAATACAGGCACATTCCGGGAATGTATTTTATATTATATATAATATATATTATATCAAAAGGTTTATTGTTTGAACAATAGGTGACAAAGAAAAAACGGTACGTCTGCGGGCTGTACCGTCTTTCTATTAAACAATCGCAATGGAGGCTTAAAACCAGTTCGTCAGGAAGCCGGTTAACACGGTAAACGAAAAGCTGACGTCGGTACTCAACGCTTGGTCTTGTGCTGTGAATGCCGAATCAAACTTTTAACCCTGAGCGTTCAGGTTCCTGAAAGCCGGTGGAGTAATAACGCATGCCTGGGCTATGCCCGGAAACGGTCAACCAATCACCGTAATTCGTATTCTGACAATAAACGGACAGGACCGTGAGCTGATTAGTGCTGTTAATGTCCGGGTATTTTTATACGGCCTCAGCCTAATCATGAACGATCCCCCGGGAGGACAATGGTCCGCTCCTGATTATCCCGCCGCGGAAGCCTCGAAGTACGGTTTGGATTATAGACGGCACCATGCGGGAACGGCTACCTTAATGATGAAAGCGATTTCATCTGCAAGAAAGGAGGCTTGGTGCCCTTGGCCGTACTTTTGCGTAACAAATGGCTATATGCGATTGCAAATGCTGTCCCGGGAAAATAAGTCCGTCTTCGAGCACCGGGAAGGAATGGGCATGAATTTGAGCGATTACTTGGCCCAATACCGCGTCGAGTCGTCCAAGCTTGCTGAAACATACCGAGCTTACGATTTTTGATTCATTCAAGAAAATCTGTGGATTACCCCAGTCAATGTTCAAAAAATAGGAGGCGATCAGGTTGGCGAGGAAAACGATCATTTGTATTTTGACTTTTGTTCTCGTGTGTGCGGTCTTTCAAAGCTTTGCGTTCGCTGAAAACGAAAACAACGACTCCGGTAATGAACAAAATGTCATGCTGGCCAACAACGGCAATGCGATGTACCGGGTCTTCGTCCATTCGAGCGCAAACAGTATGGAGACGCATGCGGCCGAAGAGTTGGTCGATTATTTGACGCAGGTCACAGGCGCCTCTTTTCAACTGTCGACGGGCTCGGCTCCGCCTAATGGACCGACGGTGCTCGTGGGGAGAAACGCGCTGACCGAGAACCTGGTTCCGGAACTTTCCGGGAATATGCTAGGAGAGGACGGATTTGTCATCCGCAAGTCGCAGCAATACATCGTCATTGCAGGAAGCCATTCGCGCGGCACGATGTACGGAGTCAATTATTTTTTGGAGCAATACGCGGGTGTAAAATGGTTTGCGCCGGAGCATACATACGTCCCCAATCTTTCCAAGCTGAAAGTGACGGTCGGCAATGACGTTCAGGTGCCGCGCTTCGAATATCGTGAAATGTATGTCAGCGACGGCAATGACGAGCAGTACCGCGCTCATAATCTGCTCAACGGAAAATATAGAGACCGATACAATCATGTTCCGCAGTCGCAGCCTTGGCTGGACAGCTGGTCGAACTATTGGCCGTACGACGTGCACAATTTTTACAGCATCGTTCCGCAAACCGAATATCACAACGGCAGGCAATTGCTGGCGATGGATGAGAAAGTCCGGCAGATTGCCGCTGCTAACTTGATCGGCATCATTAACCAGCGGAAAGCCCAAGGGAAAGACGCTTCCTACGGATTTAGCCAAAGAGATGACATATGGATACCGGACGCGGCCAGTCAGGCGTTTGCGGAGCTGCATGGAGGTTCATTGGCGGCCCCCACCTTGGATCTCGTCAGCGATGTTGCCCGCCGTGTAAGCGCCGTTATTCCAGAGGCGAGAATCGGTACCTTGGCATACATGTTCAGCTTCGAAGCGCCTACGGGGATGACGGTTGCGGACAACGTTGTAATTACGGCGGCTCCGGTCTTTAAAGATCACGGCAGGCCGGTCAACGCTCCGCAAAACCGGTTTTATGAAGACAATTTACGGCAATGGGCGGATATATCGAAAAACGTGATTCTCTGGGATTATCTTACCGATTTTAACGGAGGCGGCTATTTGATGCCATATCCGAACCTGAAAGCGATGAGCGAAACGCTGCAGTTTATCGCCCAATTCCCGGCGTTCAAGGGCTATTTCGGCCAGCAAATGCAAAATATTTACGCTCCCGGCGATACCGGCTTTGCCTATCTTCGTGCATGGGTTGGCGCAAAGCTGTTGTGGAATCCGAACCAGGATTACAAGGCGTTGATCGACGAATTCGTACAGGGCTATTACGGAGACGCCGCGCCGTACATCAGCGACTATTTGAACTTGCTGCAACAGACGTTTGAACAAAGCGATTCCGCTCTAACCGGTTCCACGCCCATAACATCATCCTACTTGACCTTCGATTTGATGCGCCAGGCGGACGAATGGTTCGAACAAGCAGCGGCTGCGGTCGCGAATGAACCGGTGCTGCTGGAGCATGTGCAGAAGGCTCGCGTGGAAGTGGACTATGTCATTCTTATGCGCGGCGTTGAGTACATGAAGGAAGCCGGTGATAGAGGCGTCGCATGGGATTACGATTTTACGAACCGATTCCAGCGGTTCAAAACTTATACGGCGGATGTGGTCCATTACAAGGTCAATAGCAGTATCGCATCGCTATATGAAATGATCGAGGTCGGCCGAACGGTTCCGACGGTTCCAGACTTTGTGCGAAATTTGCCTGCAACGGACTGGATTGATTATCAGGATAACGCACTCCGGTTGCATGCTCCGGTCGGCACCAAAATCGTACAGGATCCGAAAGCTTCCGACAATGCAGCCGCAAGAGTCACGGGAAGCACAAACGCATGGGCGATCCAATTGCCCGACCTGACCCTTCCGCGAACAGGGAAATGGAAGCTGTATGCGAACGTCCGGATTGATCCCGGAACCGGGTCACCAGGCGCCAAGGCATTTGATTACGGCATCTATCCGCCGAAGGAAGATACGGCTTGGAAAGCCTACGGAGAGTTCGCCGACGGGGAGTATCATTATGTGGAATTCCCGTGGGTGTACGAGTACGATCCTGCCTTGACGGTCCATTACCTTTGGCTGGCGCCGCCGAATTCCACAGCTATAAGAAATTTGTATGTGGATCGGATTATCGCCGTTAGGCAGTAATTTAAACAAAACGCTCAGAGCCGGGCCTATTCTGAAAGAGGAAGACCCAATTGACGCGGTGATAGAGTTATCCTGATATCCCCGATCCCCTTTGACAGGGCTTCGGGGTATTTTTATACGGCCACAGCCTAATCACAGACCTTCCCCCCGGCTGGACAATGGTCCGCTCCTGATTATCACGCTGTGGAAGTCACGAAGTACGGTTCGGATTATAGACGGCACCATACGGGAACGGCTACGGTAAGGATGAATACGATTTCATCAGACATGGAAAGGAGGTTAACATTTCTTGGCCGTACTCATACGCAACAAGTGGCTGTATGCGATGCTTCTCCCTGGACTACTCTATTTTCTCGTATTTAAGTATTTGCCGATGTGGGGAATGCTCATTGCTTTTCAGAAGTATCAGCCGTTTTTGGGGATTATGGGCAGCGAATGGATTGGTTTGGCACATTTTGAACGGTTTTTCGGCGACTCCGACTTCTGGATGCTGTTCCGTAATACACTCATGCTGGCCCTGTACAACATTGTTTTCTTCTTCCCGCTGCCGATCATTCTTGCATTGCTTCTAAATGAATTGCGATTAGAAGCATTCAAGCGTACGGTACAAACGATCATCTATGTGCCGCATTTTATTTCCTGGGTCGTCGTGATTGGCATTTGCTATACTCTATTTACGACTCAAGATGGAATTGTTCCTCATCTGATGGCCTCAGCGGGCATGAAACCCGTAGATGTTCTTCAAAGCTCGGATTGGTTTCGTACAGCGATCACTTCCCAAGTGATCTGGAAGGAAAGCGGATGGGGCACTATTATTTTTCTTGCCGCCATCAGCGGAGTAGACCCTCAGCAATATGAAGCCGCCACGATTGATGGTGCGGGAAGGCTGCGCCGGATGTGGCATGTTACTCTGCCTGCGATTCGAAGCACCATCATCATCCTCCTTATCCTCCGGTTAGGCAGTTTCTTGGATACAGGCTTTGAGCAAATCTTCCTTATGCTGAATTCCTTGAATCGTGAGGTTGGCGAAGTATTCGACACATATGTGTACACGGTTGCCATTCAACAAGGAGACTATAGCTACAGCACCGCAGTGGGATTATTCAAATCGCTTGTTGGAGCCATCCTGGTGATCGCGGCCAATTACGGGGCCCGAAAAGCAGGAGAGGATGGTATATTTTGAATACGCTTAACTACATGAGGCGGTGGCACCTATGACCCGTAATTTGTCCCTACCTAGCCGTATATTCGATACGATGAATGTTGTGTTCCTGATTTTTGTTTCGCTAATCACGCTGCTGCCCTTCTTGTACGTTATTGCTGCTTCACTTGCCTCCTCGGAGGAGGTGACGCAGAAACCGTTTCTTTTGATTCCAAGCAAGCTTGATTTTACGGCTTATAAGTATATTTTCTCGACTAGCTCCATTTCCAGAAGTTTATTGGTTTCGGTCATGATCACCATCGTTGGAACCTTTACGAACCTGTTGATGACCAGTCTGATGGCTTACCCTCTAGCAAGAAAAGATCTGAGCTATCGGAGGGGAGTGCTGTTCCTTGTTACGTTCTCTATGATTTTCAGCGGTGGCATGATTCCGACTTTTCTTGTCGTCAAGGCAGTGGGGATGATGGATTCTTACATGTCCTTAATTATCCCCGGAGCGATTAGCGCATTTTATCTGATTGTGCTCAAAAACTTTTTTCAACAGCTGCCTGAAGGGCTGGAGGAATCCGCGAAGATCGACGGCTGCAACGATTTTCA
This sequence comes from Paenibacillus sp. HJGM_3, assembly GCF_045062745.1. NCBI lineage: Bacteria > Bacillati > Bacillota > Bacilli > Caryophanales > Paenibacillaceae > Paenibacillus > Paenibacillus sp. HJGM_3. The sequence continues at coordinate 364,710 of NZ_JBJGED010000003.1, forward strand.
GATTTACTATAAAATAATTTTGCCGCTTTCCAAGCCTGCGCTCGCCACGTTAACGCTTTTTTATGCCGTAGGACACTGGAATAGCTATTTTTCAGCCATTCTGTACATCAATGATGCTGCGAAGTGGCCGATCCAGGTTTTGTTAAGGCAAATTGTGATTCTTTCGCAAGGGGGATTCGGCGATTCGACGCAGTTTGGTGAATCCTTCGTCGTACCGCCCGCAGTAACAATCAAGATGGCGGTAATTGTAGTTTCCATGCTGCCGATTTTGTGCGTATATCCGTTTTTGCAAAAGCATTTTGCCAAAGGGCTGTATCTCGGATCCGTAAAAGGTTGAGGGTCCATACTCCAATAGATCGAGCACCATACAAGGAGGGTTTCCAGAATGAATAAGAAAACGGAACTGATAAAAAAGGTAACACTCATGACGGCCGCATCAGGTTTGCTCATTGGGACTATTGCCGGCTGCAGCTCTTCCGAGGATACAAAAAGCTCATCTTCCCCATCTTCATCAACGACAGCCGCAAGTCCGACAGCTGCGCCTAAGAGACAAATAACGGTGTCTATGATGGTCCCGCAGTACACGACGGAGCCCATCAAGGCCGATAGCGCAGCTGTTAAGAAGATCGAAGAGTATACGGGCGTCAAGCTGGAGATGAACTGGGTTGTGGGAGCGGCTTACCAAGAAAAACTCAATGCCACGATTGCCTCCGGTACGATGCCGAAGGTATTGATCGTGCTCGATAACAAGCAGGCGAATATCGTCAATGGAGCCCGTTCCGGCATGTTCTGGGAGATTGGCGGGTATATAAAGGATTATCCGAACCTGAGCAAGCTAAATCCGCAAATCTTGAACAACATATCCGTGGACGGCAAGCTGTACGCATTGCCCCGTACGCGCCCGGTCAGCCGCGAGGGAATCATGATCCGGAAAGACTGGCTCGACAATCTGGGGCTTCAGCCGCCGAAGACGACCGATGAACTTTACAATGTCTTGCAAGCGTTTACGAATAAAGATCCGGATAAGAACGGCAAGAACGATACGTTCGGGCTGAGCGATAATGGTAATGCGTTTATCGATATGGCTGTTTTCTTCGGTGCTCCTGTCAACTGGGGTGTTCAAGGGGGCAAGATGGTCCCGGCATTCACCACGCCTCAATACTTGGAAGCGATGAAGTTCATGAAACGGCTGTACAGCGAGAAGCTGATGAACCAGGACTTCCTGATTGTGAAGGACGGCTACGTGGCCAATATTAATCAGGGCAAGGCAGGGATGGTTATTAATTCGGCTGTTGACGGCATAACCTCTGCCTTGTATGCCGATCTGAAGAAATTAAATCCTAATGCGGTGCTGGATGCAATAACTGGGGTGAAAGGACCAAATGGCGAATTTGCCACCGGAAGCCCTGGATTCGCGGGCACGTTTATGTTTCCGAAGAGCAGCGTGAAAACGGAGCAGGATTTAAAGGATATGCTGCACTTTTTCGATAAAATGACGGATCAGCCTATGATCGATCTGACCTTGTACGGGGTTGAGGGGAACACATACACGCTCGAGAACGGGATCCCTAAGATTAATACAGACTTGTACAACAATGAGATCAACCCCCTGAATCAGCTCATGGTCAAATTGGGGTTGTTCGGACCGAAGAAGGGCGATACCCCTCTCGAATCCAAGTGGAAACAAATTCTGGTGGAGAACGAGAAGAAGGCGGTGTTCGATCCGACGGTACCTTACATCTCGGCGACGAATGTGGAGAAGGGGGCGCAGTTGGATAAGCAAATTACAGATGCGCGCAATAAATTCATTATCGGTGAGATCGACGAAGCCGAATGGAAGAGTCAAATTGAAAGCTGGCGTAAAAACGGCGGCGATAAGATCACGGAAGAATTCACAGCGGAATATGCCAAGACGCATAAGTAACGGGAGGACGACATGGGCGGTGATCTATACAAACGAACGTTTCGCCGGGGTTTATTCGACTTTCACGCAGGCGAAGCGATTCCGGAAGTGACTCTGGACGTGGAGTCGTATATAGCAGGCGCAGCTGCAGCCGGCATGCAGACGATAACGTTCATGACGAAGGATGCCTTTGGCAACAGTTACTACGACACACGGATCGGACACAAGAATGCCAAGCTGAAGGGCGATTTGCTGGCCGAGGCGTCGGCTGCCGCGAAGCGTCACGGAATCAACCTGGTCGCCTATTACAATGTGGGGTTGAACACGCACGTTGCCCTGCAGAATCCCGACTACCGGCAGCGGACCGCGGAACAGGAACCGGTGACGGAAGCTTTCGGATTTTACGACCTTCTTTGCATGAATTCGCCTTATCGGGACTATGTGTATGGCCAACTGGAGGAAATCGCCACACATTATGAGGTTTCGGGCTTCTTCTTCGATATTTCTTATGTATGGACGAACTGCTGTTATTGCGAATACTGCCAGACTCGCTATAAGGCTCGATATGGGTATGCCATGCCGACATCACCTCAGCCCGGTACTACTGCGATGTCGCAGTGGCAGGCATTTCGCCGGGACATCCGACAGCATTTCATGCGGGATGCGGCAATGCGGCTTAAAGCGATTAATCCTGAGCTGCTGATTGGTTGGAATCATGCCGGAGACCCGCGATTCGGTCAGGTTGAGACTGATCGATACGCCGATTATTTCACGTCCGAGTTTCATCCGCCGCATTATGCTTATGGCAGCCTGCTAGCCCGTTGGAAGCGGTCGTTCGCCAAGCCTTTCGAGTTAATGATGCCAAGTGAGATGGGCAGCTGGGGAGAGTGGACGCTAGCGCCAACTCCGACTCTTATGACGACAGCGGCGATCGCCGTCGCGAACGGCGGGTCCATCAGCTTCGGGCATGTAGCTTATCCGTCCGGTGAGTACAAGGGCCGCATACCTGCTCCTGTCATGAGTGCCATCAGCGCCGCTAACCATTGGGTTAAGACCTTGGAGCCCTGGCTGCTAGAAGCTGAGAGCGAACCGATGGTTGCCGTCCTATACGCCCTCGAGAACAAGCGGATGCTGGAGGATGCCGCACTCGCTCGCAGCAAAAACGAAGAACATCTTCAGGGCGTTCATCGAATATTAACCGAGGGCCATATCCATTTCGACATTATCGACGAAACGCACCTGCTTGAGAGGCTGGAGCGTTATGAACTGCTGATCGTACCGGATCAAGCTTATTTATCCGATACCGTTCAACGACGCATCCGCGAATATGTCCAGAATGGCGGTTGTCTAGTCGCTTCCGGACGGACATCGCTTTACAAGTCGGACGGTGAACGAGATGCTGATTTCGGTCTAGCCGATCTATTCGGTGTGCAATTCCTGGATGAATCGACTTACAGTTTGACCTATCTCGATTCTATAGATGCGAGGCTTGCGGAGAATGTGCCGGACATGCCGATCCTACTCAAGCAGGCAGATCAGCGGTCGCTGCGGGTTGTGCCTACATCGTCGGAAGTCCTGTGCTCCCTGACGGAGCCTGCTCTGGAAACGACGGTTAATCGGCACGTATACCACCAGCATGCCCATCCGGCGAGACGCACGCCCGACCCGGCAATTACATTTCATACCCCGGGCAAAGGGAAATGCATGTATATTGCCGGGCCAATTGAGGCTGCTTACTGGAGCTCCGGCTCGCCTTGGTTGCGAAACATTTACTTGAATGGCATAAGGAAGCTTTATCCGAATCCTAAGGTTGAAGTGAAGGCGCCGCTCAGCGTGGAGGTCAATGTTATGCGGCAGCGTGAGCCGTCCCGCCTCATCGTGCATCTTATCAATGTCCGGGAAGACAAGGCGGCGGGCTCTAAGTCGTTTATTGAGGATGTTGCGGCAATCACCAATATCCGAGTGTCGCTTGGTGTTCAAGCGACTCGCGTTCTGCTGCAGCCGGAAGGCGTCGAGCTCGATTTCACATGCGAGCAAGACCGGATCAGCTTCCTAGTCCCCCGTTTGGAGATTCACACGGCGGTTGTTGTTGAAGGAGTAGACTGACTGTCTTCATAGAGGGGAATCCAGTCTCGCTCCCGAATACGTGAACATAGTAAATCTGTATCGCATGATTCCACGGAGCGAGATGAGGTGGCAGCATGAAATGGAGGTCTCCCCGATTTTTGTTTCGGTTAATGGTGATCAGTATCCTTGTGGGGACAATTCCGGTACTGGCATTAGGCAGCTTTGCGTACTACTTTTTCTCCAGCAAAATTCAGCGGCAGGTCGATCAACATAATGTGCAACTGTTGACCGAAACGGAATTGCGCTTAGAGCAGCTCTTCATGACAATCGATTTCTATGTAACGCAGCTGGCGAATTCCCCCCTGCTGCAGGACGCTGCCGTCTGGGATCCGTCGAATCGGAAACTTCATTTGTCGTTTCAAGATTTATCCGTGCAGCTGTCGCGATTACAAAGCTTTGAGATGGGGATTAGCGATGTTTTCTACGTCAATTACGTGAACAAATGGGTGATCGACAATCGAGGAGTGACCTTGCTGACAGAACGCCCGGACCTTGAGCTTCTGACAAGCTATGCATCCGGCAATCGGTCTTCCTCTTGGAAAAACGAGGGGACGAACGGAGGCAGCTCGGTCCTGCTGATTAAGAAGACGCCGCTCACCTCCCTCTCCCCCTCAGGTGTTATTGGGATAAGGATCCCCCATTACGAACTGGAGAAGCGGATTAAACCCGCTGGAGAAAGCGATGTGCAGCTTATTGCCAATGACAGCTTCGACGTGCTGGCGAAGACGGAGGGAACGCTGGCGATTGGTGAACGGTTCAGCGATGCGTTCGCGGCACGGGTGACCGAGGCACTGGAGCACACGACTAGCGCCGTTATCCGCTATGATGAGCAATATTTCACCGTTGTGAAAAAGTCGAGCTACAACGGCTGGTATTACTTCTCCTTCTACTCGAATGCCGAGATTACGAAGGATTCCCGTACGATTCGCTGGATCACGCTTCTTGCCTGCATCGGTGTGTTGCTCTTAACGCTCTTGGCCGCTACGTTAATGAATCGTCGTGTATATATGCCGATTCGGCGGCTCTATGAGGCTGCGGGCGGACTGTCCGCAGTTGGAGCGGGAAAACGGCCCGACGAATTTCAATTAATAGGCACCCGCATCGAATCGCTGATCTCCGAACAGGACAGTATGCATGATCAAATTAAAGGGCAAGCTCTGCAGCTGCGGGAATTGTTTCTGTTCAAGCTGCTGTTCGGTGAAGTTCATCCATCGGAGGCCGAGCAAAAGGCGCGGTTCTATCAATTGGATGTCAGGTGGACCAGGTTAAGGGTCATGGCGGTCCAGTTCAGCGACTGGAAGCAATCGAAGTACGCGGAGCTGGAGTGGGAGCGGCTCATGTTCGCTTTGCGCAATATGATGTGCGATCTCTTCCCAGAGGAATGCAGGCTTGAACCGATTATTATCGGTCAGTATCAAATCATGATTATCGGTGCGGATCAAGAGGATGAGCACGATTTCCGTCAATCCATGATCGTATTCACCGATAGGTTGAATCAATTGGTACGGATGAATCTGGGCTTGACAACTGCGATCGGGATAAGCAAGTCCTATGAGCATTTGTCGAATGTGCATCGAGCTTTTAGGGAAGCGTGCGAATCTTTGAAGCATCGCAGCATAACGGTGGATCAGCCTCTTATCTTCTTCGAGGATCAGTTCCCCGGCAAGAACGTGAATGTCAAGTATCCGACCTCCCTGGAGAAGCAGCTGTTCCAAGCCGTGAACGAATTGGATTTCTCGGCGGCACAAGCTTCGCTCCGCGGAATCACCGAATGGCTTCTCGCCGAGAATGTCAACTACCGAGAACTGCAGGTGCATTTGGTCCGCATTCTGATCGGCCTCGTCGGGGATTCCCCAGAGGAACCGCTCCGCGGGTTGATGCAAGGCAACAAAACGGTGTTCGAGCAATTGTTCGAACTGGATGCGATCGACGAAATCGAAGCTTGGTTCGAGGAGCGGGTATTGAGGCCGCTTGTACGCTGGCGGGAGGAGCAATCTCAGCTGCAGTATCAGATCATCACAGAAAAGATGCTCAAGCTCGTCCATGAACGCTTCGATACCGATTTAACGCTGGAAAAATGCGCGGAGCAGCTGAATTTTCATCCCGATTACTTGCGCCGGGTATTCCGCCGGGGAGTTGGGGTAAATTTCAGCGATTATATTGCGGAATATCGCCTGAGCATCTCTAAGGAGCTGCTGAAAAATACGGACATGACGATCACCGAGATCGCTCAGAAAATGAACTATCAAAATTCCCAGAACTTTATCCGCTATTTTAAGAAAACGGTAGGCATCACGCCTGGCCAGTTCCGAGAACGCTTGAATCAGTCTTGAACTAATGTTTTCAAACAATGGAAAAGGTGAATCTTATGTCGAACGCAGTTCACACTCTGCAAGGAGGAAAAGGGGGATGAAAAAATACGTCTTAGTGGGCGCCGGCCACAGAGCCTTCAACATGTTTGCCAAGTCGTTTAAAACGGAGTTGAGAGAGATTGCGAGATTGGCAGGCATTTTCGACACCAATCTCGTTCGGGCCCAGGCCATGAGCAAAGCATGCGGCAATGTCGACGTTTACGTCGATTTTGATGCCATGATCCGGGAGGCGAAGCCGGATGCCGTCATCGTTACTACTCCGGACAGCCTCCACCACCATTACATTATTCGCGCTTTGGAAGCCGGATGCGACGCCATATCGGAAAAACCGATGACGACGGACAGTGAGAAATGCCAAGCGATACTCGATGCTGAAAGGCGTACGGGGCGCCAAGTTATCGTTACCTTCAACGTCCGGTTCCTCCCCCATACAGCCCGGATCAAGGAGCTAATTCGTGAAGGGAGCATTGGCGACATCTTAAGCATTCATCTGGAATGGTCCTTGGATCAGTCGCATGGGGCTGATTATTTCCGGCGTTGGCATCGGAACATGAAGAATAGTGGAGGGCTGCTAGTGCACAAATCGACACATCACTTTGATCTGGTCAATTGGTGGCTAGCCGATGAGCCCGAGTCCGTCTTTGCCCATGGATCCACACGCTTTTACGGGCCAACCCGGCAGAAGCGCGGGGACCGCTGCTCGACCTGTGATCATAAATCGTCTTGCGAATTTTATTTTGATATGCGGGATGGCGCCATGGGCCATTTCTACAAGGAATTTTACTTGGAAGCGGAGCATGTTGACGGCTATTTCCGGGATCGTTGCGTATTCAGCGACGATATCGACATCTACGATACGCTGTCACTAACCGTTAGGTATATGCGGGGGGCTTTGCTGTCCTATTCGTTAAAAGCCTATAGTCCCTATGAAGGCTGGAAGGTTACGCTTACCGGTACGGAAGGGAGAATTGAAGCGGATGGCTTCTATAGCGGTCCGGACCACGATGCTCGGCATCAATCTATCCATGTGTATAACCGGGAAGGTGAGCGTACCGTCATTCAGATCGAAAAATCCAGCGGCAGTCATGGCGGCAGTGATGCTCTGTTGCGAAGCATGATTTTCAGAACGAATGTACCGGACCCGCTTGAGCAGCAAGCCGGTTCCCGGGCAGGAGCTATGTCGCTTCTGATCGGTGCTGCCGCCAATATTTCTATTAAGGAAAACCGTCCAGTCACGATTAAGGAATTGTTAGGCGAGTTTTACTGATTCACCGTGAATGATCGACGTGATCCGGACGTACACGCTCTACGCGATCCGGACCGCGCAGAGGCGGTCATGCGGGAACATATTCACCGGTCCTACCGGGAGTTCGCCGATATTGGCTCCCACGATAAGTCGGAGCTGGCGCGGAACGGGTGGATCTAGAGGGGAAGATGGCGATGACGAAAAAGCTGTTTGCCGTAGTGCATCTGCTAGCTGCGTGGCGAACAGTTTTTTCTATTTCGCGATTATGTGCTTTACAAGGGTAAAGCTTAATATTCATGAAAAAATAGATTGTATATAATTATGATAAATTATATATTAAATTTGAGCAATCCGACGTGTCGGACTCCATATTCTATCACGAGGTGAACCCATGTCCGTTGCTATTCATACCCGGCATGCGCCGGAATTTCCTTTGCCATTCTCCCAAGCGCTGGTGGCGGGAGACTTCGTTTATATTTCCGGGCAGGTGGGCGTCGATCCCGCAACCCGGCAAGTCATCGGCGATACGATCGAGGAACAGACGACCCAGACGCTGCGGAACATCGAGACGATTCTCCACACCGCCGGCTTGACGCTCGACCATATCGTGAAGATCCAATCTTACCTGGCTCGGCCAGAAGATGTGCCAGGGTACAATGAAGCTTACAGGCGTCTGTTGAAGGAGCCGTTTCCCGCCCGTACTACCATTACATGCGGCATCGGGAGCTACCTGATCGAGATCGACGCCATTGCCTACGCGCCGGCGGTCAGGACTGAAGCTCCGGCCAGGAGCGAAGCATGACGCGCCTCGCCGGCAAGGTCTCCCTGATCACTGGGGCCGCCTCCGGGATCGGCCGTAGCTCCGCAATCCTGTTCGCGAGCGAAGGGGCCATCGTCATCGTCAACGATCTCGAGACAGAGAAGGGGAACGAGACGGTCCGGGACATTCGCGAAGCTGGCGGGCAAGCCGTCTTCATCCAGGGGGACGTCACGAATCCTGCGGATATGTCCCGCCTCGCCGAGGAAGCCGTCGCTCAATTCGGCCGTATCGACGTGCTGTTCAACAATGCGGGCATCAGCGGCGTAGGTGCGCTGCACGAGCTTGAGCCGGACACTTGGGACCGGATTACGGCGGTGAATATCAAGGGCGTCTATCTGCCAAGCAAATATGTGCTGCCGCACATGATGCGCGCGCGAAAAGGCTCCGTTATCAACATGTCCTCGTGCGTCGCCGAGATCGGGCTGGCCCGCCGGGCATCCTATGCCGCGACGAAGGGAGCTGTCCTGGCCTTGTCCAAATCGATGCAGGTCGATTACGCGCCCTACAACATCCGGGTGAACGCCTTGCTGCCGGGGACGATCCTGACACCGTTCGTGGAGCGCTACTTGAAGTCCTCATACGAGGACCATGAGGCGGCGGTCGCCTCCCTGATGTCCCGCCAGCTCGGCGGAGAGCTGGGAAGGCCGGAGGACGTTGCTCTTGCCGCGCTGTTCCTGGCTTCGGACGACAGCAAGTTCATGATGGGCTCGCCGCTCTACATCGACGGTGGGGTCGTGTTCGGCAAAAATGCATAAAGCATTCCAGACCCAATGAAAATGAGCGGGTCGAAATGGAGCGGTAAAACTGCGGGCCGGGTTCGATCGCCCAGGCGCATTCGAAGGAGGAGTGGGTGTCGATGCAGGAAGTAGGGCTGGCGGCGAACTTCTATTACTAGCTCGCGTTGGGCTTCGGCCAGCCGGAGGGAGGGCGTAGCATGCGCATCTCCGATCGTGTAGTCTGGGCGGGCAGTGGACATATGGCAGCGAACTGAGCCATCCCTACGACTGCAACGTGTTTCTCCCTTGACGGAGGTGGGGAGTACGCCTTGATCGATGCCGGTTGCAGGCTGAAGCCGGTCGTGGACACACTAGGCGCCATGCCCTGGGTCACGTCTACTACGTGTGGAACGAGGACGGCTGAAGGGCGCTCTTCATGGGCGACGCCATATTCGCCAATGGCAAGATTTATGCGCAGAACAGTTGGGATTGCGACGTTCAGGCGTACGCGGACAGCATCCCCAAGCTGCACGAGCTCGGGATCGAGCGTCTATATCCGGGACACGGCTCGTTCGTCTGGAGCCGGGCCCGCGAGGATATTGCCCAAGCGCACTTCGCCTTCGAGCGGTGGGACCTGCCGCCAAGCCTCTAAGCACGGGCAAAAACAACATAGGAGGAACGTCCCTTGAAGCTTTCACCCCTTATCCCCAAATCCGCATTCCATGGGCTGGAGCGCGTCACATGGCTGTACAGCGGCGCGGAGACCCCTCCTTTGCAGGGGGCCGCGCAAGCTCTGGAGGCTTATATTCGCAACCGGGAGCTGGGACCGGACGGGCGGGCCAAGAATGCGGAAATCGAGCAGTCGCTCCGGAAACGGCTGGCCCAGCTGCTAAACGGCCGTGCCCAGGACATTGCCCTGGTCTCCAACGCCTCGGAAGCGATCACGCTGTTCCTGCAGTCGCTTCGCCTTCAGGCAGGGGACAATATCGTCCTGCATACGCTGGAATTCCCGTCCGGCATGCTTCCGGTCTTGCTGCTGCAGGAGCTCGGGGTCGAGCTAAGGCTGGTGCCCCACCGGGATTGGCAGGTGAGCGGAGACGACCTGTTCGCGCGGGTCGACGCCCGCACGCGGCTCGTCCTCACCAGCCACGTCAGCTTCGTGAGCGGAGTCCGGCTGGACTATCGTTCGCTCTACGCCCGGCTGCGCGAGACGCAGACGCTCCTGCTGCTGGACGCGACACAGTCGCTCGGCGCTGTGCCAGTAGATCTGCAGGCGGCCGACGCGGTCGTATGCAGCTCCTACAAATGGCTGATGTCTTTGCATGGACTGGGCGTCCTTGCCTTGAATCCGGCGCGCCTACGGGACCTGCGGCCGGCGTCGGCCGGCTGGCGCAGCGTGCAGGAACTCTTCCACGCCGACCGGTTCGCTACGTTCGAATACCATGACGACGCGCGAAGGTTCGAGCTGGGGTTCCCCAACTACCCCGCAATTTACACGATGAACTTCTCGGCTGAGCTGCTGCTGGGCATTGGGATCGACCGGGTGGAGGCCCAGATCGAGCGGCTGGCCGGGTATTTGATCGCCCGCTTGAGTGAGGCGGGCTATGAAGTCATGACTCCCCGCGAACCGGAGCGCCGCGCCGGCAACGTCAGCTTCGTCTGCGAGCAGGGCGAGCTTGTAGCCGCCCGCTTGCAGGGGACAGGCATCTACGTATGGGGCGGTGACGGGCGGCTGCGGGCCTCCGTGCACGCCTTCAACGATTCGGACGATATCGATCGGCTGATCGCCGCTTTGCCGGCGGCAGCCGCTGCCGAGGGAGGGAGTGTCCATGCGTAAGCTTCGCGTAGCCGTTATCGGCTTGGGTGCCTGGGGGCAATGCCATCTGGAGGCGTATCGGTCCATTCCCAATGTGGAGATCGCCGCGATCTGCGACCAACGGACGGACGTCCTGGACGGAACTGGGGATCGCTATCCGGCAGCCCGCCGGATTCAGGACAGCTCCGAACTGCTGGGGGCATCCGGCATCGATTTGGTCAGCATCGTGACCTCGGAGCAGGGGCGCCTCCCGCTCGTGCTTCAGGCTCTGCAGGCGGGTAAGCATGTCCTCGTGGAGAAGCCGGTGTCGCTGCAGGCAGAGGAGGCCAGACAGATGCAGGAGGCGGCAGAACGCCATGGAGTCCATATTGTGCCGGGTCATATTCTGCGCTTCGATCCCCGTTACGCGGAGATCCGCGCGGCCATCCAGGCGGGGACGCTGGGCGAGCTCCAGAGCCTGTATTTCAAGCGAGCCCGGACGAAGGGCATGTTCCAGCTATACAACCGCACGCATACCGCTTATCTGTCCGGTGTTCACGATATTGACTTGGCCCTGTGGTACACCCGAAGCCGGGTCAAGCGGGTCCGGGCATACGGCCAATGGGTGACCGGAGCGGAGCACCCGGACATTCTGTGGGCCTGCTTGGAATTCCGGAACGGGGTCCTCGCCATCGTGCACAGCAACTGGATGACGCCGGACGAGGCCGGCCTCGCGATGAACGACAGCGTCGAGGTGATCGGCCGGCTCGGCAACGCGCAGTTCGACAACCGCGGGACTGGCCTCGACCTCTGGGATGCCGGCGGACGCCATACGCCGGATCTGCACATTCACCGGCTGCGGAACGGCCAGGCGCAAGGCGCGTTGAGGGAACAGTTGGAGTACATCGCTGGCTGCATAGCAACCGGCATTGCGCCGGACTATGTGTCGTTCCCCGATGCGATTCACGGGATCGAAATCGCGGAAGCGATCGTCCGTTCCGCCGCAGAGGGACGGGAGATCGAACTCGCATAAGGCTGTGAATCAGAGGCTGTCCCAAAAGGTCAATATACTGACTTGGGGGGCAGCCCCTTTTTTGGGTAAAAGGAAAACAAAAAGAAACCGTTTCTTGGTAGATTAGAAGTGCGCCCGACCATCTACGAAAGGAACGATTCCTTTGTACATCCAATCTACCATGGACCAGCTTTACTTTCTATTGGACTTGGAAGAGGACAAAAATCTGAATGGGACTGGGAGATACAATCGTTACGATTGGAACAATATCGGGGCCAAAGCCGTGGAGGAGCTTTACTTTGATCGCGAAACATCAAATTGTTGCAGAACGAGAGTCTTCAAAGGTTCAACTGATTTTAATGAGGCAGGCTGCCGGTATGGGCAAACTCTACAGTAATTTTTGCTTATTCACCTTTTAGAAAATGCTATATTGCAATCAATCTTCTATGACTGTTATGATAATTTTCGGAAAGTCTCAGCTATAACCAAAATAATAACAGAAAGTCTCAAATGATTTTGTAAAAAGTCTCATTCGTAGCTCTAGAATTCGTCCGATTCATTAAATTTTAGTCGTATTTCTTGAAAATTATCACCGGCGCGATGCCGATCTCGGCCTTCGACGAATTCGTCTCCAAGTGGCAAAAGGCGGGTGGCGAAGCCGCGCTTAAGGCGCTCACCGACGCTTATAACGCGATATAATCGGCCCTTCATGGATCCCTCCCCGCTGGTGGTTGCGGGGAAGGATTTGCCGAAACGCCAGATTCGGTTTAAAAGGCTGCCTATTGGCGGTCTTCTTTTTTGTGCTTTCGGCATGTCTTTCCGAGTGATTCCTAGCCGTGCGGTATGCTGCGGATGGCAGGGCGTATAAAGTATACTGGATATGTCAACGTATTCGCTTGAAAAGATGGTGAATCATGGTTAAGAAAAATGCCATATTGCTCGGAATGATTGGCGTGTTTGTCATCGTTACGATCGTGAATGTGTTTCAATGGCTTACTCCTCCGGCGCATGCCATGAGGGCGAGCAGCGGCTTGCTCGACGCGACGCAATGGGATTTCTCGGAGCAGGGAGTCCTCTTGCTGCGCGGGCAGTGGGAGTTTTATGAAGGGAAATTGCTAGGGCCGGAAGATTTTCGGACTGGCGGCGAAATCGGAGGCCGTTTCGTTCAAGTACCCGGAGGCTGGAAGAACAACCTGGCTTCACAAGACAAAAACGGTTATGGAGCCGGAACGTACCGGCTGCTCATCCGGACGAACGAAGCGGCATTGTACAGTATTCGGGCGAAGAAAATTCGAATGTCCAGCCGTATCTTCATGAATGGCATCGAATTGGGAGGCAACGGCCGTCCTTCCTTATCGGCGGAAGGCTTCGTGCCCAGCAACGCGCCTTTTTTCGGCACGGTCCAAGCCGACTCGGGAACCGTAGAAATTATTATTCAGGTCGCCAGCTTTAACTACTTGGAAGGCGGTTTGGTTCAACCGCCGGAATTTGGACTCGCAGATGACGTGATGAAGCGGCGCGAGGATTCGAAGCTCGCCGATATGATTCAAATTACGATTCTTCTTGCATTCGGATTATATTATGCAGGCATGTTCAGGCAATGGCGCCGGGAGCCGCATCTAATGCATTTTTGCTTGTTCTGTCTGTCTCTAGGACTGTTCTTCAGCATTGACAATGAAATCTTGGCGCTTGATTTTGTCCCCGGTTTAACGTTTCCATGGATTCAAAAAATGCTATTCTTTTTGCCGGTCCTATCCATTTTCTTCTTCACGCATTATGTGTATCGGTACCTGTTGGAGAAGGAGCACGCGTTTGTATTTGTTTGGCTTCGCAGATTGATTTATGTCTACCTGACGATCCTTCTGCTGGTTCCCAATCGTTATTTGGTCCACTTCTTCGTGGCCGGGATTGCGGTTGAAGCGGCCGCCTTTGGGGTTATGTTCTATGCCGTCTTCCGAAGCCGAAGCCGAAGCCGCGGCGACCATAGCAGTCATTACATAACGCTGGGAATTTTCTTTTTGCTCGTCAGTTGGCTCTATGCTCAATTGCGCTATCAGCTTGCGCTCGACAACCCCTATCATATGATCGTAACGCCGGCGCTGCTTGTCTTGTCGCAAGCGCTGCTCATGTCCGATCAACTTCAGCTTAGCTTTAGGAGAAGCCAACAGCTCTCCGAACGATTGCTGCAATACGACCGCCAGAAAGACGAATTTCTGGTCAAAACCTCGCACGAGCTGCGAACGCCGTTGCACGGAATCGTAAATTTATCGCAGGCGCTGCTGGATAACCGGACTCGACCGCTTCAAGCGGAGCATCGCGAGAATATTCGGATGCTGCATCTGCTGGGCAGACGGCTTTCGGGTCTCGTTCACGATATTCTCGACTTAAACCGGATTCGCCACGGACAACTAAGGATCCATACGACATCCGTCAACCTGGGCATGTCCGTCCGGTTCGTGATGGAGACGCTATCCATCTCGCCGGTCAACAAGGAGGTGCAGCTGGTCAATGCACTGCCGACGAAGATTCCGCTCCTCCTCGCCGATGAGAACCGGCTGAAGCAAATATTGTACAACCTGCTGGAAAATGGACTGAAATATACCGAAAAAGGGACGGTGAGCATTACCGCTGCACGGAGGGGCGACGAGCTTGCCATCTCGGTCGCGGATACGGGGAGAGGTATTCCCGCGCATAAGCTTGCCGGCTTATTCCAGCCGTTCGTTCAGCTAGAGGAAGACGGGGAGGCCGTGGAGGGACTTGGTCTCGGACTGAGCATTGCGAAGCAGCTTGTGGAGCTGCAAGGGGGGCGGTTGGAGGTTGAATCCAAAGTCCGAATGGGTTCGCGGTTTACTTTTACGCTGCCGATTGATCTGGCGTCAGAGGAGGCGGCTGCTTCCACAGTTGCCGAGGAGACGATGTCCTTCCCGATGACAGGACCGATGCAGGACCATCAGGAGGGCGGCTTTCACCTTCTTATCGTAGACGACGAGCCGTCCAACCTGAAAATATTGATCGATGAGGTCTCTTCCATGCGTTATGGCTATACGGCGGTCGGAAGCGGAGAGGAAGCGATTGAAGCATTGCGCCGCAATAAGATAAAACCGGACCTGCTGCTGCTCGATCTGATGATGCCGGGTGTCTCCGGCCTTGACGTATGCCGGGAGATTCGACTGCTGCAAGGACTTGCGGAGCTGCCGGTCCTGATGATGACCGCCTCCGGACAGACGGGCGATATCGTGGCCTCGTTTGCTGCCGGCGCGAACGATATTGTGCAGAAGCCGTTTGAGTTGGCCGAATTGAGGGCGAGGGTACAGTCGCTGCTCGCGATGAAGAGCTCATCCGAACGTGCGGTGCGCCGGGAGATGGATTTCCTGCAGGCGCAGATTACGCCGCATTTCCTGTACAACAGCATGAATGCTCTCGTAGGGCTCAGTTATAAAGATGTGGACAAGCTGCGGGAGACGATTCATCATCTCACGACCTACTTGCGGGCTAAATTTACGTTCGTCTTCTCTGGAGAACTCGTTCCGTTCGAACGCGAGATGGAATTGGTCACGGCCTATTTGGCGATCGAACAGCTGCGTTTCGGCAGCAGGCTGGCAGTCCGAATGGAGATTGAAGCGGGTTTCCAGTGCATGCTGCCGCCGCTGACGCTTCAGCCCATCGTAGAAAATGCGGTGCGGCACGGCATCGGGCCGATCCCGTCCGGAGGCACGCTGCGGATTGCCGCATGCAGGCGCGAAAGCGGAGCGGAAATAACCGTGGAAGACAATGGTGTCGGCATCGGCGAGGAATTGCTGCGTGTGCTGAAAGAAGGGGGAGCCGCCGGGGTTGGAATCGGCAATGTCCACCGTCGCCTTCAAATCGTTTGCGGCGGCGGATTGGACATTCGCAGCAGCGCCGGCCATGGCACGCAGATCAGGCTGCAAATACCGGAGGCGAAATAAAGCGATGATAAAAGCGATCTTGATTGACGACGAGGAAATCGCCCTCGACGTGATGGAAATTGTGCTGCAGGAAGTCGGCGGGGTCACGGTACTCGGCAAGTTCCGCCTGGTGTCCGAGGCGATCGCGCAGTCGGAAGGGATGCAGCCGGATCTGATCTTCCTCGATATCGAGATGCCGGAGACGAACGGGCTTGCGGCTTCGGCCGCCCTTCTCGCGATTTTTCCGGACGCGGATATCGTGTATGTGACCGCTCACCACCAATATGCGGTGGATGCTTTCGATACGAAGGCGATCGGTTATTTGCTCAAACCCGTAGTTAAACACCGGCTCATCAAAACATTGGAGAAGCATACAGAGCTCCGTGAGAAAGCCGCGCTGCGGGCTGGAAGCTTGATCTCTAGCCGGGATAGCGTGAAATCCCCCGAGTGCTCCAGACGAACGTTGTCTCTAAAGCTTCTCGAGAGCATGGAGCTGTACGATGCCGATGGTCGTTTGATCACCTGGAGGACGAAGAAGTCGAAAGAACTGTTCGGTTATTTGTGGCACCATGGCGGTACTCCCGTGTATAGGTATCGCATCCTCGAGCACCTGTGGCCGGAACTCGATTCCGAACGTGCGCAAGCGCTTTTCCATACGACGATGTACTATGTGCGGAATACATTGAAGCTGGCGGGCTGTCCGGACATGATCGGTTTCGGGGACGAACGCTATTGGATGCGGACGGACGAGGTCGCATGCGATGTGACGCGGCTGGAAGAGTTGATCGGAAGAGGGCGGCCGACGAGCGATGTGGAGGAACTGCTGTCGCTTTATCGCGGCGATTATTTCGAGACGGAAAACTACAGTTGGGCGAATAGCAGAAAATACGAGCTGCGTGCGGCCGTCATTCGTTTTCTGGAGTCAGGGGCGGAGCATGAGCTTGACGCTTTGCTGAAGGAACGTCTGCTGCGCAGGTTGCTTGAACTGCATCCTTACCAGGAGAAATATTATGACCATCTGGCGCTGCATTTGACGTTCCTAGGAGACGCTGCGGCCGCAGAGGAAGTCAATCGCCTAAAAGTAATGACATTTCGGACCGACTTGGGACTGAATTTCGATGAGAATGAATCTTGAACGATCGAAATGTTTGGAAAGTGTTTAGTGGTCGATTGTTACTCTACCCCCATGCAACCTATGATTCCAGTGCAGAAAGGGAGAGTTTCATTGAAAGTGCGATCGATGTTCCGCCTGTTGTTCAGATTAAAACTTCAACTATTGCTGGCTTTTGTCTTGGCCGTTCCGCCAATCGCGATGGCCGGCACGGCGAGCGCGGAGACGAATTCGACGGCTACGTTTGCCGGCGAGCTGCTGGCAAGCTGCGAGTACAAAAGTGACGTGGATACCATGAGCACAACCTCGTCTTGCCCGGATACGATATCAATCGGCACCGATGCGGGCTACTCGTACATCAGCGTACTCAAATTCGGGTTGAGCGGCTTTGCCGGGACGGTGCTTGAGGCCGATCTGGAGCTGTTCGTAAACGAACATTACGCCAATGCCGAAGGCAGCCCCGAGTTGACGGTTTATCAGCATATCGGGAGCTGGACAAAACCCGCATTGAATTCTGAAGCCCCGGCTGTTCGGCCTATTTACGGCAATTTGCAATCGCGAACTTTTGCCCTGTCGGGTCAAGAAGGCCAATGGAAGAAATTCAATATTGCGCCGCTGGTGCGCGACAGTATCGCCAAAGGAGAGGACGAACTGGTCCTCGTACTGGAGGGCTCTTGGGCGGAGGCTCCGGACAAGCGCTTATTCCGCTTTCTAACATCAGGGTCCTCCGCTCCCAAGCTTAATATTGCCTACACGGCATCGCCCGTTCAACTGCCCATTCCTCATACGCGGATTGCAGCTGGGGACGGATTTACGCTTTCGCTTCAGGATGATGGAACGGTCAAAGCCTATGGCTGGATCAACGGACACAAGATTCAAGTGCCGGACAGCCTGACCGGCGTGCAAGCGGTTTACGCGTCCAACGTCTGCGGCTATGCGATTAAGGCCAATGGTTCCGTTGCGGCCTTGGGCGAAGGATGCACGGTTCCCGCAGAAGTTCCTGCAACCGGCGTTGTCGGGCTCGTACTCGACGGGTACGCCTCTGCCGCCTTGAAGAGCGACGGGACGACTATAAACTGGGGGAGCTATGCATTCCCGGAGGAATGGAGAAGCATCCATGCTCCGTTCAAGTCCATCGCTGGCGGGAACAGCCATGCTTCGGCGCTGACGTGGGATCATGATGTCGTCAGTTGGGGCGCCGGTTCGATGGGGCAGACGAGTGTGCCTGTGGATCTGCCGGAAACGACGGCCATTGCGTCGGGAATCAATCACACGCTGGCGCTGCTGTCGGACGGGACGGTTAGATGGTGGGGGCCCTATTACCTTGAGAGGATTCCGGAACATTTGTCGGACGTCGTGGCGATCGATGCGAATGACAACTATTCCGTGGCGCTTAAACGAGACGGACATCTCGTCGTATGGGGAGACGGCGGACAATTGCAACCGCCGCCCGGGCTTGACGGCGTCGTAGCCATCGCAGCGGGAAGGTCTCACCTGATCGCGCTGAAGTCGGACGGCACCCTGGTCGGCTGGGGGAACAATCGACACGGCGAGACGGTTACCCCGGCGCCCGCCTTCGGAGGATTGTCATGGTCGCCCGTCAGCGAGAACGGCAAGACGACGGCGAGAATCGCGGAAGGGTATCTGCAGGACGAGCGCTACGGCGAGTTGACACTGAAATACCGGATCGGCGATGCGGGCAGCATCAGGCAGCCCTATGTCGGCGAGAATCCGTCCGATCTCGGCTACGACACGGAGCTGCAGCCGGATGAAGCTCTGGCCGTTTCTCCGGGACAACACATTTACGTCGTAGCGGAGTATGAGCAGGACGGCGACAAGAAAATAGCCTATTGGTCGGATGTGACCGTATCACCCGCTTATACGGGCCCCTTGAGCTGGAATCATTATTCCGCTCCGAGGAACACCAGTATCGTCCCGGCTCCAGGGACTTACACTTATAATCTGTATGCGTTGGATATTGACGACCATGATGCCGTCTATACGGTAGGGCAACGAAGTACTACAGGTTTAAGCACTATAACCGGTGTGGTAGAGAAAATATCCGACAACGGCCAGAAGGTCGAAGACATTACCTACAACTCCGGTCTGACCAATCCGCGGGGGATAGCGGTAGACAAAGACGGCAACATCTATGTCACCGATAATAGCTCCCTCAGCAGCTCAAATAATGTTGTCAAAATCATGATGCTGCCTCATGGAACGGAATCATGGGTACCTATAACATACGGACAAACATTCAGATTTGCGCTAGGGATTGCAGCGGATAACCAAGGCAATGTGTTTTTCGGTGAATACAGTGGGGTTAACAACCCAACTCCACCTAGCGGGAATATTTTTATGCTGCCTAACGGCGGGAATACATGGCTTAATATTAATGGAGGTACGTCGTTTTATATTCCGTGGGACCTTGCGGCCGACAGTAAAGGGAATGTATTCGTAAGCGATTCTTCGCCTGTGAACGGCATCTCGATCATTCAAAAGCGTCCTCCCGGTCCTCCCATTCCCGCTCAAGGAAACAGCTGGACGAATGTCGCGCCTGCAGCAGGGCAAGGCAATTCATTTAGTGCTAACGGCATCAGCGTCGATAAATTCGATAATCTATATGCAATGGGCGGCGGTATAAAAAAACTGAAGTACAATGGCGGCCAGACCGATTGGACCTCGATTGCGACTATATCCAATTCTATAACAAGCATCGGACTTGATGCAGCCGCAGACAGCTCCGGTTACCTATACCTTACCAATCTCGGTTACGGCAATGTTTCCAAGCTGATGGCTTCCGTTATTTATAACGCCAATGGCGGGGGCGGAACCGTACCGGTTGACCCTGTCGGGTACAAGCCGTATGGATCGGCCATCGTTGCAGGCGCAGGCAGTCTAGTGAAACCGGGCTATCTGTTTGAAGGTTGGGCCACCACCTCCAATGCAACTGTTCCTGAATATGTATCTGGCGATTCGATCACTTTGACGCAAAGCGTGACCCTATATGCCGTATGGTCTCCGGCGTTAACGATTACGTACAACGGTAACGGCAATACGGGCGGAAGCGTTCCTATTGATCCTGGACATAAGTCGGGTGTAACGGCTGTCGTGTACGGCAACACAGGTAATTTGGTGAAAACGGGGCATGTATTTGACGGCTGGAAGACCACTTCTGGTACGGTTACGGGGATCACGTACGCTCCGGGCGATACGCTCACTATGACACAAAACATAACGCTGTATGCCAATTGGACGCCGGTGTCGACCATCTCCTACAACGGCAACGGCAATACGGGCGGAACCGTCCCGGTTGATAGCGGATCCTACAGACAAGGCGAAACCGCAACGGTTTACGGCAATACGGGCAACCTCGTGAAAACCTATCACACCTTCGGTGGATGGACCACAGGGACTGGCGTCACAGAAGCTACTTATGCCCCTGGCGACACATTCACGATTACGGACCCTGTTATTTTTTATGCGAAGTGGATTGAAAGCTCTGCATTTACCGTTACCTACCAGGCTGGAACCGGTGGAAACCTGAACGGCTCGGTCGGCTCGGTCACCGAATCGGTTTACAGCGGAGGGTTCCCGGTTTCAGTGCCGACAGCCACTCCTGAGTTAGGAAATACGTTCCTGGGCTGGAGCCAAGATGGAGGAGCGACACTCCTGACAAGCGACCAGCTGGCCGCTACGGTTGTAACAGGAGATATTACGTATACGGCTTATTTTATGCTTCCTGTAACCTTATCCAACCTAATACTGGACAGTGCAGGCTATACATTGGAGCCGGGTTCTACCCATCAAACCGTAACGACTGCCGTCTATTCCGACAACAGCACGTTTACGCTTTCCTCGGGCGTTACGTATTCCTCGAGTAGTGCGGCTGTTGCTTCGGTGAACAGCTCCGGACTGGTGACTGCCCTCAGCGACGGACAGACGGTCATTACCGCCGTATATGGAGGTAAGCAGGCTCAAGCGATTGTAACGGTCCATACGCCCGAATCCTCCGGTGGTGGCGGCGGCTCCACGCCAGCTAAACCTGGCGTGGAAATCATCGTCGACGGCGTGAGACAGGATCAACTGGCGACCGCTGAGCGAAAAACGGTGAACGGACAGTCCGTTACAACGGTTACACTGGATAGCAAGAAAGTAACGGAGAAGCTGGAGAAGGAAAACAACAAGCTGATTACCATTCCCGTAAGCGGCGACAGCGATGTTGCGGTCGGGCAGTTGAACGCAAGCTTGGTTAAATCGATGCAATCGAAGGATGCGCAAATCCAGATCGTAACCGACAAAGCGGTTTACACGCTGCCGGCATCGCAAATCAATATCGACAGCATTTCCACACAGGTTGGAGCAGGCGTGAAGCTTGAGGACATTACGATCCGAATCCAAATCTCCGAAACGCCTAAAGACAAGGCGGCCCAAGTAGAGGGCGCGGCTAAGCAAAATCAGTACACGCTTGTCGGAGCACCCGTTGACTTCGAGGTTACGGCTTCCTACGGCACCCAGACGGTTTTGGCGAACCAATTTAACAGCTATGTAGAACGGAAGATTGTTCTTCCTGACGGAACCGATGCAAGGGATTTGACTACAGGTGTAGTATTGACGGAGAACCGTACGCTAAGCCATGTGCCGACCATGGTCGTGAAAGAGAACGGCAAAACCTACGCCATTATCAATAGCTTGACCAACAGCACCTATTCCGTCGTTTACAGCCCTCGCGAAATGGATGACGTAAAGCGGCATTGGGCGCAAGCCGATGTCAACGACATGAGCTCCCGCCTTATCGTAAATGGCGTGACGGCAACGGAATTCCGCCCTGACGCCTCGATTACGAGAGCGGAGTTCGCGGCAATCGTCACACGAGGTCTTGGCATTCAAGAAGCTGAGTATGCCGATTCCTTCAGTGATGTTACTATCAACAGCTGGTATGCGAGAACGGTACAAGCCGCGATCCATTACAAGCTGATAGACGGTTACGAGGACGGTACATTCCGTCCGGATCAGAACATCAGCCGACAAGAAGCAACGGCTGTGTTGGCACGCGCTGCAAAGATTGCCAAGCTGAATTCGGAACTGCCGGCTTCAGAGGTTACTCTCGTCTTGTCAGCCTTTAAGGACGGCAGCGAGGTAGCGAGCTGGGCACGGACGAATGTCGCCGCTGCGATCAGCCTTAACCTTATGAACGGACGAGGCGAAAAGCTGGAAGTTGACGCTAATCTGACTCGTGCCGAAACGGCTGCTCTTGTACGCCGCTTGCTGCAAGCTGCAAAACTGATTAATCCATAAGACTTTCCCGATAAGGGCTGTCCCTGGCAAACTGCCATTTGGGGCGGCTCTTTTTACACCATTAGATTTCCGAAAACAGCGGGTCCCTGCGGTCAACAATAAACTGAAGTGCTTGTTGGAGTCGATCTTTCTGAAATCCGAACGTTTTTTCCATCATCACCATCCAATCTTGTTTACGGAAATACTCGTGCACTTCTGTACCCTATAGGCGGTGTCCGATTTGAATAAGGTCGCAACGATTCTGCGCATAAACGGGTTATCCTAATGGGTAATATCCGGTTCGAAGGCTTATCCGAACAATCCCCACTTCTTCGCTGCGGCGGGAGAACCGGGGCTGTTCCTCCAGGACCAGCGGCTCGAATAACAGCGCCCCGTAGCCTGACACGGGAACATTTTATTCTCTAAAGTCTTCGGCTAAAATCAAAAAACGCGCCTGAACCATGGTGGTTTGCGCGTTTTGTCGGGACGAATACGGAGTCAGGACGGAATGTTCATAGCGGTCTGAATATTTTTCAGATCGAGCTGAATTTGCTCCGGAATATGGTAGGGATGGTATAGGCCCCGCTGCATCATGTAGTTTGTTATCTTTTCATGGGAGTCTATAGCTTCGTCGAGCTGTTTCATCAAAATTTGCTTGATTTCGGGGGTGGCACATTCGGTTACGGCCATGGCGTAGTTTCTGACTCCGCTCTTGGCGTTCATCAAAAAATCCATTGCGATCACATCGTCGGTCAGCATATGAAGCCCTGTCAAGTGTTCTATTAGGGTGTTCATGTTTCTATCTCCTTTAGGTTAGGGTCACTTTAGACAGCACTCCACCGAGCTCCTGAAGCTGCTGCTGTGATAATTGCACGTCTTGCTGCAAAATTTGTATGAGCTCCGGGTCGGTTACCAGAGCTTGCATGGTTTTGGATTTGGTCATGCAAACGGTCTTGAACGCAGCCATTTCATGAACCTCCAGCATCTCATGCAAGGCGTAATTGGAATTCATTTGGATTGTCCCCCCATTTATTTATCCATATTCAAGGTTTTAAGACGACTTTGATGCAATCGTCCGTTTTTGTATCGAACACTTCATAGCCGCGCTTGGCCTCGCTGAGCGGAATGACGTGCGTAACAATGTCTCCAGGGTCCACTTTCCCCGACGTAACCAACTCGTACATATACGGCATATAATGAATGACCGGAGCTTGTCCGGAACGGATATTCACGTTGCGCTGCATGATGTCGCCGAGCGGGAATCCGTTATAGCGTCCGCCGTATACCCCAGTGACTTGGATGGTCCCGCCTTTGCGGACAGCCTGAGACGCAATGATAAATGCGCTCATGGTGCCGCCTTGCAGTTTCAAACCGCTGGCTAGAAATTCGAGATCGCTCATCTTGCCGTCCATTCCTACCGCATCAATCACGACATCGGCGCCGCCTTTGGTCATTTCCTTGAGATTGTTGCCGATATTCTTATCCTGTTCGAAGTTTACGATTTCCACATTGTTCGTTCGCTTCGCATGCTGTAAGCGGTAATCGACATAGTCAACGGCGATGACCCGCTTTGCTCCCTTCAGCCAGCAGAATTTCTGGGCCAGAAGTCCGACCGGACCGCAGCCGAGCACGATGACCGTATCTCCATTTTTTACGCCGGCGTTATCTACGCTCCAGAATGCCGTCGTCATTGCATCGGCGATTAAGCTTAGCTTTTCGTCCGGTTGTTCGCAGTTTTCGGGAATCTTGAAGTGGGTAAAATTTGCGAACGGGACTCGTAAATACTCGGCTTGCCCGCCAGGGTACCCGCCGGTCGTTCCGGAGTAGCCGAAATATGCCCCCATATCCCCGTGTTCGTTTGACTTGTCACATTGGCTTTCCAGCTGATTTTTGCAAAAAAAGCATTCTCCGCACGCGATGTTGAACGGGATGATCACCCGGTCGCCTTTCTTTACCTTTGTCACGCCGGGGCCTACTTCTTCTACGATCCCCATCGGTTCATGCCCGATGACATAATTCTCCTGAAGGTTAGGAATCATCCCGTGAATGAGGTGAAGGTCAGAACCACAAATGGCGGTACTGGTGATCTTTACGATCATATCGTCCGGTTTCTCAATCTTCGGATCCGGTACCTCTTTGACCGCGACATTTTTAATCCCTTGATACGTTACCGCCTTCATGCATTATGTCCTCCAATATGTTCATCTGGGGTCCGATCAAACATCCCTTTACGCGACGTATCATCCGGGAACAAATTCATCTGCCCGATCATCACCGTATTTTTCGCCGAAAGCTGGTCGAGTTGGTACTGTTCGTTCAGCTCGTAAGGATGGAACCATTTTTTGCGAATCATGAGCTCCGTGATTTCTTGGTGCATAGCAATCCCCTGCTTAAGATGATTGCGCAGCAGAGCTCTTACATCCGGAGAAGCCGTTTCCGTCAGGGCGATGGACAAATTTCGCACACCCTCCTTGGCACGAAGAAGGAAGTCCATTGCAAAAGTCATATCTGCCATTTCCGGCATATTTAATGAATTAATCGGGTCTAGATAATCAGTATTCATTTGCGTTCCCCTTTAATGTGTTATAGGTGTGGGGCTATTCGGAACAGACGCTTGGAAAGGAGCTCTTGCGTAGATTGCTTGCAGCTCGGCGATCTGTTGCGTGGATTGAATGACGTCCTTCTGCATTAACGCTTTTAGCTCTTGGTCAAAGACCAAGCCTTGCATAAGTTTTGACTTAGCCAGGCAGAGCGTTTTAAAGTTTAACGCTTCATGCAGTTCCATTGATTCATGCGGCGCTAGCGTTGGCGTATTCATTGAGAAATTATTCCCTCCTTTTTCATCAACGTTAGATTCTCCGACTCATCGGATCTTATACTAAAAATGATTGCCGGAAATATGGGGTCCGGATATTCCCATGCAGTCGTAAGAATATAAACAAAATCTCAACCGCATACTTATTTCTGTTTAATATTTCTGTTAAAGTTATTGATCTTTGCTCAAGGAAGGAGGACTCACCTTGCCCAATGAAAACAAAATTGATCTAGCCACCGAAAATGCAAGAAAACCGGCGGAAGGTACACTTAACTCGAGCGGCAATACGCTCGAGCAGCATGCATCTAACGCGGTTTCTGAGGCGCAAACGGCTTTAAATCAGGCAATAAGCTCGATAAGTGAATCTAATGCGGCAACAAATTCACAAGCTTTGGAGACGGCCCGGCAGCAATTGACCCAAGCTGAGGAATTTTTAGATCAAGCGCAAACTTCAGCAAACGCATTACGTCTGCCGGACCAACAATAAAACGGTAGCTTTGGTAGTGGCGAGATTCTCTTTCTTTTTTCGCCGTATACAAGTGGAATCAAGCTCATCAATGTCGAGGTATGGTCGTCTGTCTATTGCGTATGATGTTTAAGTGGATATAAGCAGACTACGGAAATTGCCCCCATTTCAATGAGACATTTTTGCACTTCGGCGAACGCGCCTGAGCACAGCGAATCATGACAAGCGAAAGGGAGGCCCTTAAGGGGACTCCCTCTTTCTTCTGCTTCCTATTATTACGGGTTGGTCATTAAAATGCCGACGTTCTTCAGCACCACGCGCGGCGGCAGCAGGAGCGCGGCCAGCGCAAGCTGGGGCGACGTCTTCGGGGCATAGCCCGACATTTAGGAACGTGTCGTACTGGCTGCGTTCTTTTGTGTTGCCGTTTCCACTCGTGTCATGGTTCCGAAGTAGATCACGCAGAACGCTCGAGTCATCAGGAATGTGAGAAAAATCGTGTCCCACGACCAAAACCAGTTCCAACGAACACACCGAATCAGATCGGTATATTGTACGAGCAGCACCTCAACTATCGTCAGTACAGCGGGGTTCCCGTAAAAATATTTTATTATGCAGGCACTTGAACAACAAACAGTCATATAAATAGGTGATAGCAGTTCGAACCTGTTAAGGAGGATTTTATACAAGTGATGTTACCGAGTGAAAAGTATTTCGGTAAGTTTGAGGCGGTTTTTTTGTTTTACGGAGCCATGCCTACAGGCGTTACTGTTTCTGAAACCGGGCGTATTTTCATTTGCTTTCCGAAATGGGGAGACGACGTTAAATTTACGGTGGCTGAAATCATTCACGATACATTACAGCCGTATCCTAGTTTAGACGCTAATGTGGTAAGTCCATCGAATATCACAACGTCCTTCATTAGTGTCCAAAGTGTCGTTGCTGATGGAAATGGTACGCTTTGGGTACTGGATACAGGAGCTCCTAATTTCTCTGAACCCATCAAAGGGGGGGCGAAGTTAGTCGCTGTAGATTTATATTCAAATACCATAAGAAGTGTATATACATTTACGGAAGATGTTGTCCTGCCAACCACTTATCTGAATGATGTCCGATTTGATTTTCGTGTTGGTAAAGCAGGTTATGCTTATATAACGGATTCGTCTTCCCGAGGACCAGGAGCCATTATTGTCGTTGATTTAGAAACCGGTTATGCCTGGAGACGGTTAAACGGGGCAAATTCAACTTCGCCCGATCTCTTTCTCTTACCGAAAGTTGAAGGTAAAATCCTGATGAATCGAAACAAAGACGGATCTACTTCACCCTTTAGATTGGCATCCGATGGTATAGCGATTTCCCCGGACGGCAAGATGTTGTATTTTTGTCCTCTCTCCAGTCGTCATCTGTACTCGATTTCAACGGAAGCCCTAAGAGACCGAACGATACCGGATATGAATTTACAGGATCACGTGAAGTATTGGGGAGAAAAAGGTGCTTCAGATGGAATGATCACCGATGCAAAAGGAAACGTTTACGCTGGAGACTATGAAAACAATAGTATTCGAAAGATATTGCCGAATGGAATAATGGAAACCATCGCACATGATCCGAGAATTTTATGGCCGGATACTTTTTCTATTGGTCCAGATCAATACTTATATTTCATCGTGAACCAATTACATCGGCAGGCAAGATTTCATTATGGAAATGACCTGCGGCAGAAGCCTTATAGTTTACTCCGTATGAAAATAGACGAACCACCTGCTCCTACCTTTTAGTAAAAATTTCGCTTTACAAAGTTGACTCTATTTGCATAGAAAATGTATTTTATGACTTTTTCAGATATCGGGGAACGTTAGTGCGGAGCTGCCCAAGGACAGCTCCTTTTGAGTTTCATTGAACCTTCCTGTTAGGGCTAAGAAATAGCCTTTGCCAAAAAAGGAGCGCCTCGGTATGATGGGTTTGTCCACGGG